>JAZQPL010000067.1:0-11184 GCA_045628495.1 Acutalibacteraceae bacterium
ATAATATACCAAACATAAAAAAATCGAGGGGTAACAATGAAAAAAATAATATCTTTAGTGCTGACGGCATCAATCATTTTCACTTTTTCATCGTGCGGTATAAAAAAGCAGTCACAGCCTGCGGCAAAAAAAGAGAAGGTGACAACTGCCGTGAAAGAAACAGCTTCGTCGGCTGTGTCAGCTTCTGTTACGCAAACTACAAAAACCGTTCAGACGAAGACCGAAGCTCAGACTCAGATGCAGACGAAAACCACTGCTGTAAGTTCAACCGCCGCAAGCGTTGTGTCGGAATATACAGGAAGAGATATTGAACAGTTTTCAGGTAAAAAGCTGCTGGCATTTACATTTGATGACGGGCCGTACACCCCTGTAACGGAATATCTGCTTGAAAGACTTGATAAATATAATGCAAGAGTTACATTCTTTGTTGTAGGTAACAGAGTTGACGGGAATCCGGGTTACCGTGAAACATTGAAAAAGGCTTATAAAATGGGAAATCAGATAGGAAGCCATTCATATTCTCATTCTGATATAAGTGCAATGAAACCGGATAAGCTGAAAGAAGATACCGAAAAATCATCCCTTGCAGTAAAAAAAGTAATAGGAATTGAGCCTGAATGTGTACGACCGCCCTACGGCTCTGTTAATAAAGACTCAATGAAAATACTCAACAAGCATGTTATTCTTTGGAGCATTGATTCACTTGACTGGAAAACAAGGAACGCAAAAAGTGTTCATGATACCATAATGAGCAATGCTTTTGACGGCGGTATAGTCCTTCTTCATGATTTATATCAGACATCTGTTGAGGGCGCACTGTCCGCAATGAATGATTTGCAAAAGCAGGGTTACGCATTCGTTACTGTAGATGAGCTTTGCAGAATCAGAGGAGTTAATATGGATTGTTCAACAAAATATTTTCAGTTTAAACCTGAAAATTAAATGTGAAGTTTTATTTATCAGCCGAAGTTATTTGTTTAATAGCTTCGGCTGATTTTCTTAAAAGGATATTGTTTTATATTATACAGGGGATGATTATTTTATAAAAAAATTCATATGTGTAAAAGATTATGAAATTTCAGTAAATTTTCAAAAAAATAGTGTTTTAATGTTGTAAATTTACTTCAGGCTGTGTTATAATAATATGAATTATTCTACAAGATAGGGGGATACGGCTTTGAAAGCAAGACTTTGTGCATTTTTAATGTCAGCGGCAATGTGCATGTGTCTTTTCAGCGGTTGCTCCCTGAGCATAAAAAATCCTGAAAATCTTATGAGCCCTCCCGGCCTTACAGGTGATTACAGGGATTTACAGAATGTTTTTATCAGCAATGTAAACGGTAAGTCCGACTATGTTATCCCTGCCAACGGAGACAACAAATCAGCTTTTATTATTGATGATTTTAATTCGGACGGGAAGAAAGACGCAGTTGTTTTTTACTGCCCGAAAGAGGGAGACGGAAAAGCAAGGATAGGAATATTCAGAAAAGACGGCGGCAAGTGGGAATATATAAAGAATATTCCCGGTGCAGGTAATTCAATAGATAATCTTATAATTGAAGATTTTAACGGCGACGGAACAAAAGAAATTGCAGTCGGATGGGATATATATACTTCAATAAAGCAGGTTTCTGTTTATGAGCCGGATGATAAAGGCGGCAAAGAATTTTTCCGGGAGCTTGATTCATATCAGTATAATATTATTAAAAAGGTTGATATAAATTCAGATAAAAAAAAGGAGCTTTTCTTTATATCGCTTGATGTTACGGAAGCTGTTCATTCGGCGAATGCTTATGTTGTTTCGCTTAATAATAAAGGTGAAACTGTTGTTCTTGATAAAACCCCGGTTGACGGCAATGTTTCCGGGTACAGTGCTGTATATGTGGATTCTGTTGACAATAAGCCGGTTATTCTTGTTGATGCATATAAAAACGAGCATGATATGATTACTGAAATTATTATGTGGAAATCCGGCAAACTCTCGGCACCTTTGTTTGACAGTGAAACTCAGACAACTCTTGCAACATGGAGAAACTGCAGGAAGCCTGCGGCGGATTTTGATTCTGACGGACATTATGAAATTCCTGTAGGTGTGGAAATTTCAGGTTCTGAGGTTGTCAGAGGGGGAGAGCTTCAGAAAGAAAGTCTGTATTATACTTTGTGGTCTGAATTTAACGGCAAAAAGCTGAAATCCGAAAAATATATGATATATAACGATAATGAAAATTATCAGATAGATATTCCCAGCAGCTGGGTTGGCAAAATAACAGTTAACAGTCTTGATTCTCAGCTTTATTTTTACCGTTGGAATAAATCGGAGAAACAGCCCTTAGGCAATCAGCTGTTTTCAATAGTATCTCATGCTACAGGCTCGGCAGGGCTTGACGGTTATCACAGTATTCTTGATTATAACGGTAAAGAATACGAATACAATATTACGCTTGACGGTGAAGACTTCGGTATCAAAGACGAATATTTTAAGACTTCATTTTCTATCATAATAAATAATCAGGGAGGAATTAAGGATGAATAAAAAAGTTCTTGTCGCAGAAGACGAGCAGGCAATAAGAGAATTTATTGTAATCAATCTTAAACGGGCCGGGTATGAAACAATCGAAGCTTCAGACGGACTGGAAGCTTTGCGGCAGTATGAAAACTGTGACGGCGACATTGCGGTTGCACTTCTTGATATTATGATGCCTAATATGGACGGACTTGAGGTGTGCAAAAAATTAAGAGAAAAGAACAATGTGCTCGGTATTATCATGCTTACCGCAAAGACTCAGGAAATGGATAAGGTAAGCGGACTTCTCAACGGAGCGGACGATTATGTTACAAAGCCGTTTTCTCCTTCGGAACTTATGGCAAGAGTTGATGCGATTTACCGCCGTGTTGCAATGCTTGAAAAAGGGAACGAAAAAGATAACGATGCAATAATTTCCGGCAGCTTTTCTCTTAACACAAAAAATATGACATTTACAAAAAATAATATTCCTATTGATTTAACACAGGTGGAATTTCAGATTATGGAGTATTTCTTTGTAAATCAGGGCAATACTCTGAGCAGAACGGCAATACTCAATAAGGTATGGGGAGAGAGCCATGCCGGCGAAGAAAAAATAGTTGATGTAAATATCAGAAGAATAAGAAAGAAAATTGAGGATGAACCCTCAAATCCAAAGCATTTGCTCACAATATGGGGAATGGGATATAAATGGGTAAGCTGAAGTAAATAATAATTTACATAAGGAGGCGAAACGCATTGGCGCAGAAAAAAAAGCCGGTTGAAAATTACTCTGTATCAAAAACCGCTGATAAAAAAAGCAAAAAAACTGCAAAAAGAATGGGCGGACTTATTCATCGCTGGCTTTACAGAACTGCACTTGTAACAGTTGCAATTTTAATGATTATCTGCGTTGTATGTGCCGTTTTTATTAAAAATTATTATTATACAACAGTTTACAATAAAGTAAGAAGCTATTGCACCGGAATAGCAGACAATTATTTTGAATCGGTTGAAGAAAGTGATTTTGAATCTGCCGCAAGAGATTTTGTCAGAGAATTTTCGGAAAAATCTCTTATGGAAGTAATGGTTATTGATAAATCGGGTAAGGTTATTGTTTCGTCAGGCGGAGTAGAGGACAGTTATCCGGAAATGCCTGATTATCACGAGGCGGTTAAGGATACAGACGGAACATCGATTTATCATGAATGGACGGGAAAGCTGAAATCAGGCGAGAAGATTCTTGCTATAACATATATTCTTCATGACGGTGACGGCCAGCAAAAGGGGGCTGTCAGGTTCGCAACATCTCTTGACAGTGTTGATTCTCAGCTGCTTGTGATATATTGTTTGATTATTGTTATTTTTATTGTGCTTGTATCACTTGTTCTGTTTTCGGGCTTTGTGTTTGTCCGTTCTATCGCAAAGCCGCTGAAAAAAATAAACGAAACAACAAAGCTGATTGCTTCCGGTAATATGGATGCAAGAATTGACCATTATCTTTATGACGATGAAATCGGCGAGTTGTGCGATTCAATTAACAATATGGCAACGGAGCTGAGTGCGGCGGACAGGTTGAAAAATGATTTTATTTCTACTGTTTCTCACGAATTAAGAACTCCTCTTACGGCTATTAAAGGCTGGGGTGAAACAATTTTACAGGTCAGTGATTCTGATCCTGCTCTGACTCAGCGCGGAATGAATGTTATTATTGATGAAGCGGGAAGACTTTCGGGAATTGTTGAAGAATTGCTTGATTTTTCAAGAATAAACAGCGGAAGGCTTACTTTAAGAATTGAAAAAATGGATGTTCTCGCAGAACTTGACGAAACAGTGTTTGCATTTAAGGACAGGTCAACAAGAGAGGGTATAGACTTAATATATAATGCGCCTGATTTGCCCGCTCCCATGGACGGTGATTCTGACAGAATAAAACAGGTTTTTGTTAATATTCTTGACAATGCAATGAAGTACACAAAACAGGGCGGGAAAATTACCGTTACCGCAAATGTTGCGGATGACAGAATTACAATTACCGTTTCAGATACAGGCTGCGGAATTTCTCCGGAGGATTTGCCTCATGTTAAAGAGAAATTTTATAAAACAAATATGACAGTTCACGGTTCCGGCATAGGACTTGCCGTTACAGATGAGATAATAAAGCTTCATAACGGAACATTTGATATTGACAGTGTTCTCGGCGAAGGTACAACGGTTGTTGTAGGTTTTGATATTGACCATGTTGAATTAGGTGAAGAGTGGGATATTGAAGCCGCCATTGAAGCTGAAAACCAGAAAAACCTGCAGGAGGATAAGTAATGTCTGAAGAAAAGAAAAAATTCAGTATAGGCGGTTCTGCGCTTATGGAAGGGATTATGATGATTGGCCCGAAGGGAATCGGTATGTCTTTAAGACTTCCCGACGGCAGCATTGAAACCCAGCGCAAAGAACACCATATGCTTAAAGAAAAATATAAGATTGCAAGAATACCGTTTATCCGAGGAACAATAAATTTTATTGATCAGATGGTTTTCACATATAAAATTCTTATGGAATCAGCTGAAAAAACATCAATGGATATAGACGGTGAGCAGGAAGATATGTCTAAGCTTGATAAGTGGCTTTCAGACCATTTCGGTCCCAAGATGATGGCTGTTATCGGTGCCGTTGCCGCAGTGCTTGGATTTGCTCTTGCGTTTCTGCTTTTCTTTTATCTTCCCAGTCTGTTTGCAGACGGAATAGAAAAGCTTGCCGGTAAAAATATTAATAATTTCAAGCCTTTGATTGAAGGAATTGTCCGTGCGGTAATTCTTGTTGTTTATATGTGGGCTGTGAGCAATATGAAAGATATAAAACGAATGTTTATGTATCACGGCGCAGAGCACAAGTCGATTTTCTGCTATGAAAAAGGCTTGCCGCTTACAGTGGAAAATATACGCAGGCAAACAAGATTTCATCCAAGGTGCGGAACAAGCTTTATTTTCCTTGTAATTATTATCAGTATGCTTATTTCTTCATTTATTGCAATTCTTTTCCCTGCGTTAAGGGCAAAAAGACTGATATGGCTTGCTGTTAAACTGATACTTCTGCCTTTATATCTGGGTGTAGGCTACGAGGTTTTGCAGTATGCCGGCAAACACGATAATTTATTTGTAAAAATCACATCAGCACCGGGTTTATGGATGCAGAGAATAACAACCAAAGAGCCAACGGATGATATAATTGATGTGGCAATTTGCGCTACTGAAATGTGTCTTGGTATTACACCTGAACCTGAAGAAAATGATGAAGAAGTTATTTACCCTAAAGAACTTGCAGAGGATGATGAGTAATGACAGTAAATGAGCTTTACAGGCAGGGAGCCGAAATGCTTGATTATGCGTTTATTGAAAATGCGTTTTTTGATGCAAGATGGCTTGTTGAAAAAGCGGTAGGTATTGAACCGAACCAGTTTGCATTAAAAAAAGACAAGCAGGCAAGCAAAAAAGCAGAGGTTGAATTTCTTTCATTGATTCGCAGAAGAATAGCAGGCGAGCCGTTGCAGTATATTCTCGGTGAATGGGAGTTTATGGGATACCCGTTTTATGTTGGCGAAGGCGTTCTTATTCCCAGACCTGAAACAGAGCTCCTTGTTGATTTTGCGAAAGAATGTCTTAAAGGTAAAACAAATCCTGTTGTTTTTGATTTATGTTCAGGCAGCGGATGTATAGCAATAAGCATTGCCAAAATTTTCCCGAAAGCCAGGGTGTATGCTGTTGAAAAATCAGCTGAAGCTTTTGCATATCTTAAAAAGAATATTAAACTTAATAAAGTAAAAAATGTTGAGATTATTCAAGGAGATATTGCAAATTCAGAGTTACTCTCGGGTGTTAAACCTGATTTAATTCTTTCAAATCCCCCTTATGTTAAAACAGATGAAATTCCCTCATTGCAAAAAGAGGTACAGCATGAACCTGTTATTGCACTTGACGGCGGAAAAGACGGATATGATTACTACAATATTCTTGCTTCTCAGTGGCTTTCAAAGGTGCCGGCGGGTACTGTTGCGGCAGTTGAATGCGGCGAAGGTCAGGCGGAAGATGTTTCTCAGATGTTTTATCTTACAAAATGCGATGTAGGTATTATTAACGATTTAAGCGGAATCCCCAGAGTGGTTACCGCAGTTAAGAGGTAATATATGATATTAAGTTTATTCAGAGGCGGAAATATTACAGAAATAATAATCGGCATTTGCGTAAGCATTTTTGTTTGTCTTTGCATTTTACCGCTGCATGAATTTGCCCATGCTTTTGTTGCAGATAAGCTGGGTGACGATACTGCAAGAAATTCAGGCAGGCTTACGCTTTACCCTTTTGCACATATTGATTTAATAGGTGCGATAATGATTTTGCTTGTGGGCTTCGGCTATGCAAGGCCTGTACCTGTTAATCCGTCGAGAACAAAAATGAAAAATAAAAAAGCGGCAATGGCAATTATCGCCGTTGCAGGACCGGTTTCAAATTTGCTCGTTGCTTTTATCAGCGTACTTATTTATTGCTTTATATCCACAAGATTCAATTCGGGGAATAATCTGGCACTTGCACTTTATTTTTTCTTTTATTTCTGCGCAATTATAAATGTAAATCTTGCTGTATTTAATTTATTGCCGATACCGCCTCTTGACGGTTCAAGGCTTCTTACAGCATTTTTACCTAATAAAACATATTATAAGTTTCTTCAGTATGAAAGGTATATTACTATTGCAATTTTTGCACTTTTACTTTTGGGAGTTCTTTCAAAGCCGCTTAGCTTTATTTCACAGCTTGTTATCAGCGTGTTTGAAAAAATTGCAATTCTGATTTTTTAACGGAGTATGAAATGGAAACTATATCGTATAAATTAGAGATGTTTGAAGGTCCTATGGATTTACTTCTTCATCTGATAAGCAAACATAAAATTGATATAAACGATATTCCTATTCTTCAGCTTGTGGAACAGTACCTTGATTATGTTCGTGCAATGGAGCTTGCGGATATGAACATTGCAAGCGAGTTTGTTGAGATGGCGGCAAGACTTGTTTATATAAAAACAGTCTCACTTCTTCCCGTTCATGAGGAGGAAGCTCAAAATCTTAAAGAAGAGCTTCAGGGTGAATTACTTGAATATCAGGACTGCAAAATTATGGCCGGCAAATTAAGTGAACAGGTTGACCTTGACCATCTTTCAAGACAGCCGCAAAAAATTCCGCCTGATATGAAATACAAACGGCTTCACGAACCCGTTGAGCTTTTCAGAGCATATCTTTCTGCGGTGGGAAGGGGAAAGAGAAATCTTCCGCCTCCTATTGAAGCATTTTCCGGTATTGTGGCACATAAAATTGTTCCCATTGCTGCAAGAGTGAAATATATAATAAATAAGCTGTTCAAAAAGAAAAAGCAGAAATTCAATGATTTTTTTGAATCAGCTGA
Organism: Acutalibacteraceae bacterium; assembly: GCA_045628495.1. Taxonomy (GTDB): domain Bacteria; phylum Bacillota; class Clostridia; order Oscillospirales; family Acutalibacteraceae; genus CAG-488. The sequence goes on from JAZQPL010000067.1 coordinate 7,951, forward strand.
ATCCCGTTCCGAAATGGTGGCAACTTTTCTTGCATTGCTGTCTTTAACTAAAGATAAAAAAATAACAATAACAGGCGAGGGCAGCAGTATGGAAGTTGAAATGGCATCAGATGACCCGGATTACGAGCTTGGAGAGGATTATTTTGAAGGTTGATGAAATGCAGGCAGCTGTTGAGGCGATACTCTTTGCCGCAGGCGAGCCTATTGAATATGAAAGAATTGCACAGGCACTTGAAATTGAACCAGAGTATGCTGAGAGTCTGCTTATGAATTTAGGTGCTCAGCTTGACGAAATGGGAAGCGGTATCTGTCTTGTTAAAATGGATAACCGTTATCAGCTTTGTACAAGAAGCGAGTATGCAGGGCAGGTAAGAGCAGTGCTTGAAATAAAAAAGAATTCACCTCTTTCCAATGCGGCGTTTGAGGTGCTTGCCGTTGTTGCGTACAATCAGCCTGTTACCAAATCATTTGTTGAGCAGGTCAGAGGAGTTGATTGCTCTGCAGTAATGCAGACACTGTGTCAGAAAGGACTCATTGAGGAAAAAGGAAGGCTTGATTTGCCGGGCAGACCGCTTATTTACGGTACAACACCGGAATTTCTCAAATGCTTCGGTGTTTCTACGCTTGATGAGCTGCCTGAACTGCCTCAGCATGAGGATATGCCGGAAAAAGATGAAATTCCCGACCAGCTTTCTCTTGATTTGCAAAGCGAAAATAATGAGATATCATAATAAATACTGTTTGGCGGAGGTGATTGTGTGAAGGTACTTTTAATAATTCTCGGTGTAATTTTACTGTTGATAGGTATTCTTTCAATACCGTTTCATATTTACGCTGAATATATTGAATCCTTTGTGCTTTATGTCAGATGGCTTTTTATAAAAATTTATATATATCCGCCTGCGGATAAAAAGAAAAAGAAAAAAGCGAAAAACAAAAAAGATGAAGACAAAAAAGATGAAGATGAAGACGAGGACGACGAACAAGAGCAAGAAAAAGAAGAAAAGAAAGAAAAAAGCGAAAACTTCATTAAAGTCTTCTATAACAATCAGGGCGTACCGGGAATGTTGGAGCTTATTAAATCAATTTGCGCTAAGCTAAAAAAAGGCTTCCGTAAAATCGGTAAGAGCTTTTACATAAGAAAACTCTGGCTGCGTATAAATGTTGCAGACGGAGACAGTGCGCAGACAGGAATAAAATACGGCAAAATCTGTTCCGCAGTTTATCCGTCAATGGGATATATTGTAAATTGCGTGAATGCTAAAAACTGCTCGGTTAAGGTTCAGCCTGACTTTTTAGGTGAAAAAACAAGGGGCGGATTTGCTGTTAAGCTTTTCATTATTCCCTCAAAGCTTATAGGTTCCGGTATTAAACTTGCAATTTCACTGGGAATAGAGCTTATTAAAATTCTTATTTCAAATTCAAAGTTTAAGTCTGCAAATAAAACATCTTCTGATAAAGGTGATAAGCAGAACAAAAACGAACAGAATACTCAATCAAAAACAGCCGACACGGCTGACGAAAATAAATCAAAAACATCGAAAGGTGGAAAAATAAAATGAAAGAACAATCAGCAGCAGGAATTTTAGGTACAACCATTGATAAAATCAAGGATATGGTTGATTCAAAGACCATTATCGGTGAACCTATTGACGCAGGACAGGGAATAAAGGTTATCCCCGTTTCAAAGGTTACTTACGGCTTTGCTTCAGGCGGAAGCGATTTCCCGACCAAGTCATCAAAGGAGCTTTTCGGCGGCGGCGGCGGAGCAGGCGTTACCCTTACTCCGGTAGCATTCCTTGTAATCAATAACGGTAATGTTACAGTAAAATATCTCTCAGAGGGTCCCGAAACATCTATTGAAAGAGTTATCGGTTCACTTCCCGAGCTTGTTGACAAGCTTTCGGATATTGTTGATAAATTCAAAGGCAAGAAAGATGAAGACGATATTGATTTGTCTGCTTTTGAAGAAGACTGATTGATTTTTTTCAACTGCCGTGCATAGATATTCTATGGACGGTGGTTAAATGAAGAAAATTTTATCGTTTTTTTGTGTATCTGTTTTTTTACTTTCGCTTTTTGCTGTTTATGCAAAGGGTTTGGATTGTTGCGATTTAAGCGCAGAGTGTGCAGTGGTTATGTGTGTCCAGACAGGGCAGGTGCTGTTAAATAAAAACGGTGACAAACGATGCTCCATGGCAAGCACAACAAAAATAATGACTTCACTTATTGCCCTTGAACAGCATACTCCCGGCAGAATTATTACCGCTGATAAAAAAAGCATCAGCGTTGAAGGAACTTCAATGGGACTTCAGGCAGGGGATAAAGTATCGCTTAAAAGTTTGGTTTACGGTATGCTTTTGCTTTCCGGGAATGACGGTGCGAATCTTACGGCAACCGCAGTAGCAGGCTCGGCTGAAAAATTTTCAGACATGATGAATAAAAGAGCACAGCAAATCGGAATGAAAAACACTCATTTCGTTACTCCGTCGGGTCTTGATGATGATATGCATTATACAACAGCTTATGATATGGCTCTTTTAGGCTGTGAAGCTGTAAAAAATCCCGAGTTTCTTGAAGTGTGTTCCGGCAAAAAAGCGGTTGTAAGTTACGGTAATCCCCCTTATGACAGAACATTGTATAATCATAATAAAATGCTGTCTTTATATGACGGATGTCTGGGAATTAAAACCGGATTTACAAGAAAAAGCGGAAGATGCCTTGTAACCTGCGCAGAAAGAAACGGTGTAATGCTTGTTGCTGTTACACTTAAAGCACCTGATGACTGGAACGACCATAAGATTATGCTGGACTACGGATTTGAGGCAGTCAGGTCGTCAAATCAGAAGGAAAGTAATATTTCTGTTGCTGTTACAGGAGGGCTGAAATCCTTTGTAAAAGCAGAAAGCGGTTCTATAACAGTATGCACAGACAAAACAGAGAAGAAAATTTTTATTGAAAAATTTCTTTACGCACCGGTACATAAGGGTGATGTTATAGGTGAAGTGAAGTACTTCTGTGACGGTAAGGTTATAGCATCGTCACCTGTTACAGCCTGTGAAAATATACAGGCTGTAACGGCGAAAACAGAAGAAAAGCATATTGGATTTTTTGATAAAATAAAAAATATATTCAGGAGAACTTAAAATGACTGATGATGGAATCAGACTTCAAAAATATCTTTCTCAATGCGAGGTTGCTTCAAGGCGCAAGGCTGAGGAATTGATTGCAGCA
>JAZQPL010000068.1:0-4121 GCA_045628495.1 Acutalibacteraceae bacterium
AAGGGGTTATATTTTTGCTGTTGTTTTATGATGTTATATTTGCGGAGGGGCATCAAAGGCAATGTGCAGATTTGTCAATCATATCTAAACCTTAATTTAATATTTGGTTGATTGACATATTTTTTTGAAAGGGGTGAAAAAAGTAATGGAATTTATTCAGTTGTTTGTTGATGCATCTTTGAGATTCTTTGAGATTTCTGCAGATGTTATTAATCATTTATCGTTAGGTGAAATTATTATTGAACTCATTGATAAACTTCTCGGTTAATTAAAGTATCACTTAACTGTTATCGGGGAAGCCTGCCGGCTTTCTCGATTTTTTTATAAATTTTGATGAGCACAACTTTGATAAATACAGTAATCTATTTACATATTTTGCTTAAAATGATATAATATTCTCAATATATAATTAAAGTAGGTAATTAAATGAATTGTGAAGAATATTACAGACAGCGTGAAATAATTGTAAAAGAAAATCAAAATTTAGTCGGTAATGTATTAAATGAAGATGAAGAAAAGTTAAGTGAATTATTGGAAAACTATAAGCATTCGGTTTTATCGTTAAAAGATAATATGCAGTTATCAAAGATGAATTTATTAAAGGATGATACCTTATGGTCTGCTCAGTTGTATAAATTTGTTAAAGATTTACCAAAAGGCGCTGACCTGCATGTTCATGCAACAGCGTTGGTTCCTGCATGGAAACTGATTGATTTTATATCAGGTCGAAAAGAATTGGTTGTTGATATTGAAAGCGGTTACATTTATAACATAAATCAGAACTGTTATAATCCTGAAAAATGCTTTAATCTTTGTGAAATATTAGAAAAAAATCTTCTTACCCGCAAAGAGATTGAAAAAAAGTGGACTTTATTGAGCAGAACTCATTATCAGGATGTTTGGGAATGTTTTGAGAATATTCTTAATATATTTGAATCTTTGGAATATGATTATGAAACTTTATATCATTATTATGTTTTTGCATTTGAAGATTATCTTAAAAACAATATTACTCATATTGAAATTCACGCAATTCTTTCAGATGACCGTGATAAAGCATTTCAGCTTGCTTCAGTTATTAAAAAAGCATATTTTGATGTTAAAGAGAATCATCCTGAATTAAGTGTTGCTATTATTTGCGCCGGTCTTAAATATTTAGGCGTTGATGAAAGTGAAATTAAAGTATATTTAGATAATGCTCTTTGGTTGAGAGATAATGTTCTTGATGATTATAATAAAGACAACCCTCATAATTTTATTATAGGATTTGATTTAGTTAATGAAGAAGATAAATCAATTTCATTAAAAAATCTTGCACCGTTATTTATTGAGTACAGAAACAGATATCCGGATTTTAATCTTTTTCTTCATTGCGGTGAATCGTTGAATGCACAAAGTGATAATCTGATAGACGGCTATTTGCTTGGTGCAAAAAGGGTAGGACACGGAATGAATTTGTACAGATATCCTAAGCTTCTTCAAAGATATGCTGAAAGTGAAATATGCCTTGAATGTTGTATAATATCAAATCAAACTCTGAAATATATAAAAGATATTCGATTGCACCCCGGTATAGAGTATTTGAAAAGGGGAATTACGATTTCTTTGTGTTCAGATGACCCCGTTTGTCAGGAACATGAGCAGTTATGTGATGATTTTTTTGCAGCTATTGTGTGTTGGGATTTGAATTTATCCGATATTAAACAGCTCTGCATAAATTCAATTTTGTATTCCGGTATTGATAAAAAACAAAAGTCACAGCTGATTTCAAACTGGAAAAAACAATGGAAACAGTTTGTTGAAAAATATGTTTCAGAATGATTTGGATATGTTTTTAAGTGATTCATTCATCTTGACATGAATTTCTTATTATGTTAATATAAAATTTAAGAAATTTTGTATTTTTAGGTGGGACTTTGATGAATATTTTGAATTATCTGTCGGATAAAGTGCAAAGATTCCCGGATAAAGTTGCATTGGCCGCCCGTGATTATAAATATACTTTTTCAGAATTAAGTGATTTGTCATCCAGGCTCGGCGCAGTGATTCGTACATATTCTCAATCAGATGCCGTTGCTGTATTTGTAAGTCGTGATATTGATACTGCGGTTTATTTTTTGGCATGTGTTTATGCAGGATGTTTTTATGTGCCTGTTGATCCTGATATGCCCACAGAAAAGATTTGTTCTATTTTAACGGATTGTAAACCTTCTGTCGTTTTAGGTGATAAATCTTTAACTGAACTTTATAAATCAACTGATTATAACGGTGTTTATTTATCAATTTCCGATATTGGTACAGATTGTGCTGATTATAAGGATGTCAGCAACAATGAACCGTTGTATATGATTTATACATCTGGTTCAACGGGAAAGCCTAAAGGTGTGTTAAAATCACACGGAGCCATGCAAAGTTATATTGAAGCATGGTGTAAAACATTTGAGTTTTCCGAAAATGACATTGTCGGAAACCAGTCTCCGTTCTTTTTTGATGCTTCGGCTAAAGATTTTTATTTAATGTTGAAAACCGGAGCTACTTTGGAAATTATTCCTACCGAAATGTTTACAATGCCGCCCACATTGATTGAATATATGAATGAACGGAAAGTATCCGTTATCTCGTGGGTTCCTACTGCACTGATTCTTGTTATCAGAGCAAGGACTTTTTCCTATGTTTTGCCTGAAACATTAAAGAAAGTGTTCTTTGTAGGTGAAGTGATGCCGACAAAATTTCTGAATAAATGGCGTTCATTTTTACCGGATATACAATATGTTAATCTTTACGGGCAGTCTGAGATATCAGGTATTTGTTGTTATTATGAAGTTACCGGTGATATTTCAGATGATGAAATTTTGCCCATGGGTAAAGAGCTTTCTAATTGTAAAATTTATTTGTTGGACGGTGATAATGTAATAACAGAAAGTAATCGCAACGGTGAAATTTTTATTGTCAGCGATTCGTTGGCTTTAGAGTATTATAATGATCCGGAAAAAACTGAAAAATCTTTTCAGACTCGTGATTTCGGTAACGGTAATGTTCGATGCCTTTGTACCGGAGATATAGCTCATTATGATGAAAATGGCAATCTGTTGTTTTCTTCTCGTGCAGATTTTCAGATAAAACACATGGGACATAGAATTGAATTAGGTGAAATTGAAGTTGTAGCCGGTGCATTGGATGAAGTTGACCGCTGTTGCTGTTTATATGATAAAGATAAATCTCAAATTGTTTTATTTTGTGAATTACATAATACTTGTAAGGATTTAACGGGAAAACAGATTCAAAGTTTATTGCGTCAAAAACTTTCAAGTTATATGGTTCCGACTCGAGTAAACATTGTAGAAAAAATGCCGCTTAATGCGAATAGTAAAATTGATAGGAGAGAATTAAAAAAATGGATGAACTGTTAGAAATTCTTAATGAAATAAACCCTGATATTGATTATATGAATGAAACCAACCTTATTGACGGTAAAATGATAGATTCATTTTCTATTTTCAAACTTATTGACGATATATGTGATACTTTTGATATTGAAATAAGTCCGAAATGGATGAGAAATGAAAATTTTAACAGTGTACAGGCTATGTGGACAATGATTCAGAAAATTCAGGATGAAGATTGATTTTGGAGTTGGGTTGAATTGTCGATAACAACATATGCATTTTTTCTATTTGTTCTTTTTTCGTTAATTTTGTACTACTTGGTTCCTAAAAAGTACCAATGGGTTGTTCTTCTTATATCCAGTTTATATTTTTATTTATCAAGCAGTCTGGTTGGAATCTTCTCTGTTCTGACAACATCAGTTACTGTTTATATTTCTGCTATATGTATTAACAAAATTACACAAAAGCAGAAAACTTATTTTAAAGAAAATAAACAGACATTAACAAAAGACGAAAAATCAGTAATAAAACAAAAAAACAAAAGGAAACGCAAGATAATACTTGTTTGTTCTTTAGTCTTAAATTTTGGTATTTTATGCTTTTTCAAGTATTCTCATTTTGTTATTGAACAGATAAACGCTTTATCTGCTATATTTAAATTGCCTTCTATTGAAGATAATTTGAATTATATTGTTCCGCTTGGTATATCATTTTATACATTTCAGGCTACCGGAT
>JAZQPL010000069.1:0-32432 GCA_045628495.1 Acutalibacteraceae bacterium
CTTTTTAACTCTAATATCTCTTTTTCATATTCTTTGATGTGTCTGTAACTTCTTGGCATAAAAATCCTCCTATGGTAGTTTCTTTAATTCTACCATAGGAGGTCTCTTTTTTCTATTGTCCGTTTTTACTGGACTTGTGCAGCAGCTAATGCAAGGGAAGTCTGATATTTTTATACTCTTTTTCAGTCTTTAGCATCTTCTGATTTAAGAAAATCAGCACATCTGCCCACTTCTTCAAGTCCTGTAGGGTCAAGTCCTTCGCTTTCAACAATAATTTTAAATCCCAGTTCAAGAGCTTTTTTGCGAACCTCAGCTGCTTTAGCCTCACCTTGTCCCAATGACTTGCCTGTTCCGCCCTTGAGTCCGTCTTTAAGATGAATAAGCTTTATTCTGTCTTTATGTTCCTGAATAAATTCAACAGCATCAATTCCGGCATTAAACGCCCAGTAAGTATCTACTTCAAGTGAAATATTACTGCGATTAAGAATTTCATATTCAGGAATAAGTCCGTCTTTATTCGGCTTAAATTCTCTGTCGTGATTATGATATCCGAGACTTATACCGTTTTCTGAAAGTTTCTTTTCAGCATAATTCATCTGTTCAAAGAAAGCATCAATCTCCTCTTTTGTGGAAAGAGGTGCACTTGGAACAATAATATTATTGCATCCGATTGCTTTGTGATATCTGATTGTTTCATCAATACAATCCTCGCTCAGTTCATCAAGATGAGTATGAGTTCCTGCGGCAACGAGTCCGTTTTCTTTAAGCATATTATTGATTTCTTCTGCAGTATGATTGCCGAAGCCTGCAAATTCAACAAAAGTATATCCCATTTTTGCCGTTTCTTTAAGAGCAAGCGCCATATTTTCGCCTGTGATATCTCTCAAAGAATAAAGCTGTAAACCGTAATTCATATATATTCACTCCTGAAAAAGGGAACTGCCCTAAATAAACAGTTCCCGTAAAAATATTATAATAAACTTGCCGCGCCCTTATCAAGCATAATAATTACATCACTGTGATTGTTAAGAACAGAAGCCGGAAGCTGTGGAGTAACTCCTCCTTTTATCATAGCTGAAATTGCTTTTGCCTTAGAATCGCCTGTTGCAATAAGTAAAATTTTCTTTGCTTTCATAATTGAGCCTATACCCATTGTGAGAGCATAACGGGGCATGGGAACATCCCCGAAATATTTTTGATTTGAATCTATAGTGCTCTGGGTTAATGTAACCTTAAATGATTCATCTGTAAACTCATCGGCAGGTTCATTAAAGCCAATGTGACCGTTTGTACCTATACCGAGAAGCTGAATATCAATTCCGCCGGCGTTTTCCATAGCATCTGAATAACGCTTGCTTTCGGCCTGCCAGTCCGCAGCGTTGCCATCAAGGAAATTAACATTTTCTTCTTTAACATCAACAGAATTAAAAAGCTGTTCATGCATAAAGGTATAATAGCTGTTTTTATCGTTTTTGGGAAGGTCACAGTATTCATCAAGGTTGAATGTTCTTACTTTTTCAAAGCTTACTTTCCCGTCGTTATATGCTTCAATAAGCTTTTTATATGTAGGAACAGGAGTTGCACCTGTCGCAAGACCTAAAACTGCATCGTTTTTTTCTTTGATTATATCAATAAAAAGCTGTGATGCCGCAACTGCAATTTCATCCGCATTATTAAAAATCTTTACTTCCATTTAATAAACCTCTTTTATTTTACCGAATTAACAAGCTGTTCAAATGCTTTAATTGTTGAAGAGCCTGCTTTATAACCTGTTGCAACAATTTCCTCGTTAACACCGGAAAGTATACTGCTGTAATCATTATCTGTAAGAATATAACCAATCTGGTCATTTGCAAGACCAAACACAAGAAGTTCACGGTCCTTGCCAATAATTTCCTGCATTGAAGGATATTCCCAGTTTTCTCCTCTGTAGGAGTTTGAAGAATCAAGAGCACCGCCAAATGCAATAGAAGGTTCAAGTTCACCGGGGATAATTGCTATTGCAAGCTTATCACCGATTTCCATATAACCCATTTCCGTTACTACTTCAAGTCCTGAACCGTTGTTAAGTGCAAGGTTTGTTACAAGACCCATCTTAGCGGCAAAAATAAGAATCTGATTTGTTACGGGAACTCTGTATTCCATAAAGCGAACATTAAGAAGCGGTTCAACCTCCGTTTCTGCAGCCTTTGAATTTACAACAAGCTCGCCGAGTTCCTGACCGAAATAACGAAGCTTATATATTCTTTCCATGTCGCCGTATTTTTCAATTATGGGGTCATTATCACCTGTAATAGCAAGCTCAGCGCCCTGAATAAGCATAAAGTTTGCATTTGCTTTATTATTGATAACCTGCTCCATATAGTAAGGATAGTCGCCTGTTACTTCTGTTCCTGCGGCACCGTTGCCTACGCAGTGGATAGCTGAGTTGCAAAGCCATGTTTCTTTGCTTTCTTTATTATCGGGAACAAAGCGGAAACGGTGAATGTTTTTGTCGTAAACCATGGGTTCACGCTTATCATATATGTAATCCGAAGCATCAATTTCAGAATAATAAAGAGTACCTGTTTCCATATTCTGACAAGCTTCACGAATAGCCTTTGCGCTTACATTAAAGAGATTTTCCATAAACTCTTTATTCTGACCGTTTACAAGTCTGAAATCTGTTCCCGCAATGTTATTGATTATGCTTAAAAGCGGATTTTTGAAAAGCATTTCAAAAATACTGCCGTTCATTCCCAAAGTATCAACACATGAATGCTGGTGAAGTACTGTAATATTGATACTGATAATTCCGTTTGTTTTTGCAAAATCTTCAAGTCTTGAACGAATTTCTCTTACATCGGGAAGAGGAAGACCGAAAGCGTCAAGTGTGGCAAAAGCAACTGTTCCCCTGCCGCTGCCGTCGTTGAAGCAGACAACACGAACCTTCTGGTCATCATATATTGCGGTAGCTGATTTATCAAGTGAAAGACTTCCGCCTACATAATGCTTGCCGTCAAGCTCGTTGCCTGTCTGTAAAGATGCGCTTGCATAGCCTAAGCTCCACTGCGCATTTTCAGCAGGTTCTGAAAGGAATTTTTCTGTTCCTTTATAAAAATTATCCGGAGTGTATGTATCTGCATCACCAAACTTTGCAGAAGGAGTAAAATAGCTGATAATACTAACAATATTGTCAATAAGAAAATCAGCAATACCGTATGCAAATTTAAGCATTGAATTTGAAAATGCTTCTGTTGAATCAAAACTGATGTGTGTTAACGGACGAATAATGTCATCAAAATGAAGGTCAAGTGTTACCTTGCTTTTTTCGGAAACAGTAATTTCCGGAGCAGGAGCAATATCTCCTTCTGAGTCAGCAAATACTGCAACACCGCAGCAGGTAAGAACCATAACTATACTCATTATGAATGCAAGTATCTTTTTCATAAAATCCAACCCTTCTGAATATTATTTATATTATTATAGCACACTTGTTTTATTATTACAATAGAAAGAAGGAGATTTTTATGGGTTGCTGTATTACTGAAATGAGAAATAAAGAGGTCATCTGTCAATGTGACGGAACAAGACTCGGAAATGTTGATGATGTTGAGTTTGACATCAAAACAGGACAGATAACATGTATTATAATATACGGCAGAGTGCGCCCCTTCGGCAAGGGCTGTGATATTAAAATTCCATGGTGTAAAATAAATGTTGTGGGTGAAGACACTATTCTTGTTGACTACTGCAGACCTGCCGTTCCTCAACCCCCGAAAAGAAAGCTGTTTTAAAAACAAAAGATGTATATGTATTGAAAACCGGGATGTAATGTATTATAATAACAGAGTAAATTTTGTTTATAAAAAACTGATGATGAAGCCGTAACAGCACAACGCTTCACATCTTATTACTGTTAAAAGACGGAATGTGATTTTATGAAAAAGAAAAACACCTCTGTAAAAGCCCCCAAAAAATACTCAATACAAAAAAGATTTAATATTGCAGTTTCCGTTTCGCTGGCATGTGCGTATCTGCTTCTTTTTGTCAGTTCTTATATTCTTGTTCACAACATTATGAATGAAGAAAAAGATAAATATTCAAAATCCATACTGAGTATTTACTCTGACCTTGTTGTTGATGTGTCAAATACCAAGGGGATACCTATTACCGAAAACAAAGACGATGCTTTGAAATACGGCAACTATATATGCAAATGGCTTGATGTGGATTATGTTTATATGTATGCTCCCGATATAGAAAACAATACCATTACATATATGTGCGTAGCTCAGAAAGATGACAATTCTTCACATAATTTCAAATCCGATTATCTTGAAAAAGAAAAGAAGTATGTTCTTACCGAAAATGAGCTTAAATTATGGAACCGTGAAGAATTATTCTGCAAAGAAAATAATGACAACGATTACGGTCATGAAATAACAACCGAAATGCTGGTTGAAGACCGTTACGGTAATAAACTGATTTCAGGTATCGATATCAATTATAAATCAGTTTACTCTATGATTCTGAAATTTGTCGCATTTGCCGCAGTAACTATCACATTGGTTTTCGGAGCAATATACTGCTTTGTTTATTTTACAATCAAAAAACTTGTTACTAAACCTGTAAGAAAAATAAATCAGGCTATGAACGATTACATGGTTGACGGTAAAAGAACATCTTTTACTATTGAAGACAACGGCGCACTGGAATACGACACGATTGCAAAGTCATTCAACAGTATGACAGATAAAATTGATACATACTTGGAAAACATTAAATCTCTGAACAGTGAACAGGAGCATCAGAAAGCCGAAATAGATATCGCATCAAGAATTCAGATAGGATTTCTTCCCGAAAAACACTATGAAACCTTTGAATACACTATCGATGCAGTTATGAACCCGGCTAAAAATATCGGCGGTGATTTATATGATTATATTTACCTTGGCAACAATAAAACCCTTGTTGTTATTGCCGATGTTTCCGGTAAGGGAATTTCCGCCTCAATGTTTATGGCCATAACCCTTGTTATGATACATCAGTATGCCAGCATCGGGTTATCCCCTGTGGAAATTCTTAAAAATACTAACGATACCCTTGCAAAAAGGAATCCGGCATTGCTTTTCGCAACAGCTTTTGTGGGAATATTTGATAATGAAACAAATGAGCTGACATTTGCAAATGCGGGTCATAATGTGCCTTACATAATAGGTAAAGAACTGAAAAAACTAACCACCGAAATCGGAACTCCCCTCGGGCTGTTTGAAAACGAAAAATATTCTCAGTCTGTAATAAAACTGCTCCCCGGTGAAATTCTGTTTTTGTACACTGACGGTGTAAACGAAGCAATCAATTCACAAAAACAGTTCTACGGTATCGAACAGCTTGAAGCCGAGCTTAAAAATTATAAAGAAAACAGCAAAAATGCAAGCATCACAGATTATATTACCGACTGCCTTAACAGCTTTAAGGGTGATGTGGAACAGTATGACGATGTTACAATGCTCTCGCTGAAGGTAAAAGAGAAAAAAGAAATGATTCTCGAATCAAAAATTCAGGAATTTGATAAAATAAAAAGAAAAATTCTTGAATTACCCCTGTTAAAACATGAAAAATTAAACTTCTGCCTTGCTGCTGAGGAATGTTTTGTAAATATCTGTTCATACGCATATGAAGGATATACCGAAAGTGATAAAAAAATCAAAGTAAGCATTGAAATGTCAGATAAAATAAAAATCACTTTTGAAGACGGTGGAATGAAATTCAACCAGCTTGAAAATATCAGCACAGCAGATGATTTTGACATTGATTCATCAATCGGAGGACTTGGAAGATTTATTATTATTTCCAATGTTGATAACGCCGAATATGAATATAAAAACGAAAAAAACATTCTTACTCTTATAAAAAATATCAAGGAGGAAAATAAATGAATATTGTAACTGAAAGGAACGGAAACGAAATAACAATCAGACCTGAGGGCTGGCTTGATACCGCATCTTCGCCTGAGCTTGGTGAAGAAATTGACAAAATTGATTCAGCAAGTTCTATTATTCTTGATTTTGATAAAATTGAATATATTGCTTCGTCAGGTATTCGTCAAGTAGTTGCCTGCTACAAAAAAGCGAAAGAAATAAAATCAGAATTCACAATAATAAATGTTGATAACGAAGTAATGAGCATTTTTTCTCTCACCGGACTTGATAAAAAAATCTCTATCAAAGCAAAATAAATATTTATAATTAAATATCCCTTTCTCAGTTACGGAACACATAACCGGGAAAGGGATATTTTTTTGTGTTAATATTATCTATAATTCGGAAATCCCCTCAGAAATACCTAAAATAATTATACCTGTTACTACGGAAAAAATACATAAATACTGATTTTTTTTAAGTTTCTCATTCAGGAAAATTCTCGAAAGTATCATCGAAACAATACAGTAAGAAGCAACAAGAGGTGCCGCAATTACAGGCCGTGAAGCCATGGCGTAAACATAAAAAATCTGACCGAATTCTTCACATAATGCAGCCGCAGCTTTACTTTTTTCTGTTTTAAAGCGGAAAGGATTATACGGCGATTTTGTTTTAACCAATATAATTATCCACGAAATAATACCCGCAATGAAAAATGTTATTCCGTAAAGAATTAAAACATCAATCTCACCAAGCCCCAAGCCCTGTTTATCGTCAAGAATTATTCCGTCAAATGCAGTTCCGACCGTATCAAACACACAGTAAAGAAGCGGAAATATCAACGCAAGCGCACCTGAACGGTATTTATTATTACCGCAATCAGTCTTATCTGAATTTTTCTGTTCAACAATCCCGAGAAAAATCAATCCGCAAACAACGAATACCGTGCCGATAATGTCAAAAGCCGAAAGCTCATCAGAAAGTCTGTTAATTTTTCCGGAAACTAAAAAATATATCAATATAAAAACTGCCGATAACGCTCCCGAAGCATTCTGAACAGGTGATACTATAGATACCTCAAGGTATCTCATACCTGCGTAACCGATAATCATGGAAATAATATAGCTTAATGATGCCGGTAAATATTTAACCGCATTTTTAAAAAAGCTAAAAAAACTAAATGATGTTTCGGAAAACGGGAGCATACAAACTGCACAGCTCCCCATTATCATACCAACCCAGACAGCAATTTTCAAATGTGAAACAGAATCATTTTCATCTGAGCTTTTTTTATAAAATAAATCGGCAAACCCCCAGCCGAAAAGGCATATCACTGAGAATATCAGCCAAGACATTCTATCAGTCCCCTCTCAGTATTCATCATAGCCAAGTTCCTGCCTTGTTTTATAAAAACAGGCATTCTTTTCAAGCAGAGTTTTATTTTTCAATAGCTTTGCAAGCCCTTTTATTACGCATAAATCAGGACTTGGGGCGACAATTGTCCTTAATCCCGTTCTGTTTTGAATAAATTTATCAATTCCCTTAAGATTTGCACTGCCGCCGGTAACGACAATTCCGTTTGAAAGAATGTCACCGTTAAGCTCGGGTGGAGTTTTTTCAAGCAGAAGTCTGATTTCCTCTGTGATTATTTCAAGCTGTTCCCGAATACATAAAAACAAATCAGCTGATGTCATTTCAGTTTCTTTCGGTAATCCGGTAACAACATCTTTACCTGCAACACGAACTGCAAGTTCAGCTTCAAGATATCCTGTACAACCGATATCTTTTTTTATTTTTTCAGCTGTAATCTTGCCGATAACTGTTTCTCTTTCTTTTCTGACATAGTTTATAATTAAATCATCAAAAGAGTTTCCCGCAATTTTCAGTGAGTTGGAAATGCACACCATTCCGTTTGCGACAATGGCAATATCCGTAGTTCCGCCGCCTATATCCGCAATAAGCGTACCGTTGCGGCTTTCGGTGTCAATCCCCGCACCTACTGCCGCCGCAAGAGGTTCTTCAACAACACAGGCTCTTGCCGCACCTGCGGATGTTGCAAGGTCAATAAAAGTTCTTTTTTCAACAGTTCCGGCATTACCGGGGATACTTATAAGTATGTTCGGTTTAAGCACTTTGCTTCCGCAAGCTTTCTGAACATAGTAGCTCAATACACTTTGCAAAATCTGAAAATCAGTTACATTGCCTTCTTTAACAGGTTTTATCACATCTATCCAGTCTGGATTTCTGCCAATCATTTCATAGGCTTTTCTTCCGATTGCACTGATTTTTTCTGTCTGTGCATCAAAAGCAACAACAGACGGTTCCGTTGAAACAATGCCTTTACCCTGAACCCAAAGCTTCATATTACTGCTTCCCGGGTCAAAACAAATATCAGTGCCAATCAAAAAATCACCTCTTTTTTTCTTTCTTTGAAACTGCCGCACAAAGACAGCAAATATTTTCAGCTCCGTTCAGCCTGAGCATTTTTGCGCACTCACTCAGGGTTGAACCCGTTGTTTTTATATCATCAATCAGTAAAATCGAACAGCCTGTTACATCTTTTGTAACGCTGAACACGCCCAGAATATTCCCTGTTCGCATATTGCTGTTACAGGTTGACTGCTTTTCGGTCTTATATATTTTTACAATTAAATCCTTCTCAACAGGAAGACCGGTTATTTCAGAAATACGGTTGGCAATACTCTCACTCTGATTATAGCCACGGTATTTCAAATCATCTTTATATAAGGGAACATAAGCAATAAAATCAAACTTTTCAGTTAAATAATTCTCACGCATTGCCTGATACATATATTCGGCATAACACCTTGCGTAAGATTTTTTTCCGTTAAATTTCATTCTTTTCAGGCTTGATTTAACATTGCCTTCATAATATAATGCCCCTACTGTTTTATCGTAAAAAACAATATTTTCCGAACAGGAACAGTCCTGTCTTTCGCAACCGCATTTGCTGCATATTCTGCCTTTTATATAGGGTAATGATTCCATGCACCTTTGGCAGGTGTTTTTATCAGTGGGGAAAATATAATCACCGCAGAAAATACATCTTTTCGGAAAAACAAGAGATTTTAATGTCTGGCTTATTATTTCAGATTTTTTCATCTTCGGTATCCTCTTTCAGAAAATGCTTCAAAGAAGAATACCTGAGCATTTTGGTATTATTATTGACCATATCTTCAATCTGATTTTCACTACCCACCATAACCATAAGCTTTTTAGCTCTTGTTACGGCTGTATAAAGCAGATTTCTGTAACAAAGCTGAGGTACAATTCCCATAACCGGAATAATAACAGCATCAAATTCATTACCCTGACTTTTATGAACCGTCATCGCATAGGCATGCTCAAGCTCTCCCAGATTTTCAAAACTGTAAACAGCTTCTTTATCATCAAACCATACGGCAAGCGTAGCGTCAAGCTTGTCTATTTTTTTTATAATTCCGATATCACCGTTAAAAACGCCCGTGCCCTCCTCGGAATCCTTGGTCCAGAGTATGTTGTAATTGTTTTTGGTCTGCATAACCTTGTCGCCTTCACGAAATATTCTGTTACCGTAAACAACTTCATTTTTATTTTTCTCAGCGGGATTTATTTTGCACTGAAGAATTTTATTAAGATTTACTGTACCGGATTCACCTTTTTTTGACGGACAAAGCACCTGAATATCATTAACAGGAGAATAGCCGTAAGCATCAGGTAATCTTTTGGTGCAAAGCTGAACAACTGTCTGCGCCGTATCATACGCAGTAGGCCTTTTAATAAAAAAGAAATCATTTTTTCTGTCTTTCAGCTCAGGCATCTGACCTGATACGATTTTATGTGCGTTTGTAACTATTCTGCTTTCCATAGCCTGACGGAAAACCTCTTTGAGCTGAACAACAGGCATTATACCTGAATCTATTAAATCGTGAAGTACATTACCTGCGCCCACCGCAGGCAGCTGATCTGAATCACCAACCATAATCAACCTGCACCCGAGGGGCAGAGCATCAAGCAGGCTTGAAAAAAGCGAAGCATCAACCATTGAAAGCTCGTCAATAATAACCGCTCCGGCAGATATAGGATTGCGAACATTTCTTGAAAATACAGGTCTGTCATGCTTGTCCCACTCAACCTCAAGAAGTCTGTGAATAGTTTTGGCTTCACGCCCTGTAATTTCGCTCATTCTTTTAGCTGCTCTTCCTGTAGGTGCTGTAAGCGCAACATCAATATTATCCTGTTCAAAAAGTTTAAGAATACCGTTAAGGGTAGTTGTCTTTCCGGTTCCCGGTCCTCCGGTGAGAATAAGCATACCGGTATTCATCGCAGTAAGAATTGCCTCTTTCTGCTTCTGTTCATACTGAATGTTTTCTTCTTTTTCAATTTTTTCAATATTTTTTAATGTAGCTGTTTTACCTGCCGGCGGAAACTTTTTCATAATAAGAAGTCTCTTTGCCGCAGCATTTTCAGCTTCATATATATACGGAATAAATAAAAATTCTTTTCCGTCAATAATTTCATTGCGAAGCTGACCTGATTCCAGAAGAACATCAACAGCTTTTTCTATTGTTTCTTCATCAGTACCAAGCAGGTTCTTCCCCGGAGTCAAAAGCTTTTTTCTCGGCACACAGGTGTGTCCGTTATGAAGATTATGACGGACTATATGTACAATCCCCGCATTTATTCTGAATGAATCAGCAGGAGGTTCAGGCAAAGCGGCGGCAATAACATCCGCCCTTTCAAACCCTATTCCGATAATATCCGAACAAAGAATATACGGATTGGCGGTAATGAAATCAACTGCGTTTCCACCATAAAGCCTGTACGCTTCAAGACATTCTCTTGTAGTCATTCCGAACCGTTCAAGGCTTATCATTATTTGCCTGACAGCAAACTGTTCGTTAAAAATTTTAGAAATATCATTTGCTTTTTTAATTGAAATGCCCTTTATCTCCGCCAGTCTTTCCGGCTGATTTTCAAGAACATCAAAAGAATTTTCTCCGAATCTGTCAATAATTTTCTGAGCTGTAGCCCGTCCTATTCCTTTAATTGCGCCTGAACTTAAATATCTTAACAAATCTGCAGATGAAGACGGCATGCTTCTTTCACAAAGCTGAGCCTTGAACTGCTTGCCGAATGTTGCATGAAAGCTCCATGTGCCTTTTACTTTTATTGATTCACCTTCAGACAGCTCAGGTAAAACTCCGACGACGGTGAAATAATCATCGTCGTCAGATAAGACTATTACGGAAAATCCGTTTTCTTCATTACGAAAAGTTATTTCCTCAACAATTCCGCTAAGCTCTTCAAGTGGTGAATCCATTATTTTTCCTTTCCTGCAAAAAATCAGGCAAATCCCCTATTTTGCAGATTTCTATATTACCGCACTCACCGGTAATTTTTCTGCACAGTGCCAGCTGTTCCTCGCTAAGTCCCGAATCGGCGATAATTATTTTTCCGTTGCTGATTTCGCCTAAAATATTCATCCTTAAGTAAGCGCCGTAAAGCACAGAACCTATCTCTCCGCTGTCATCATTACCGTCAAGAACAAGCACGGTACTTCCTCTGGTTCCTGTTTTAAAAATTTTAAGTATAATAATATATGCTGTGCAGACAATCCCCCAGAAAACAAGTGCGGCAATAATTCCGTACCAGATACCTTCACCCATTTTATCACCTCGTTAGTATTATACGCAGGTGAAATGAATGTGTTAATAATATGCGAGGGCCGGTCTGTAAGCCGGGTTCTGTCTTTTAAGGCAATCATCTGTCTTGGCTTTGCGTTGCCGCAAAGCTCACGCCACCTTTTGAAACACGCCGAGCAAGCGATAGTTTCTGTCGGTGTTGCTTCGGATAGGGTTTACAGCGTCTGCGGCGTTCCCGCCCGACGGGTGAGCTCTTACCTCGCCTTTCCACCCTTACCGCAAATGCGGCGGTATATCTCTGTTGCACTTTCCCTAAGCTTACCCTCGGCGGCCGTTAGCCGTTATCCTGCTCTGTGAAGCCCGGACTTTCCTCACATATAAATGTGCGACTGCCCAACCGACCCTCGAAATTATATTTTAAGTTATATGTCTGAACCTGTCAATATTTATGTTATATTTTAATAATTTTTCTCAGAATACAAACTGAACAAGAAGCATATAGCATATTGTTCCGCCGGCTATGGAAAGGAGCATCTTTTTCTTCCATATATGCAGTCCCGCTGTTACCGAAACAGCAATAAGCTCCGGTATTCCGTGATTTTCGCCGAAAACAGAAACATCTTTCAGTGAATACACAACAAGCATTCCGAAAACAGCCGCAGGCAGTACCTTCCCGAGATATTTAATATATCCGGGAACCGGTTTCCCCTCCGGGAAAATAATAAACGGCAAAAATCTTGTAATTACCGTACCTGCGACAACAACAAGAACGGTAATAATCTGTTGAGCTGTAGTCATACTGCCGCCCCCTTTTCAAGAGGCTTTTTAAGCAAAGACAGAATTACCGTTATTCCTATCATTGAAGGAATAATAAACCCGTCAGCCTTAAAAATAATCAGGCATAAAAGTGATACAACAATGCCTACTGCAGAACTGAAATGATTTTTCTCGTTCATCCAGTTATCAATAAAAATCACTACAAACATAGCAGTCATCACAAAACTCAGACCGCCTGTGTCGAATTTGATAAATGAGCCTAATATCCCGCCAAGTGTTGAACCCGAAACCCAGTAAAACTGATTTAGTAATGTAACAAAAAACATAAACCAGCCTCTGTCAACATCCTGCGGAATCTGTGCAGAATAATTGATTGAAAAGCTTTCATCGCACATACCGAAAATCAAATACAGCTTTTTTATTCCCGTACCTTTGTATTTATCAAGCATTGATATTCCGTAAAACAGATGTCTTGCATTTATCAGAAGGGCAAGCAGAAATGCCTGAAGCGGCTGAAATGCGGCAAGCAGCAGTGAAACTGTAACAAATTCCATTGAGCCTGCAAATATTGACATACTCATAAAAAGGGGATAAACAAAGCTGAAGCCCGATACATTCATCAATATTCCGTATGTAATACCTAAAAACCAAAATCCCGCAAAAATCGGAATTGTTTTCGGGAACGCAGCTTTAAGTGACTTTATTATCCTGTTTTCTGATTTATTTTTCATTTGTTTTCGTATATGCAAAAATTGATTTCCATACCGTTATCAATTACCGTTTCACTCTTTTCGGTCATAATCCATCCGTTTTCCTGACTTAAATCGGGAAATTTTTTATCTGCATTATCATCAACTGCATTTACATGTGTAATATATGCCGTGTCACAATAAGGTAAAAATTCTTTGTAAATTGTTTCTCCTCCGATAACAAAAACATCGTCTGTATCGTACTCCTTCGCCTTTTTCAGTACAGACTCAACATCATTGCACACAAAAACATTTTCACGCTTAAAGTCTTTATTGCCGGTTAAAACTATATTTACTCTTTTGGGCAAAGCCTTACCGCCGGGGAAGCTGTCCAGCGTTCTTCTTCCCATAATAACAACTTTACCCGATGTGGTCTCTCTGAAAAATTTCATATCCGCAGGGAGTCTGAAAAGAAGTCCGCCGTTTCTTCCGATATTCCATTTATTATCAACTGCTGCAATCAGCTTCATAAAATCATTCCTTTATATCGCAACGGGTATTTTACCCTCAAATTTATGTGCCTGATAATCTATAAGTTCAAAACTGTCAACTGTAAAATCATAAAAGTTTTTAATAGCCGGGTCAATACGGAATTCAGGTGCGGGGAACGGCTCTTTCTTAATAACCTCTTTAATAAGCGGAATGTGCCTGTCATAAATATGAGCATCGGCAATTACATGAACAAACTCACCTGCTTTAAGTCCGCTGACCTGAGCCATCATATATGTTAAAACAGCGTACTGACATACATTCCAGTTATTAGCAGTAAGCATATCCTGCGAACGCTGATTGAGAACGGCATTTAATCTGTCCCCAGAAACATTGAAAGTCATGCTGTACGCACACGGAGCAAGACCCATTTCATGCAAATCGTGATGATTATATATATTTGACATAATTCTGCGGCTTGCCGGATTATTTTTCAGGTCGTAAATAATCCTGTCTACCTGGTCAAACTCACCTTCGGGGTAGATGTGCTTCACACCCAGCTGATAGCCGTATGCTTTGCCGATTGAACCGTTTTCATCTGCCCATGAATCCCATATTTTACTGTTAAGGTCATGAATATTATTTGACTTTTTCTGCCAGATCCATAAAAGCTCATCAATACAGCTTTTAAAGAATGTTTTTCTTAAAGTTACAATGGGAAATTCTTTTGAAAGGTCATATCTGTTAACAATGCAGAATTTTTTGACAGTATGCGCAGGTGTCCCGTCTTCCCAAACAGGGCGAACCTTTTCGTTAATATCCGAATATCCGTTTTCAAGAATGTCATTTACATTTTGAATAAACACTTCATCAGCGTAGCTCATAGTATTTCCCCTTACATTCAAATTCAGTTGATTATATCACAGAATAAATATTTATGCAACAAAAATAAATGCCGGCTTAAAATAAAAAAGATTTTAAGATTTCTCATAAACAAGCACCTTAAAATCCTTCTGATAATTATTTCATCAATGCGTCATAAGCTCCCTGAACCCAGTCTCTTGCCTTAATAACGCCATCCTCTGAGCCTTCAAATTCAAGCTCTTTTATTTTTTCTTTATCAATGTTTTCAAACGAAACATTGCCTGTATAACACTGAGCTACAACCTTTAATTCGCCGTCACATTCTCTTAAAAAGAACTTATATTTAAATTCGTCATCAAAGGCATTATGTTTTTCCGGATTAAGTGAAAGCGAACCTGAGTAGTCATTGCTTTTATACCCTACATTTGCCGCTCCTACAAGATATTTATAGCTTAAAACTTTAACTTCACCCATAAATTCCGCTCCTTGATTTTTTATATTTATATTATATCATTTTTATTTGCGATTTTCAACAACTGATTGAAAATCCGAATATTCTGTGATATAATTAAACTCGCACAGAATTCAAGGCAGAAGCCTTGCTTAATATTGTTCCGTAAGGAGTCCTTTTATGAATACTCAAAATAAACCTGTAAGAGGTTCATCAAAAATGCCTGACCATATTATGCTCAGCATTTCAGACGATGCCAAAACAACAATGACGGTTTCATGGCGTACAGATATATCAGTTAAAAACGGATTTGTACTTTACCGTGAAGACGGAAGCAATGAAGTTAAAAAAGCCGCCGCCGATACAGAAGTTTTTGATAGCGATATTGATATAAGCAACCTTTACTGGGTAAAGATTACAGGTCTTAAGCCTGACACTAAATATTACTATACCTGCGGCAATGAAGATTTCAGAAGCGAAGAATATTTTTTCACAACAGAACCTGAAAATCTTACCAAATTCAAATTTATTGCAATTTCAGACCAGCAGAAAGGCTCTCCGTTTAATAAGCCTGACTATTCAAAACTTCGCACCTTCCTTAAAGATGTTCTTAAGGAGCATCCGGATACAAGATTTATTCTCACCGGAGGAGATAATACCGATTGCGGACAGCATGAGGTTCAATGGAACGGTATGTTCAGCGGAGTAAAAGACATTGTAGAGTACATTCCTTATATGATGACTGTAGGTAATCATGATAACAGGGGCTTTAAGATTTACTCTGAGGATAAATGCGAAGGAAGATATTACGCCGAACCTGCAGAATATTTTGACAGACAGTTCAAAGGCTCTTACCCTTATAACGGCCCCGAAAACTGGAAAACCGAAAATTATACTTTTGATTACGGCAATGTTCATTTTGCAATTTTAGGAGTAAACGGACCGGAAGAAGTCAACGACTGGCTTAAAGAAGACCTTAACAAAACAAACAAAGCATGGAAAATCGGTTCATATCATTTTCCGATATATTATTCCGGACCGGAAAGTCAGAACGACGACGCATATCCCATGATGAGAGAAAGCATGGAAATGTGCGATATTATATTCTCAGGTCACGAACATAATTTTTCAAGAAGCTATCCGATAAAAAATGAAGAAATTTTTGACCGTCCGTCACAGGGAACAATTCATTATATGCTCGGCAACGGTAATGAAAATCCCCCCGGTTCAAAAACACTTGCAAAGGTTTGGCATGCGGCGTTTTACCCTCAGGAGGAACTTAACCAGATGGTTGCCGTTGTTGAAGTTGACGGGGATAAAATCACTCTCACATCTGTTCTGAATGACGGCAGAATTGTTGATAAATGTGTGATTGATAAAAGTAAGGATGAAATCTGCCCATTCTGTGTTGCGCCGATTTACAACAGAACAAGACTTATGTTCAAGGGCGTTGATTTGGGCCTTTGCATGGTAAAAACTCCGCCTGAAAACAAAAACGGCGTATGGTACGCTCCCCTTGCAACATTAACTGCATTTACAGGCGGATATGTTCTCAAAGAAGAAAGTAAGGTTACATGCGAATTTATGCGTCACAAAGCTGTATTTTATGAAAACAGCAATATTGCAAATGCCGACGGTGAAGATTTTGAAATGAATGCGGCTGTTTACAGAGGAAAGGAAAACCAGCTTTATATCCCCATTGAAGGTTTTTGTAATATATTCAAATTTAAATGGGCTTATGTTCCGAGAAATAACTTTATTTCAATAGAATATTCCGAACAGGATTTTCCTGTAACAAATCAACCGTAAATATTTTCAGTAAAGGGTGTTGTTATGATTTATAAAGATTTTAAGGATTTAAAGCTTTCCGCACTTGGTCTGGGTACAATGCGCTTTCCGACTGTTGACGGTGAAGATTCCAAAATTGATGAAGAAAAAACCGCAGAAATTTTTGATTATGCAATAAAAAACGGCATAAATTACTTTGACACAGCTTACGGGTATCACGGGGGAAATTCAGAAATCGTAACAGGCAAAATGCTCAGAAAATATCCCCGTGAAAGTTATTATATTGCAACAAAATTTCCCGGATATGACCTGAAAAACATGAATAATGTTGAAAACATTTTCCGGCATCAGCTGGAAAAGACAGGCATGGATTATTTTGATTTTTATCTGTTTCACAATGTTTGCGAAAGAAATATTGAGCAGTATCTCAATCCGGAATACAGAATATATGATTATCTTTGCAGTAAAAAAGAAGAAGGCTTAATCCGTCATCTCGGGTTTTCAACTCACGGCACATACGAAACAGTTGAGCGTTTTCTTGAAGCGTACGGAGATAAAATGGAATTCTGTCAGATTCAGCTTAACTATATTGACTGGGATTTTCAGGAAGCAAAGGAAGTTATTGAACTTCTGAAAGAACGAAAAATAGCAGTATGGGTTATGGAGCCTGTCAGAGGCGGAAAGCTTGCGAAGCTTGAGCCGAAGCATTCTGCGATGTTAAAACAGCTCCGTCCGGAAGCTTCCGATGCCGAATGGGCATTCAGATTTATTCAAAGCATTCCCGATGCGGTAGTTACTCTTTCGGGAATGTCAAATCTTGAGCAAATAACTGAAAATATTAAAATTTTCAGCGAAGATAAACCCCTCGAAGGGAAAGAGCTCAATACTATTCTTGATATTGCCGATGAAATGGTTGCCCGAACTTCCGTTCCTTGTACGGGATGCCGCTACTGCGTAAGTAAATGCCCCAAATCTCTTGATATTCCTTATCTTTTAAGCACATATAACGAATTTGCATTTTCAAACGGCGGTTTTATCGGGAATATGCGTGCAAAAGCTCTTCCGGAAGAAAAACAGCCAATGTCGTGCATCGGCTGCCGCAGTTGTGAACAGGTTTGCCCGCAAAACATAAAAGTTTCTGAAATTCTTTCTGCTTTTTCAGAAAAGCTCAAATAAAAATTAAATAAACAAAAAAGAATTTTAAGGCTCGTTTACTCTGACCTTAAAATTCTTTTTTATTATATATTCCGATTGTCTTTTTTCTTTTTTAATTTGTTTTCATCAGAATTTTCTTCATCGTCTTTACTGTCTTTATCTTTTTTGCCGTTTTTTTCATCTTCTGACTTTTCTTCTTTATCTTTTATTTTTTTGTCATCATCTTCACTTTGCTGACTTACTGAAGTTGACTCTTTTTCATCATTCAAACCGGAATTTCTTCTTGAAGCAAAAACATAGGCGCCGAAAGCAATGCTTATTATGACAATAAAACATATAACCGCAATAATTGCAATTTTAATTGAGTTGGATTCTTTATTCTTTTCGTGCTGAATAACTCTAAAATCAGGCTGAGAAATTACCGGTTCTTTATGAACAGGCTGAGAATACGCCTGCTGTATTTGTTCGGAATTTTCAACGCTTTTTTCTGTATTTTCAAGCTGAACATCAGAATTATCATCAGAAGCTTTATTCACAGGTATGCTTTGTTCCGCATTTTCGGCAAATTTCCCCGCCTGCATAGCTTTTATTCTTTCCTGAAGTATATTGGTTGTTGCACCTGCCGTATGTTCTGACGGTTTGCTTTCATTGGATTGGATATTATTTTTATCTGAATCAGTCTGTTGAACAGGAGTTCCGCAAACTCCGCAGAACTTTCCCCTGACAGTATTTCCGCATTTCGGACAATTCATTTTTATGCACTCCTTTGTACCGATATTATATTAAATATTGAGTTAATCCACCGTGCCTTCTCCGCCGCATTCCTCACATACAACATTCCCGGTTCCGTCACAATGGGGGCAGTCAACAACCCCTTCACCACTGCACCGTTCGCAAACAAGCTCTTCACCTGTTTCTTCGTCATAAACAGTTTCACCGTAACAGTACGGGCACACAATCAGACCGTCTTCACACTCAGAGCATATTAATAATCCGTATCCGTTGCATTTAAGGCATTTCCCGCCTGATGTATTCTCTGTTATATCCTGCGTTGTTCTTTCAATATCGCTTTTTTCTGTTGAAGGAACTGTTTTGCTCTTTACATCTGATTTTTCTTCGCTGTGGGATTTATTCTTCGATTTTTTATGTTCATCATGCTGACTTGAAGAAACGCTTTCTCTTTCATCACTGTTATTCGATATGTAAATAATGCCCGCAATAATACCTGCAATTAACAGAATGCCTATTACGGAAATAATTGAAATTTTAATGGCTTTAACTTTTCTGTCAGCTGCGTCCGAACTGACATTATTCTGCGGATAAACCGGCTGAGAAGTACTGTCATACCGAACAGGCGGCTGATAAACCGGCATATTGTCATTCATCTGATTTACAGGAGGCTGATAAACCGGTGTATTATCATTCATCTGATTTACGGGAGGCTGATAAACCGGTGCATTGTCATTCATCTGATTTACGGGAGGTTTGCCGTCACTCTCCCCCGCCTGCATCATTCTGATTCTCTCTTGAAGTACAGATGTTGTTTTTCCGTCATTGTTTCCTGCGTTATTTACAGAATAACCGCATTGAGTGCAAAATTTATTTGTAATATTATTACCGCATCTGGGACAAATCATTTTCATCTTCCTCCTGTTAAGATAATAAACACACGAATATACTATCACATTCATCTGAGTAAATCAATATTTTACAATAAATATGACTACTGTTATTGTAGCACTTGTATTTACAAATCTGTAAATTAAATATTAAAAAAGTATAAAACCGTAATGACGATTTCTATGCCTTTCTGTTTTTTCTCAAAGCGCTGCGATATCCTGATAACACCCTTATCTCTTATTACATCTGTTTGCAGTGTAAAAATGATAAAACTCAATTTAAATTTTACACTTGAAATACAGAAAAAAGTGTGATAAAATGCAAATGGAGTCAGTATTTGGTAAACTGATTTGATATTCTATAGAGGGAGAATGTTTGAAAATGGCTGAAAAAAAGTTTTTTGAAAAAGGTTCAGTGATCTTTAAGGAAGGTGCATGGGAGCTTTCCATGTATGACATTGTAAGCGGCAAAGTCGGCATCTACGCCAATTACGGTGAAGAAAACGAAACGCTTCTTACAGAGCTTGTTCCGGGTCGCTATTTCGGTGAAATGGCTGTTGTTGACGCTATGCCCCGTTCAGCAACTGCAGTTGCTCTTGAAGACACAGAAACCGTTGTTGTAAAAAGCGGTGAATTTGACGAGTATCTGACAGAAAATCCGGATAAGGTTGTTGATGTTTTCCAGAGTCTTTGCACTCGTCTTCGTGAACTCTCAAACGATTATATCGATGCTTGCGCTACAATCACTGAGTATGTTCAGGCAGAAGATAAGAAAAAAGAAGGCACTTTCAAGGGTAAGATAAAGAAACTGCTCTCATTCTACTATCACTATGCAGAATTTGTAAACGATTCATATAATTTTGCCAATAAGGATGGCAACTATATTTATTTCTAAGGAGGATAAAACAATGAAAACCGCAAAGTTTAGCAAGGGTCAGGTTATTTTTGCAGAAAATGCTGTTGAAAGCTGTATGTATGATATAGTTTCCGGTTCCGTTTCAATTGTTGCGGGATACGATACTGAAAACGAAAAAGAGCTTGTAGCTCTTGAAGCAGGTGCTTCCTTCGGAGAAATGGGTATGATTGAAAACCTTCCCCGTTCTGCTACAGCTGTAGCAAAGGAAGATGCAGAGCTTAATATAATTGAAGCTGACGAGTTTAACGAGTATTTTAAGGACAAGCCCGGCAAAGTACTCAGTATTATCCGCAACACAAGTGCCCGTATGAGAACACTTACAGCTGACTATGTTGACGCATGCAACTGCATAGCCCAGTATTGCAAATGCGAAGAAAACGGTGAAAAAATCAGTCGTGAGCTTATGGACAAACTCACAAAAATTTCTTTGGTAGGTAAGAAGAAATAATTATGTTGCAGATTCAACCTTTTTATTCAGACTGTCTCAATTACGAAGTCCTCGCAAAAGAACGGGGACTTTTTTTTGAGGCATTGGAGCTGTCTTTTGATAATGTATCAGATGAAAAATATAACTGGTACAGGGACAGCAGTTATTTAAAATCATTCCACGGCGTATTTATTGATGTAAACCCCGGCAGCAGTGACTCGGAAATTCAAAAATATTCAAAGAGAAAATATGAAGAAAGCTGTAAAAAAGCGCTGGACTGCGGTGCGGAAAACATTATTTTTCATTCAACTTGTTTTCCGTTTTTGCGGGGAGCATACATCGAAATGTGGGCGGAAAGATGCTCAGAGTTTTATTCTTACCTTGCTGAAAAATACAGCAAGCTCAATATATTTATTGAAAACAGCATTGACATCAATCCCGAACCTATAAAGCGCATTATTGATACAGTTGCGTGTAAAAATGTAGGTGTATGCCTTGATATAGGTCACACTAACTATTCAAGTGCTTCTCTTGAAGAATGGTTTGATGCCCTGGGGGACAGAACGGGATATCTCCATCTTTCTGACAATATGGGTTTATATGATGACCACTTGCCTATAGGCGACGGAACAGTGGATTGGAATAAAGTATGCAATCTTACAAAATATCTGCCTGAAGATATTCCCGTTACTTTAGAGGTCGGAAATATTGAGAACATAAAAAAATCTTTGCATTTTATGAAAGAAAATCATTTTTCGGGGGTATAATTACGAAAGAAAATATTGATTTTATCAGAAAAAGCGTCATCAGAGATATGTCCGAAGGCCTTATGATTATAGGTCTTGACGGTAAAATAGATGACATGAATAAAGCAGCAGCGGAAATTCTTTGCAAAGATGCAGAAAAAGTCATAGGTAAACCATTTGCCGCTGTATTTTTCGAATATGAAGAAAATGATAACTTTAATCAGTCCATTCTCGATGCCGTATATGATGTAGGTGTATCCCATAATAATATTGTTGAATATTATACAGGTGAAAGAATAAAGAATTTATCCATCAACTCCTCGTATTTACTTGACGGCGAGCGAAAAGTTGCCGTTATTGCCGTTATAAGTGATATGAGTGAGCTTTATGAGCTGAGAGATGCAATTAAAGCAATGGAAAAAATCAGATTGCTTAACGAACAGCTGGAACTGCGAAATAAATTTCTTAACGAAACCTTCGGCAGATTTCTTTCAGATGAAATTGTCCGTAAGCTTCTTGATACACCTGACGGACTTGCAATGGGCGGTAAAAAGCAGGAGCTCACTATAATGATGAGTGACCTCCGTGGATTCACCGCAATGAGTGAAAAAATGAGCCCTCAAAATCTTGTTTCACTCCTGAATCATTATCTTGGTGAAATGACTGAGATTATTCAGAAACACAGCGGTACTATAATAGAATTTATGGGTGACGGTATTCTGGCTATTTTCGGTGCTCCTGTTGAATCTGAAATAAATGCAGAACAGGCCGTTGCGGCAGCAGTTGAAATGCAGATGAAAATGGACGAAATCAATGAATGGAACCGCTGCAAGGGCTACCCGGTGCTTGAAATGGGAATCGGCGTAAATACAGGCGATGTTATTGTCGGAAATATCGGCAGTGAAAAACGCACAAAATACGGTGTATGCGGCAGTAATGTTAACCTTTGCGGACGAATTGAAAGCTACACCACAGGCGGTCAGATTATTATTTCTCCCTCAACGAAAAAGCAGGTTCAGCCTCAGCTTGATATAGACAGCGAGTTTGATGTTAAGCCTAAGGGTGTTGACGGAACAATAACCCTGTCTGTTATTTCCGGAATAGGTGCTCCATATAACACATCATGCAAAAAACAGCTTGAACCGTTGAAAATCCTTGATAAGCCGATTGAAATTCTTTTCTGTACCATTGACGGCAAACATACATCCGATGATAAAAATTCAGGCTGTATTATTGCAAAATCAGAAAAAGAAGCGTTAATTCAGACTGAATTTCCGCTGTCGGTTTATGACAATATCAGCATTGAAATGAACGGCAAAGTTTTTGCCAAAGTTGTTAAGGCTGACGGCAACAGATTTACTGTCAGATTTACTTCATTTGCTTAAAATCCAATAATCTAAGCCTCCTGTTACATTGAACTAACATTGCAGCAGGAGGCTTATTTTTATTTCGGCTTATATTATAATGTCACAGGGCAATTTTATTTCAGCATTTTTTTAAGATATCTTCCGGTATATGAACCGACACATTCCGCAACCTGTTCAGGAGTACCTTCAGCAACAATATGACCGCCTTTATCTCCCCCGTCAGGTCCTAAATCTATAATATAATCTGCCGTTTTTATTATATCAAGATTGTGTTCAATAACAAGCACTGTACTGCCTGAATCAACAAGAGTCTGAAGAACATTTATCAACCTGTGAACATCTGCGGTATGAAGCCCTGTTGTAGGCTCATCAAGCAAATAAATTGTTCTTCCTGTGTTCTGCTTAGAAAGCTCTGTTGCAAGCTTAACACGCTGTGCTTCCCCTCCCGAAAGAGTTGTGGCAGGCTGACCCACTTTTACATATCCCAAGCCTACATCACACAAGGTCTGAAACTTCTTTTTGATTTTCGGCACTGCACTGAAAAATTCAGTTGCCTCCTCGATTGTCATTTCCAAAACATCAAAAATGCTTTTGCCTTTATACTTCACTTCAAGAGTTTCACGGTTATACCTTGTTCCGCCGCAAACTTCGCAAGGCACATAAATATCCGGCAGAAAGTGCATTTTAATTTTAACAATTCCGTCCCCCTGGCAATCCTCACATCTTCCGCCTTTAACATTAAATGAAAAACGGCTTGCCTTGTATCCTTTTATTTTCGCATCTTTTGTCTGAGCAAAAAGCTCACGGATATCATTGAACACACCGGTATAAGTTGCAGGATTTGACCTGGGGCTTCTTCCTATAGGTGACTGGTCTATAGCAATTATTTTATCAAGGTTTTCAATTCCTTCAAAGCTTCTGTGCTTTCCGGGGATTTTTTTTGCCCTGTTCAGCTCTGTTACAAGTTTTTTGTAAATAATTTCATTCACAAGAGATGATTTTCCCGAACCGGAAACACCTGTTACGCACACAAACACACCCAAAGGAATTGTAACATCAATATTTTTAAGATTATTCTGTTCAGCACCGAAAACTTTAAGGAATTTTCCGTTTCCCGATTTTCTTTCTTCAGGAACGGGAATTTTTTTCTTTCCGCTCAGATACTGACCTGTTAATGATTTTTCACAATTTTTAATATCATCAACACTTCCGCAGCAGACAATTTCACCGCCGTGAATACCTGCACCGGGGCCGATATCTACAATATAATCAGCAGCATACATTGTGTCTTCATCATGTTCAACAACAATCAGTGTATTTCCGATATCACGAAGATGGCAAAGTGTTTCAAGAAGCTTTTCGTTATCCTTCTGATGAAGTCCTATGCTTGGCTCATCAAGAACATAAAGAACACCCATAAGTGAAGAACCGATTTGAGTTGCCAGTCTTATACGCTGACTTTCGCCGCCTGAAAGAGTACCCGCTGAGCGTGAGAGGGTAAGATATTCAAGTCCGACACTCAAAAGAAAAGAAAGTCTTTCACGGATTTCTTTAATAATTGCCTGCGCAATTTGTTCGTCTCTTTTTGAAAGAATAAGACTGTCAAAAAAACCGAGAGCACCGGTCAACGATTTTTTGCAGAGCTCATCAATATTTATATCACCGACCGTTACACCAAGGGATTCCTTTTTAAGCCTTGCGCCGTTACACTCGGGACAGTTTTCAATACTCATAAACTGCTCTATATCTGCCCTTGACCATTCGCTTGTAGTTTCGTTATATCTTCGCTGAAGGTTATTCACAACACCTTCAAAGTCAGTCATATAAGTGCCGCTTCCGTATTCACTTTTTCTTTCCATTTTGATTTTTTTGCCGTTTGTTCCGTACATCAGAGCATTCTTTGCATCTTTGGGCAAATCCTTATACGGCATATTCATACTGCCGCCGTAAGCATTTATTATACCCTCAAAATACATCTGAGCGATTGTTCCGCCGTCCGCCTTTGACCATCCGGATGCCTTAATTGCACCGTCTGAAAGTGAAACAGTATCATCCGGAACGATTAAATCAGGATTAGGAACTGAAAACACTCCGAGACCTGTGCATTTAGGGCAGGCACCGAATGGGTTGTTAAAAGAAAACATCCTCGGTGTAAGCTCCTCAACACTGACGCCATGCTCCGGGCAGGCATAATTCTGCGAAAACATAAGTTCCTCTCCGTCAGAAACATCAACAATAACAACTCCGTTGGACATTTTTGCCGCAGTTTCCGTGGAATCAGATAATCTGCTTTTTATATCTTCTTTAATAACAAGTCTGTCTACGATTATTTCTATATTATGTTTTTTATTTTTATCCATAGATATTTTTTCGGATAAATCAAAAACAATCCCATCAACTCTTACACGAACAAACCCGCTTTTTCTTGCAGATTCAAGCTCTTTTATATATTCGCCCTTTCTTCCCCTGACTATAGGTGATAGAATCTGTATTTTTGTTCTTTCGGGAAGTTCCATTATTTTATCAACTATTGTATCAATACTCTGACGGGAAATTTCCCTTCCGCATACAGGACAGTGAGGAACACCCACCCTTGCGTAAAGCAAACGCAGATAATCATATATTTCCGTTACCGTTCCCACTGTTGAGCGTGGGTTCTTTGATGTTGTTTTCTGGTCAATGGAAATTGCAGGTGAAAGACCTTCAATATAATCAACAGCAGGCTTTTCCATCTGACCGAGAAACTGACGGGCATACGACGAAAGTGATTCAATATATCTTCGCTGACCTTCAGCATATATTGTATCAAATGCAAGCGAAGATTTTCCCGAACCTGAAAGCCCTGTAAAAACAACAAGCTTATCCCTTGGAATTTTTACATCTATATTTTTTAAATTATGTTCCTTTGCACCTTTAACAAAAAGCTCTTTTATCTGCATTTATATTCCTTCTTTAAGTTTTTCTATCTTATCCCGTAAATACGCCGCATGTTCAAATTCAAGAATTTTTGCCGCCGCTTTCATTTCCGCCGTAAGCTGTTTAATCATTTCTTCACGCTGTGCTCTTGTCATCTTTCGTGAAGGTTTTCCGTTATCACGGCTTGAAATTTCAAGAATTTCTCTGACATCTTTTTTAATTGTCTGTGGAACAATGCCATGTTCCTGATTGAATTTCTGCTGTTTTTCCCGTCTTCTGGCAGTTTCTTTTATTGCCTTTTCCATTGACGGAGTAACACAATCGGCATACATAATTACCTGTCCGTCTGCGTTTCTTGCAGCTCTGCCTATCGTCTGAATAAGTGAAGTTTCGCTTCTTAAAAAGCCTTCTTTATCGGCATCAAGTATCGCAACCAGAGATACCTCGGGAATATCCAGCCCTTCACGCAGCAAATTTATGCCGACAAGCACATCAAACTCTCCTAATCGAAGCTCTCTTATAAGCTTCATTCTTTCAATAGTATCAACATCATAATGCATATAGCGAACCTTGATATCAATGTTTTCAAGGTAATCCGTCAAATCCTCCGCCATTTTTTTGGTAAGAGTTGTTATGAGAACTCTCTCCCCTCTTTCTGTGCGGATATTTATTTCAGACACTATATCATCAATCTGCCCGTCGGTTGGCTTTACAATGATTTCGGGGTCAAGCAGACCTGTTGGTCTGATAAGTTGTTCCGCAATCTGAGCGCTTTTCTCTTTCTCGTACTCACCCGGGGTAGCGCTTACAAATATTTTCTGCCCTGTTTTCGCATAAAATTCATCAAACTTCAACGGTCTGTTATCGTAAGCCGAGGGCAGACGAAAGCCGAAATTCACAAGGCTGTCTTTTCTTGATTTATCTCCGCCGAACATTCCTCTGACCTGAGGCAGTGTTACATGAGACTCGTCAACAAAAAGAACATAATCATCGGGGAAATAATCAAGCAGGGTAAACGGAGGTTCCCCCGGCTTTCTTCCGGACATAATTGCAGAATAATTTTCTATCCCCTTGCAAAAGCCTGTTTCACGAAGCATTTCAATATCGTATTCCGTTCTCTGACGAATTCTCTGCGCTTCAATAAGCTTTCCCTCCTGCTGAAATTTTTCAACCTGTTCAAGCATTTCAGAGTATATTTTTTTGATTGAACTTTCCATTTTTTCGGGTGAAACAACATAATGTGACGCAGGATACACCGCTATATGAGATACCGTATTTTTAACCTGACCTGTCAGCGCATTTATTTCACAGATTCTGTCAATTTCATCACCGAAAAATTCAACTCTAATTGCAGTTTCGCTGGAATACGCAGGGAAAATTTCCACTACATCTCCCCTGACTCTGAATTTATTTCGTGTAAATCCTATATCATTTCTTTCATACTGAATTTCAATCAGCTTTCTTATAAGCTCGTCCCGGCTTTTTTCCATTCCTGTTCTCAATGAAATAACCATACTGCGGTAATCAATGGGGTCACCGAGAGAATAAATGCACGAAACGCTGGCTACTATTATAACATCACGCCGCTCAGATAAAGCAGATGTTGCCGAATGGCGCAATTTGTCTATTTCATCATTTATTGCACTGTCTTTTTCAATATATGTGTCCGTTGTGGGAATATACGCTTCCGGCTGATAATAATCATAATAAGAAACAAAATATTCAACCGCATTATCAGGAAAAAATTCCTTAAATTCACTGCAAAGCTGTGCCGCAAGAGTTTTATTATGAGCCAGAACCAGAGTCGGTCTGTTCAGTTTTTCAATAATATTTGCCATTGTAAAGGTCTTACCGCTTCCGGTAACACCTAAAAGGGTTTGCTCGGAGTAACCTTTTTCAACACCGTCAGCAAGCTGTTCTATGGCTTTCGGCTGGTCACCCATAGGCTTATATTCTGAATGTAAAACAAATCTGTCCATATCACAACACACCTCCGATATCAATTATGTATGATATCACAATAATCATACACTTTCAACACAATAAAAGCAGTAATCCCAAAAAAGAATTACTGCCGCCATTTACGATTCTCTCTGTATTCTGAATTCAACAGAACGCTTAAGGTATTCAAGGTATTCTTCGTCTCTGCACATGGATTTTGACGGAATATCAGAAAGCTTTGCAACCGGTCTGCCATTTACATACTGAAGCTTTATAACTATATTAAGCGCATCTTCGCAGGTATCATTTGAACAAAATGTTCCTATACCGAAAGATACCTTTGCTTTATCTTTGAAATACTCATACAGACCCTGAGCTTTATCAAAATCAAGAGCATCGCTGAATAAAAGAAGCTTGGTTTTCGGGTCAACGCCGTATTTTTTATAATGCTCAATCATTTTTTCGCCCCATTTATACGGGTCACCGCTGTCATGCCTTACGCCGGTATAGTTATTTACCATTGAGCGATTAAAATCAAGAAGGAACAAATCTGTTGTAACAGTATCTGTAAGTGCGGTTCCGTTATCACCGTCATACTCGTTATACCAGTCTCTCATAGCATAATGATTTGTATATGCCAACGGAATGGAATCAATCCCCTGATACATCTGAACAAATTCGTGTGCATAAGTACCTATCGGAGTAATGTTATATTTTTTTGCCAGGTAAACATTTGATGTACCTACGCAGTTTTCGGTTTCTGTTGAAAGTCTTCTGACAACAACATCTTCCCATTCCCTTGAAAGCCTTCTCCGACAGCCGAACTCGGCATATTTGAATGTATACTTCCCGCTGTTGAAAGCTTTGATTTTTTCTTCAAGTCTTAATTTTGCAGATTCACGCAGTGTTTCGTAATCATAATTCATTCTGAAATAAACTTCATTGATAATTTCAAGAAGATAAATTTCAAACTGCATTGCCGAAAACAACGGACCTTTTACAACAACAGAAAGCTCTCCGTTTTCACTGAGTGATGTTGTAACATATTCACGAATAGGATGCCACAAACGGAGAAATTCAACATAGTCATTTTTAATAAAGCGGATAGAGCGAAGATAATCAAGCTCTTCGTAAGTAAATCTCAGTTTGCACAGATAATCTATCTGGGCATTTATTTCATCAAGCATTTCCCGTGTGAAAACTATGTTCTGATTTCTGCACTTAAAATAATACTCACCGCAAAGGTCGGTATGCTTATGAAAAATAACCTGGTCCATATTGAACTTATAAAAATCGGTATCAAGCAGAGAAATAACTATAGGCTCTAATTTCATGAATAAGACTCTCTTTCTTTATATTTCAGGCTCAAAAGAAGGCATCATTTTAAGCTTGAACAGATTTTTTTTATGCTTATCATCAATAACGGCTTTTATGTTCATATCGTCAATTTCGCCTGTTCGAATATATCTGTCAAGTTCAGCATAGGTAAATCCTAAATTTTCTTCATCTGTTTTTCCGCAAAGTCCGTCAATAGGAACTTTATCAACAAGCACATCGGGAAGATTTAATATTCTGCCGATTTTTTTCACTTCATCAACAGTAAGATGAGAGCAGGGACTGAAATCCCCTGCCGCATCTCCGTAACGGGTTGAATAGCCTACCCAGTCTTCAGATAAATTGCAGGTATTCGCCACCCTGCCGTTATGACTCTGAGCAACAGCATAAAGAGTTGCCATACGAACACGGGGAGGGATATTCGTAATGCTCTGAGCCGAAAGTTCAAACGGCATACTGTTTTTTATCCCGTCAACAGCATCCTTGACATTTATTATATAGTACT
The DNA here is from genome assembly GCA_045628495.1 of Acutalibacteraceae bacterium. GTDB lineage: Bacteria > Bacillota > Clostridia > Oscillospirales > Acutalibacteraceae > CAG-488. The sequence goes on from JAZQPL010000069.1 coordinate 29,534, forward strand.
TTATTCCCAGATGTTCAACAAGCAGCTTTGCCATATCAATATCATGCTGCTCTCCGCACGGCATAAGCACACCTATAACTCTTTCTTTACCAAGCGCTTCAACGCAAAGCGCCGCAACAACAGAGCTGTCTTTCCCGCCGGAAATACCTACAACAGCATTACAGTCTTTTCCGTTTTCATCAAAGAAACTGCGAATCCAGTTTACACAGTCATTCATGATTCTGTCAGCGTCAAACATTTCAGACACTCCCGATTAATCAAATATCCTGAAAATGATATCATACAATTATATCCGTGTCAAGAAATTTAACCTGATGATAATAATTTTCGTTGACTATTTCAGGTTTAGAATGTATAATAAAATGAATAGATTTTAGGAGCGAAATATATGGATACAGATATTTTTGAAGTAATCAAAAACTTTCCCTTTGAGGGTGAATTGGTTGAATACCGTGCTATTAAACAGGGTCTTATAAATACCACCGTCGAAGCAAAGTTTTCAGATAAAAAATATATTATTCAGAAAATAAATACAAATGTTTTCAAGAACCCCGATGAGCTTATGTCAAACATTTTTTCTGTTACAGATTACCTTAACAGCAAGCTTATTGAAGACGGCAGAAACCCTGAAAGACATAATCTTAAATTTATCAGAACAAACAGCGGTGATTTGTTTTATAAAGACAGACAGGGCGGATGCTGGAGAAGCTATGTTTTTGTTGATGACAGCTACACTCTCGGGAACGGATGCAGTAACGAAGAAATATATCAGGCGGCAAAATGCTTCGGAGAGTTTCAGTATTATCTCAGAGATTTTGACGGCGGCAGTCTTTATGAAACTATAAAGGATTTCCACTATACACCGTCAAGATATGAAAGCCTTTGCAATGCTGTAAAAAAAGATATCAAAGGCAGAGCATGTGAAGCAAAAGAGGAAATTGACTTTCTGTTAAATCTTAAAGAAGAATCTCACATTGTCACGGACCTTCTTAAAAGCGGCGAACTGCCGTTAAGAGTTACACATAACGACACAAAAATTAACAATGTGCTTTTTGACAGCGAAAGTAAAAAAGCAATATGCGTTATTGACCTTGACACAATTATGCCCGGTTCCGCTTTATATGACTTCGGCGACGGAGTGCGTTCAAGCGCAGCAACAACTGCTGAAGATGACCCTGACCCCTCAAAAATGGGAATAGATGAAAATATTTACTCTGCCTATGTTAAAGGATTTCTTGACGGAACTTCCGGCTCACTTACAAAAAAAGAAATTGAGCTTCTTCCGTTTTCAGTAAAACTTCTTACAGCTGAAGTTGCAATGCGTTTTCTTACAGACTACCTTGAGGGTGATGTTTATTTCAAAACAAACAATCCCCTTCATAATTTACAGCGTACAAGAACACAAATTCAGCTTGTTAAGGATATTGACAAAAAAGCAGATATACTTCGCAGAATAACTGCCGAAGCATCAGGGAGTGAAACAGTTTGAAGCTGAAAGCTCAGAAAATCATAGAAAAATTAAAAGGCTTATTTAAAAATCCCGATAAAAAAACAGTAATAATCATTTCTGTAAGTCTTGTAATTATTCTTCTTGCCACCGTTTTTATTGTCAAAGGTATCAAAAACAAAAAAGCAAGGGAAAAGGTCGCTCAATATCTCAGCGAAAATATAAAAGTGTATGATGAGCTGAATATGATTTCCGACTGTCCGCAGATTGACGGGAATAAAAACACTGTTGCCGGAATAAAAGAAGCTCACAGATTAGGCGCACAGACAGTTACTGTTGATATGTGCTTTAATTCAGACGATATCCCTGTAATAACCGACGATTATGATTCCGTTTCATCAGACACGCTAAAGCTTGAAGAAATTTTTAAGCTTATGAATGAAGAAAAATATAATAAAATGCGTATCAATCTCAGATTAAGACAACTATCGTCTCTTTCGGAATTCAACCGTCTTTTTACTCAATATAATATGAACGGCAGAGTTCTCATATCGGGGATTGATAAAAACAGATACGGCCTTATTTCAGGTGACAGTACAGGGGCTTATATTTACTTTGACTACATCCCTGAAGGGAATGTAAAAAAAGATGTTAAAACAATAGAACAAATGCAAAAGGAATACGGTATCGCAGGAGTTATTATTGACTGTAAAAATCTTTCAGAAGAGCTTTCAGATAAACTTTCTGAAAACGGTATTCCGTTCATTGCGGGAAATGTTAACGAAGAAGCCGATATGTATGAAGTTTTAAGCTACAGCATTTCAAATATCGGAACTGATAATCCTCAAAAGCTTATTGAAGTATATGATAAATGGAAACAGGAAACAAATAGCAGAGTAAATAAAGAAATAAATCAAAAATTAAGCTGACAGTATATGAAAAATCCCTCACTTTGAAGTGCGGGATTTTTTCTGTTCTTATTAAATTACGCCTGAATCAAAATTTATTTATAAATTCAGCAAGGAATCAGCATGGGCATATCAGGGGTAAAATTATCGTCAGACAGCTGATTTTCTTTTCTGATTTTTTCACAGGTTGTGCTGTACTTTCTTGCTATATCCCATAAATTTTCATTCTCATTCGGGAAGTACACAACAATTCCGCAATACTCCTGCTTTTTGGTTTCAATATCTTCCAGCGATACATTAACCATTACTTTTTCTTTTTTATTTGAAAACACTGTTGCACTTACAATTATTTCAGCTTTTATCTCTGCTGTTCCTTTATTAAAGCCCGCAACATTACACCCTGAAATTTCAGCAATTATGTTACCTGTTGTTTTTGATTTATCATTTTTTATTTTATGTTCAAAGCAAAATTCTCTTTCACAAAAAACAGGCTTACCCTCTGAATCAACTAAAATAAAACAAAGAAAGTCGGAGGCCAAGCGGT
>JAZQPL010000070.1:0-5365 GCA_045628495.1 Acutalibacteraceae bacterium
CTTGTTGATAAAATAATAAATGTTTTCACTACATTTATTGCAGGCATCAGTGCAATCGCACTGCTTGTAGGCGGTATCGGCGTTATGAACATAATGCTGGTGTCGGTTACGGAAAGAACAAGAGAAATAGGTATCAGAAAAGCTCTTGGAGCAAAAACATCTACAATAATGTTCCAGTTCCTTACAGAATCAATTATTCTATGCCTTATAGGCGGAATAATCGGCTTTATTTTAGGCGTAGGTATGGCTGCAGCAGTTGCCGCTTATGCAGGCATTTCCATTAAAATTGAAGCTTCTACTATTGCAATAGCCGTAGGATTTTCAAGTGCCGTAGGCATTTTCTTCGGCATTTACCCTGCAAGAAAAGCCGCTAAGATGTTACCTATTGAAGCATTAAGGAGGGATTGATTTGAGTCTTATTGAAATAAAAGATGTCTACAAAATATACAATCCCGGTGAAAATGAAGTTCATGCTCTTGACGGAGTAAGTATGACAATCGAAAAAGGCGAATTTGTTGCAATTATCGGTCAGTCAGGTTCAGGCAAATCCACACTTATGAATATGCTGGGACTGCTTGACACCTGCACATCCGGTGAATATTATATGGACGGCATTGATGTTTCCAACATGACTGATGACCAGCTTTCGGAAATCAGAAATAAAAAAATCGGATTTATTTTTCAGGGCTTTAATCTGATTCCGAGCTTGACTGCTTTGGGAAATGTGGAGCTTCCTCTTGCTTACAGAGGAATGAAACGGGCAGAAAGAGAAAAGCTTTCAATTCAATCACTAAAAATGGTGGGACTTGAAGGAAGACTGAATCACAGACCGTCTCAGATGTCGGGCGGTCAGCAGCAGAGAGTTGCGATTGCAAGAGCTATCGCCGCAAAACCGCCCATAATACTTGCCGATGAACCTACAGGTAATCTTGACTCCCATTCAGGCAAAGAAGTTATGAAAATAATTCATAAGCTTCACAGGGAAGGCAGAACAATTATTCTTATTACTCATGATAACGGTATTGCGGAAGAAGCACAGAGAGTTATCAGAATACAAGACGGAAAAATAACAGAAGATTACATTAACGAAAATCCGAAAGTCGGGGAATAATATGGAATACATAGAAAAAAACGGCACTTATGTTGTAAGAATGGATAAAGGCGATGAGATTTTCAGCGCACTTACAGCTTTTGCCGAAAAAGAAAAAATTAAATTCGCAGGTGTTTACGGCATAGGTGCAACAGATGATGTTGAATTCGGATGCTATAACACAAAGTTAAAACAATATAAAGGCATAAATATGAAGGGCGATTTTGAAATCACCTCTCTTGTTGGAAATATAAATACAATGAACAGCAACAGCTATGTTCACCTTCATATCAACATTTCCGATGAAAACGGACACATATACGGCGGTCACCTGAAAAAAGCTAATGTCAGTGTTACAGGTGAAATTGTTATAACCTGCGTTGACACGACTGTTGACAGACATTTTGACCCCGAAACAGGCGCAAATATTTTGGAATTTTAACAGACGGTGAAATAATGAAAAGTTTTAAATGTGCTGTGCTGGACCTTGACGGAACAGTGCTTGATTCGACAAATGTATGGCGTCAGGTTGATGAAGAATTTTTTGCCGAAAGGGGGCTCATCCTCCCTGACGATTATGCCAAAATCATTGCGCCTATGGGATTTGAAGGTGCGGCGTATTACACAATAGAAAAATTTTCGCTAAAAGAAACTCCCCAACAGGTAATGAGCCAATGGTATGAAATGGCTCAGAAAAAATTTGCAACTCAGGTAGGGCTTAAGCCTGATGTAAAAAAGTACCTTCAAAATCTTAAAGCTGACGGAGTAAAGCTTTGTATTGCCACTGCTTCTGATGAAGCGCTGTTTATCCCCTCTCTTGAAAGCAACGGAATTTACCATCTTTTTGATTCTGTAACAACCTTGAAAGAAGTGAAAAGAGGGAAAGGATTCCCGGATATTTATATCAAAACAGCAGAAAAAAATAATTTTGAAATAGACGACTGCGTTGTATTTGAAGATATTCTTGAAGGCATTAAAGCTGCAAAATCCGGAGGATTTTACACCGTAGGAGTTTATGACAAAAATTCAAAAGACGATGAAGAAAATATGCGTTCAGTTTGCGATAAATATATTTATTCTTACTCAGAGCTGATGTAATTACCTTTTTTTACATATAATAATCACCTTTTCTTTGATGAAAATATCATTGAAAAGGTGATTTTTTATGGATTATATTAAAGCTTTTATTATTGGCGGACTGATTTGTGTTACCGGGCAGATACTTATAGATAAAACGAAGCTTACCCCGGCAAAAATCCTCGTCTGTTTTGTTGTAACGGGAGTCATACTCCAGGCATTGGGAGCGTATCAGATACTTGTTGATTTCGCAGGTGCAGGCGCAACGGTACCGCTTACCGGCTTCGGATATACTCTTGCAAAAGGTACTGCCATTGAAATAAACGAAAAAGGAATACTGGGCATATTGACAGGGCCTTTAAGTGCAGGAGCGGCAGGAATAACCGCCGCACTGATGAGCGGACTGATAATTTCATTTTTCACCGGCTCTAAAGATAAATAAAAGCCGCCCGAAAAACGGACGGCAGATAAATCAGAAAGATTATTCAGCTGTAACTTCTTCTTCCTTATCTTCGAAGCATGAGCATGAAACATAATCACATTTATCTTCATCAATAACATCATTCTTGCACTTGGGGCAGAACTTTTTAATAAGAGCATAAACAGCAACTGCAAAACCTGCAACTGCAGCAATTACAGCAACAATTTTAAGAACTTTTTTGAATTTATCACACATGGTTAAAACCTCCTTATTTAGTAACTTAATTATATAATATCGTCATAATAAAGTCAATAGATAAACAGAAAAATAAAAAAATAAAACAAAAGGGCGGTAAACTCCGCCCGTAATGTTTAATTATTTGTTAAGAAGCTTTGCAAGAGCTGATTTTTTTCTTGCTGCGTTGTTTTTATGGATAAGACCCTTAGCTGCAGCCTGATCAACCTTCTTAATTGCAAACTTAACAACTGCTTCTTTATCGGCAGCGTTTGTTTCAGCAGCGATGTGAGCTTTTTTAATAGCAGTTTTCAATGCTGAATGAGCTGACTTGTTGCGAGCAGCTTTTGTCTGATTAACGATAACACGCTTTTTAGCAGATTTGATATTGGGCATAATTGCACCTCCTTTAGTTCTCTACACAGTTAGATATAATACCATTATTTTAATAAAATTGCAAGATGTTTTTATAAAAATCTTCTCAATTTTTTCAAATTTCACTTAATAATACACTATATTTGTTAAAAAATCAATATTTTTATTTAAAATGGAGTGATTTATTACGGACTTTCGTACAGATTTAGCTCTTGAATGTTGTGAAAGCCTGCCGTCAAAAAAAGAAAACGGAATAAAAACTTCTTTTTTCACAAACAAAAAGCTTTCCCTGACCAAAATCGAAATCACTGACAAAGCAGGTGCTTTACTGCTGGGAAAGCCTGTCGGGACATACATTACAGCTGAATTTTCATCACTGACTGAGTTCAATAAATTTGATGATGATTTTTTTTCATATCTGGGAGAACAGCTTTCATCTCTTCTGCCGAAAAAAGGAACCGTGCTTATAGCAGGACTCGGGAACAGAAACATTACCCCCGATGCCCTGGGTCCCGAAAGCTGTTCATTTATACTTCCGACAAGACACATCGGAAAAGATATTCAAAAAAGCACAGGTTTGGGTGCGCTTCGCCCTGTTGCCGTAACTGCTCCGGGTGTTCTCGGGCAGACCGGAGTGGAAACTGCTGAAATTATTCACGGACTTGTAAATTCACTGTCCCCATGTGCGGTAATAGTAATTGATGCTTTTGCCGCAAGGAAGCTTTCAAGACTGGGCTCAACAATTCAGATATCCGATTCCGGAATAGTTCCCGGTTCAGGCGTGGGAAATTCCAGAAGTGAAATCAGTAAAAACATTCTGGGTGTTCCTGTAATTTCTATCGGTATTCCCACAGTTGTTGATGCTCTTACCCTTGCCAATGACATTATGCAGAATAATTCCGAAAGCAAAAACGGTGAAAATATGATAATTACACCACGGGAAATTGACCTGGTAATATCCCGTGGAGCAAAACTTATAGGCATGATAATAAACAAAGCTCTTCAGCCGGATATTTCAGTTTCCGAAATGCTGGAGCTTGTATCGGCAGATTGAGAAAGAAGGATGATTTTTATGTCAATTTCAAATGAAGAATACAGCAAAATGGTTGACCGTGCGGCACCGTCTTCACCTGCAGCCAAAAACTGTGTTAAGGCATTTTTATTCGGAGGGGCGATATGCTGCTTCGGAGAATTATTATTTAATCTGTATTCGGCGGCAGGGCTTGATGATGACAGGGTTCGCATTCTCGTTCCCGTTACGCTGATAGTTATAACCGCAATACTGACAGCAACAGGTATATTTGACAAAATTGCAAGGCACGCAGGTGCAGGCACTATAGTCCCTATTACCGGCTTTGCAAATTCTGTTGTAAGCTGTGGCATGGAACACAGAAACGAGGGAGAAATAACCGGTGTGGGTACCAATATTTTCACAATAGCAGGGCCTGTTATTCTTTACGGAACAGGCGCCGCATTCTTATACGGTATTTTTTACCTGATTATTGAAAAGGTGACATCATAATGAACAGAGTAATTGAATTAAAAAACAGACCTTATATCCAGAGCTTTGCAAGCGTTGCAGGAAAGAAAGAATCGGAAGGTCCGTTAAATAAATATATTGATGTTATAGAAAAAGATACGAAAATGGGACAGGACTCATGGGAAAAGGCAGAAAGCCGATACCAGCAAAAAGCATTGCAGACTGCTTTGCAAAAAGGTGAATTCCGTCAGGAAGATATTGATATTATTTTCGCAGGAGATTTGCTTAATCAGTGTACCGGTTCCGGTTATGCACTGCGGGAATTTTCTATACCTTTTGCCGGTGTTTACGGAGCATGCTCAACTATGGCTTTATCTATGATAATGTCCGCTTTGGTTGTTGACGGCGGTTATGCTCAAAAAGCAGCCGCACTGACATCATCGCATTTCTGTTCAGCGGAAAAACAATTCAGAAAGCCCCTTGAATACGGCGGTCAGCGGCCTCCGACAGCTCAGTGGACTGTGACAGGCTCAGGCTGTGTGATTTTCGGGAAAGAAAAAATCCCCTGTATGCCTTACGCTCAAAAGATTATTTTCGGCAAAATCCGTGATATGGGAATAACTGACGAAAACAATATGGGTGCGGCTATGGCTCCCGCCGCCTGTGAAACAATAGGCAGTTTTTTACA
>JAZQPL010000071.1:0-34112 GCA_045628495.1 Acutalibacteraceae bacterium
TTGTCTTCCTAAGACCGCTTGGCCTCCGACTTCGCAAAAATGCTCAAGGACGCAGGCGTTGACGGTGTTGAGGTTCACGCAGTTCATGAAGGTTATCTTCTTGACCAGTTTACCCTTAAATATGTTAACAAGCGTACAGACGAATACGGCGGATCATTTGAAAACCGTTACCGTTTCCCTGTTGAAATAGTCCAGGCAATCAAAAAAGAATGCGGCAAGGATTTCCCTGTATCTCTCCGTTACAGTGTTCTTTCCAAAACAAAAGGATTCCGTCAGGGCGCACTTCCGGGCGAAGATTATGTTGAAGCCGGCCGTGATATGGAAGAAAGCGAAAAGGCAATCAAATATCTTTCAGATGCAGGATATGATATGTTCAACTGCGATAACGGTACTTATGACGCATGGTACTGGGCACATCCTCCTGTATATATGCCTGAAAACTGCAACCTTGCAGATGTAGAACATATTAAGAATTTCACAGATAAGCCCGTTGTTTGCGCAGGCCGTCTTGACCCGAGAGTTGCCGCTGATTCAATCGCTGCCAACAAGCTTGACGGTGCTGGTTTTGCAAGACCGTTCCTTGCAGACCAGGAATGGATTACAAAGCTTATGAACGGTAATGAAGACGATATCCGTCCGTGTATTCTCTGCCACAACGGATGCTTCAATATGTGCCATTACAAAGGTGTTCCCAACGATCAGGAACTTTCAGACAGTCTTCACCTTGCCCGCTGTGCAGTTAACGCTGAAACAATGCAGTGGAACAAGCATTATATCAAGCAGACAAAAGCTCCGAAAACAGTTCACATTATCGGCGGCGGTGTCGGCGGTATGGAAGCTGCAAGAGTTCTTAAACTCCGTGGTCACAAACCCGTAATTCACGAAAAGAGCAGTGTTCTCGGCGGAACATTCATCCCTGCAAGTGCAGAAAGCTACAAAGGAAAGCTTCGTGAACTTCTTGAATGGTATCGTCTTCAGATGAAGAAGCTTGACATTGAAATTAAATATAACGATGAAGTTAAAGATATTTCAAAATTCGGTGATTCTCCTGTTATTATCGCTACAGGTTCAAATCCCATTAACCTTACAGGCAAGCTTCCCGGATTTGAAAAAACAATTGAGGGCTGTGAATTCCTTAACGGCGAAAAAGAAGTCGGCGAAACAGTTGCAATCATCGGCGGCGGTCTTACAGGCTGTGAAATCGCTTATGAAATTGCTCTTCAGGGCAAGAAACCTCTTATTGTTGAGATGAAGGATGACCTTGTTAGCCAGAAAGGCGTTTGCCTTGCCAACTCATCATATCTTCGTGAATGGTTTGCACTTAACAATGTTCCTGTATATCTTGAAACAAGACTTACAGAAGTTAAAGATGACGGCATTGTATGCCTTGATAAAAACGGCAAAAAGCTTGACATTCCCTGCGATTCAGTTATCAGCTGCATGGGCTACAGACCAAATCCCCTTACTGATGAAAAAGCAAAGAATGTTTATCTTGTTGGTGACTGCCTTAAAATCGGTAACCTTCGTTCGGTTATCTGGCGTGCATTTGATGTTGCTATGGACATCTGATTTGTACATTAACTTTTAAACTGATAAAAACCGCACCATATTTTCGGTGCGGTTTTTTGCTTGTAAAGACGAAACACTGCTCTGCTTCTCATAAATGCAGGCAAGCATTCATTTAATTCTGAACAGAACAGTTTCGCCTTTTTTCATTTTCAACTGAATTTTATCTGATACTGTCGTTTTTTCTTCATCTTGTAAAAGCCTGATAATTGTTTTTTCCTCATCCAGAAATATCTCTTTCATACCGTCTGATGTTGAATAAACAGCAACATAATTTTCGTTTATATAAAGGATATCGTTGGTTTCACAATAAATTTTCACTGAATTTGATTTACAGAATGCTCTCAGCTCATTAACCGTAAAATTGCTTTTATCTTCTGTTGACATCAAAAAAGGAATATTGTTTTTTGTGCAAAATAAAACAGCATTTTTCATATATTCGGTTTTAACAGGTGACATAAATACTACGGCTTTATAATTATCCTTTACCTTTTCAAAATCGCAGATATCAAAAATATCGTAAGGTGTACCCATACAGCCCAATGCTTCCCGTTGATTTGAAACAGCATTTCTTAATGAACAATCTGTCAGATATTTATATGCGCTTTCATCAGCAAAAGCTGCAATTTCTGCAATGCTTTTTCGTGACGGGCATAGTAAGCTTTCAGCATATATTTCTCTGTACAGCTTCATTTCTTTCATAATTTCGCTGTCTGAAAACCAGCCGCCCCACATATCAAACCACCATAATCCATTGCCTTTTATCAGCTGACGGCAAAAGGTCTTTCTCAGCATTGACAGAGACTCTTCCTTTGTTTCAGGACCTTTCCAGATATGTGATATGTAACATTTTTCCGGGTCAAGTGAAATATCCCTGTCACTCAGGAGAGTTGTAAGATTTGTTCTGATATCGCACTCCTGAAAGCACATTTTTCCGTGAAGACGAACCGAATCTGCCGGGAACATTTCAGTCCAGTCTGCATCAGCATTTCTGCAGTTATAATAAGAGCATGGTGAACTGATAAAATCAATATTTTTATCGTTAAGCAAAATTTTTAATGCATGAGTGCCGTATAACGAAGACGGCACCTCAAGAGAATATCCGTAAAATGTACCGGTGACAACATTGCTGTCTGCGGCATTCTTTACTACTGAAGCAAAATATGATATTGCATCTGCAACGGCACAGCCGGCATATTCCAGAAACTTTGCAAGATATTCATTATTATGATAATTACCTGTTTTTTTAAGTTCAGATATATCCGGCAGTCCTTTGAAAGCAGTGTCGGGGTAATGTTTTCGCAAAAAATCGTTAAACCCTTTTTCTGCATTTTTGCAGTACCCCGCATTCATATCAAAATGAAACCATTCCTCCGTGTTTCCCCCTGCAATCTGATAACCGACAATATGAGAAGAATACGCAGAATTATTAACATATTCAACAAACTGCCTCAGCATCTGAGCAGCATCTTTGCGCCATTTTAAAGAATACAATGACTCTCTGCATGAAGTACCGTCACTTGTTATATTAACATCATCGGGATTTTCTTTTTCCCACCACTCAGGCATACTGATATTTACTCTGGGGAAAATATATGCTTCCGGACATTCGGCAAGAATTTTTTCAACTGTTTTGTCAAACAATAAATAATCAGGCGAACCTTTTACATCAAATATGCCTTTTTTAAACGGCGGAGTATTGTTCAACACATTTATCCATCTGCCTGAAAACAAAACAGGTGCTGAGAAAAAATTATATCCCTGTTGTGCAAAGCTTTTATAATCATTATATTCTTCAAGATATGTCATATACGCAACTGATACAAAGGGTTTATCATTTATGAATAGAGCCGGGGTTCCATTCAAATCTTTAACCATTGAAAATAATTTATCCATGTTTTCGCTGTACCTTTTCTGTTGTTATAATCAATTTCAGTTACCCGTTGCAACAATTCTGCCTTTATTGTATTTTACTGTTTCAGGCTTCGGTGCATTTTTAATAACATTGCCGGTTGCTCCGTCAAGAGCAATAAATTCAACAATATTATTTGTGTTATACTCAAATTTTGTAAATGTAATCCGGTTATTCTGTTTATCGTAATCAGTCTGATAAACATATCTTTTGCCGTTTTCTGTTTTTTCATGATTACTGATTGTGCAATCATATTCCAATCCCATATCGCAGATTTTATTGACAACATCTGTTGCTATACCGCAATCTTCAAAAGATACAGTTTGAATTTTATCGTAACTGACAACGGCAGATTCTCTGCCTATAGCTTCAAGATATTTCCTTGCTTTTAAGACTTTATCTGTCCACATAATCTCATTTGCTTCATCTGACAGCCCTTTAATCACTTTTTCAGCGTTTTTCCCGTGGAACATCTTTTTCACCGAATCCGCATAAAGGGAACCGTCCTGTGCATATTCTGATTTAACTAATTTATAATCATCACCGTTCTTATTAAATGTAAACACTGCAGGTGTTCTTCCCCCGCTCATAACTGTAAAAAATCCGTTATAAAAATAAAATTCGGCGTAATCTTCAATAAGATAAACAGTAACAGTTTCGCCTTTTTCTTTTGAATCAAAAACAAAATGGCTTTCTGTTCTGAATTCGCCTGATAAATACTTATCCCCGTTATTTGATAATATAACATCTGATACCGCTTTATCTAATTTATCGTTTATTTCTGTCTCGATAAGAAAATCTCCGTCATCTGCTATTATATCAGACTGCTTTAATAAAACAGCCAAAACCAAAAACGCCGCAGCTAAAACAACACATATAATAATAACTGCAATTTTTATGTATCTTTTTTTAATTGCAGGTTCTTTTGTAATCCGACTGTCATGCATATATTTTGCCTCCTGTTTTCCGAGCTTTATTTGTAATTACACAATCTGTGTTCCTGTAAAACCGTTCTGTCAACCTCACCGAAATTATATCATCAATAAATAATTATTTCAATAATAAATAAAATACATAATTATTTTGAAAATAAATGATAAAACTTAAAAAATTTTCTAAAAAGGTATTGACAAAAGGCTTATTATGGTTTATTATATCTGAGTGCTTGACACACGGAATGATTCATTAGCTCAGTCGGCAGAGCACTTGACTTTTAATCAAGGTGTCCGGGGTTCGAATCCCCGATGGATCACCAAAGTCCTATCACGAAAGTGACAGGACTTTTTTTATTCCTTAAATCCGTATTGTTTTAGTTTGTTAAGAGTTTTTATTCCGAAAAATCCGTCGGCAACAAGACCTGTTCTTTTTTGAAATTCCTTAACTGCAGAAATTATATACGGTCCGTAGGTATTCCCCAACGCTCTGACATCAGTATACGAAGGAAAAACTTTTCTGAAAAAAGAAGCTATTTTTCCCACATTTGCCGATACATCGCCCTTCATAAAATATCCTCTTGACGGAAGGAATGAGCTGTTTGCACTGCTTTTGGCAGTGGCTGATTTCGGTTCGTATTTCACCTTTTCCGGGTCTGTATAGCTGTATTTTCTGAGCAAATCCCATGTCATTGATTTTACGGCTGATTCTGAAAGTGAAGAAAGATTTTTTATTCCAAGATGAAGATGTATTCCCGTAGTTTTCCCCGTCATTCCGGTATAGCCCAAAAGAGTTCCGGGAACGACTGTCTGCCCTGCTCTTACATTATATGAATCAAGGTGATAATGAAGCATCGCCAGCTTTACTCTCGGATATATAACCCACACATACAGTGCTCCGTCAAGCTCCTTTGAAGCCGCAAAGACATATCCGTCTTCTATTGCATACTGGGGAAGTTTTTTATTATATGTTGCGTAATCAGTTCCGCTGTGAAACGAAGATGTTACACCTGCCGCTGTATTTATTACCGTTCTGTTGCCGTAGGGTGATGAAATATAATGACTCTGATTTCTGAAAATCAAATCTGATATTTTTGACATATTTAATATCCTCCGTAAACAAATATTCAATACATAATATCGAATAATAATAAAAATGTTACGGGAAGCAAAAAACGGCAGCCTGCTTTTACAGACTGCCGATATTATATAATAATTTATGTTGTAAGGATACTTGGTAAATTTAACCGAACATTTCAATCATAACCTTTAATTTAATTTAAGGGCTAAACTGATTATTTCATCGGAACCACGCTTTCTTAATGTTTTTTATTGATACATTTCACGGTTCATTGGAACCGCCTCCTTATCTTTCTTTCCTTTGCATCTATACGATAACATATTTTTTGTGAAATGTCAATAGTTTTTTTGCACTTTTTTATAAAATTTAAGAATTTATTTTTTCTTGACTAATCGTTAAAAAAAATGTAATATATATATGATAAATATAATCTCACGGAGGACACTATGGCTGAAGAATACAATCCGGATATAGTAAGCGTTATTGATGAAAACGGCGTTGAGCATATTTTCGAAGAACTTGACAGAATTGAAACCGATAACGGTAAATATGTTGCACTTCTTCCTGTTTATGACGATGCGGAAGACATAATTGATGACGACGGTGAAATAATAATTTTACAGGTCGACGATGAAAACGGTGAAACCTACCTTTGCCCCATTGAAGACGAAAAAGTTTTTGATGAGATCGGCAAAATCTTTGAAGACAGACTGCAGGATTTGTTTTTTGAAGAAGAATAATAATTTAAGTCATCCCTGCTATGTACGATAACTGCCGTCTATATTAACCCAACACACTTTAATTTGGGAGCCTTTTCTCTGATTTCGGGTATGCAGACCTCCCGTATTTTTACGGACGCTGGTAGCACAAAGGCTTCAGGAGGCAACCCACCTGCTTTTAACCGCAGGTTACTATCGGCGGCAACCGGCACAGCGGGGCTGTTAAATTGAAAGGACGATTTATTAAATGACAAAAATTTTGTCAGCTGACATTTTAGATATATTACCCCTTGAAATTGGTTTTATTATTGCAGCAAGAGAGAAACTGCCTACAGGCGAACCTACTGTTGCAACATTTGTGTATGACCAGGAAGGTCAAAGAATATTGCCGATTAAAATAGTTACATATCTCGAAGCAAAATACGGTTCTGAATTTCAGAATATTTCTCAGATTTTAGGTGATTACATCAGCTGTACTTCTGCCGTTCTTGAAAGCGGCGGAGCTGTTACATTATATCCTTCAGGTGAAATGACATTTTTTGATACAGACGGCACTGTTGCTAAAACAAGTGAACTGATTTATCAGGGCTGTCCCGCAAGAGATATTGCTCTTGACGGTGCCTGTTTCTGGAGCACCGTTCCGTCAAAAAACGCAATAGTAAGATATTCTCCCGTTGAAGGCCGTGTGCTTTTAAGAATCGGCGGAGGACCTTCAAACGCATTTGACAGACCTGTTTCTATTACAAAAATTGATGACAAGCTGTATATTTGCAATGAAGGCAGTTGTAAAATACGAACAATCAGACTTGAAGATTATGCTGTTAAAGACTATGCAGTTTTCAACGAGCCTGTTTATAAATACTTTAAAATCGGTACAAACGAGTATGTTCTTCTTGCTTCAGGAATATATCTTTTAGGTGAAGAAAAATAAAATATAAATATTTGACCGCCCGTACCTTGCTTTAAGGTACGGGCATTTTTCTGTCAGATTTAATATAATTGCAAATCGGTGCTGTAATCTGCTTTGTGATTTAAGCGCAGATTTCATCGTTATTGCATCAAAAAAGACTGCCTTACCGGCAGTCTTTTTGTCAATCTCTGTAAGCTTATATGAATTTAATTGTAAGAATCTTTTTGCCTGTAATTTCAAACTCAACAAATCCGTCATTATCCATTGTAAGAGGTGCAATTTCTTTTTCTTCAAGAGAAACGAGCTTAACATCTTCCCATTTTTTATCTGAATAATCCGGAAGTTCAAATTCGGCAATCTGTCTTTCAACAGGTGACTGTGTTTCTTTAACAGCAGCCTTGCCTCCGTTAAGACGGATTTTTGCGGTTTTAGCATTATCAGAAGGATTAAACAAGCGGATAACCCAGCCTTCCCCGTCTTCACTTCTCTTAACTGCGCTGACATTAAGAGTATCGTCAGTAAGCTCAATAAACGAATGTTCAAGAGGATTCTTACCGTGTGCTGTAGGTGCAACCTGAGCAGCGGAGAAAGTAAGGTTAAATGCTTCTGATTCGCCCCATACATTTCCTTCTTCCCAGTCGCCCTTATGAGGCATAAACGCATAACGGAAGCTGTTTTTTCCTATGCACTGTGAACCCTTATCTATTGAACTGTAATCCTGCATATCTGAAGTAACGCAAATACGAAGCGGGAATGAGCGAAGAAGTGAAAGATACATAGTGTTGCATTCATCATCAGCTGCTTCATAAGCTTTAAGTCCTGTATTAAGAAGAGCAACGCCTTCCTTACCGTCAGAAATATCAACAAATGAGTTCATAGGATGTTCTGTCATGGGAATTTCGTCATAAAGTGAATAATCAGGCTTTGCGATAGGACGCTTTATAACATCGAACTGACCCTGAGCGTGAACAAATTCAGCATTGATATTTGTCGGGAAACCTACCTGGAGATAATGGTCTTCAGACTGATTATCAACTGTAGTTTCGATTTCAACATATTTTGCACCTTTTTTAAGTGTAATAATATTTTCAATTCTGAAAGGATTAAGATGCTTTGAGCGAGTCTTTTCGTCCATTGAGCGGCCTTCGGGAAGCTCCCAGTCAATAACAACCTTGTATGAAACTTCAAATTCACCCTCGTGAAGAAGTGTTACTTTTGCATTTTCGTTTAATGTGGTGAATGTTTCATCATTTTCCGGAACGATATGTTCCCAGGGATTGCCGATTTCGCCTGTATCCTTGAAGTATCCGAGTGAAGAATAAGTTTTGCCTGACTCTTTATCAAGAACATCAAAAGTACCGTTTGAATTGATAGTAACACGAAGATATTCATTCTCCATTGTCTGAGTGCTTTTCTTCATTGTAACAGGATTCTTTGCACGAACTTTATAAAGAGGCACCATTTTAAGTGTCTTATAGCCCATTGCGGGAACATTATTTACATCAAGTATAATTGTATACTGCTGAGTATGAAGAACATTAGCAACATCGTTGGGATTCTGGATAATCTGAGCAACATTTTTCTTAGTTGCAATAATCTGATATTTAACTTCATTTCCGTCTTTATCAGTAATCTTAAAACTGTCCGCTTTCCATTCTGCGGGAAGCTCAACATCAAGCTTAACAGGTTCGCTTCTGTTAAACGGAGCAGGGTTGAAAATCACAAGTGCCGCATCGTCAGGTGAGAATGAACGCAGGTCAATATCACCTGCAACATCCATAAATGCACGCTCAAACACACAAACCGAAAGCTCTCTTGACTGACGGAAACGGTAAATAACATCTTCATAAACAATGTCTCTTCCGCAGGCACCGATACTGTCGTGTCCGTGATTCTGAAGAAGATAATTGTATGAAAGGTCGATGAAATTCTGGGGATATTTCGCACCGCACATTGAAGCGAACACAGCCATAGGCTCTGCATAATTCTGCAGTTTACGCTCTGTATCAAAGTTTGCCTGCTTAATGTATGTTCTTGCAGAAATAATCCAGCCCATCATTGCGCTTACGCTGCCTTTAGTGTACGGAGCACGCATTTCACCTTTGAGAACAGGAGATGATTCGTCAAATTCATCAATAATACCCTGTTCCATTTCTTTAAGTGTTGAATGGAAAACATGGGCATTAGGCAACGCTTCATTAAGGTCTGCAATCATCTGTGCTTCTCTTGCGTCAGGGCATGAAGAATCGTGGCCTGCGCTCCAGAAACGGTGAGAGGTTGTCCAGTCATTATCCTGCTCTTTGATTGCCTGTTCTGCACGGGGCTTAATATTTTCTTTATGATATTCATAGAACGGATGAACATACTGATAGTCAAGAAGTCCGTTTTCTTTATCTATAAATTTGAATGTTCCGTTGTTGTCGTTCCAGAGCATATCTCTGTTGTTCTCATTCTGCTGATTATAGTAAACAGGACGCTGAACAACATACCAGATATTATATCTGGGTCGTTTGCCTAAACGGGAAGCATATATTCTTGTTCCGTCAGGACTTTCCCAGTAAAATTCTGACTTGGGAGTTGTGTATTCATTAACACCTCTGTAAAATGACGCAAAATGAATATCAAACCCTGCATAAATCTGCGGAAGCTGTGAAATCTGACCCCAGCCGAACGGAGAATATCCCGTTTTGCTGATGCCGCCCATTTCTTTGCCTATTTTGTGACCTAAAAGAAGGTTTCTTACAAGGCTTTCACCGCCCACTGAAAACTCATCGGGAAGGCAGAACCACGGTCCTACCCCGATTTTTCCCTCAGAAATATATTTTTTGAAAAGCTCTTTCTTTTCAGGATATGCCTCAAGATAATCCTGAACCGGCATTGTCTGTGAATCAAGATGGAAATGCTTGAAATCAGGATATTTGTCAAGTATATCCATAAGCATATCAAGCATATATCCCAACATATACTGTGTTCTTCTTGCCGAAAAACGCCATTCTCTGTCCCAATGAGTGTTGGATATATAATGACACTCAATTTTCTTATCTTTTTTGTCCATATTGTCCTCCGCTTAACCTTTAATAATTTTCATTATATCGTTGAAATTCTGTTCATAGTATGTGCAAACAGCTTTTGTTCCGCTTTCTTCAATATTACCGCCGGCAATACCGATTGTAGTGTAACCGGCAAGACGGACTGAGCAGACACCTGCGCCGCTGTCTTCAATGCCGAGAACATGATTCCTGTCAGCAAAAGCTTCGCCTAAACCTACTATTGATGTTTCCGAATAAAGCCACGGATGAGGCTTGGGTGAAAGCTCGCCGAGAGTACCTACCGAGCCTTTGCGAAGAGGGAAGCCGGCAGAAATAATAGCATCATAAAAATCTTTGGGGTCACCCATACCGAGAGTTTTAAATGCAGAAAGAATTTCCGGCCATGCTTTTTCGTAAAGTCCTGATGTAACAAGACCGATTTTAATTCCCATGTCTTTTAATTCAAAAAGGAAATCCTTAACGCCGACTGTGGGAGTAAATGCGCCCTCTTTTCCTCTGCCTGCCATAATTTCTTCCATTTCTCTGTGAGTATGCTGGAAATAGAAATCTCTTGCTTTATCAAGTGAAGCACCGGGGCAGTATTTATCAATGCAATACTGAAGATGTTCCGAAACACTGTGACCTGATACAAACGGAAGGTCAGCTTCTTCAAGTTCAAACTTCGGATTACCTAAAAGACTGGCAACACTCATCTGAATAATCCAAATCCAGAATTCTTCACTTCTTACTGTAGTACCGTCAAGGTCCATAAGAACAGCTTTAACGGGTCTTTCAAGGTTAACAGGCTGTACGGGGTAATAAACCGGGTAAGCAATAGCCGATTTAACACAAGCCAGTGAAGAATCGCCGAAAGAAATAAATTCAACTTTTTCATCACCTGTTGAAACAATGTCAACAACACCGTTTTTACCTGTTACGAATCTGCCGTCTTCTGTTTTTTCAAGAAGATTAAATCCGCTTTCAGGACCGACGGTGCCCAAATCCGGAATAATAATGTTTCTGTCAAGTTTCATTTTGAGTCCTCTCTTTTATATGAATCTTTTTTATTAACAAAGATGTCCAAAGACATTCAATATATATTATCATAACATCTCACTATAAGTAAATAGGTTTTAGATACTTTTTTTATTTTTGTACATAAAAAAACAGCGGTTCAGGTCATTTTTTTAACATATGACCCATGAACCGCATGTTTATTTGCAAATCAGAAATTAAATTCAGGAAGGAAGTCTTTATGTGCCTCTTTAAGCTCATTAAAGCATTTTGTTGCCTTCTCATAATCACCAACAAGAGGATGAACAAGAAGTCCTTCAATTACTTTTGATTCGTCACCTGTAACAGCACCTTCAACAGTGTACTTTTCATAAGCTTTAACTACACGCATAAGGTTAATGATGTGTTTGCTTTCAACCTTGTCAACCTTAACGGGAGTTGCTCCGTCTGCTCCTATAACTGCTGCAATTTCAACAATATCATCGTCTGCCATGAAATCAAGAGTACCGTTATTTTTAATGTTTACAACATGAACATCTTTCTTGTCATTAGCGATTGAATCAATAAGTGAAACAGCTGCAAGAGAATACTTGTGACCGCCTCTCTGGTCAAGAAGTGCAGGTTTTACGCAAAGTTCTTCGTCCTGATACATTTTAAGAAGGTCTTCCTCAATTTCCATACATACCTGAGCTCTTGTTTTATCGCCTTCACGCTGATGGTCAAGCTTTGCTTCACGGCAGTAATAATACTGAAGATATGATGAGGGAAGAGCCTGAATTGTTTTAAGGCATTCAATGTCAAATCCGTCATCTTTAATGTTTGCCATAACCTTCGGTGAAAAACCGCTTTCAATAAGACCGGGAAGAAGTTCTTTTCCGTCTTTCTTAACAGATGTAATCCAGCTGAGGTGGTTAAGTCCCAGGTATGTAATATCGCTGTCAAGTCCTGTGATTTCTTTTACATCATCAAGCATATCAATAGGAACATTGCAAAGACCGATATTTTTAACATTTGTATGATTAAGAACAAATTCCGTAATAATACCTGAGGGATTTGTAAAGTTAATAAGCCATGCATCCGGGCAGATAGCTTCTATTCTGTCGCAGATATGCTTAATAACGGGAATTGTACGAAGTGCCTTGAAGCATCCGCCGATACCGGTTGTTTCCTGACCGATAAGATCATACTTTCTGGGAATGCTTTCGTCAAGATGACGGGCGGGAAGCTTGCCTACACGAATCTGAGTTACAACAAAGTTTGCGCCCTGAAGTGCAGTGTCAAGGTCATCTGTCATAACGACCTCGCAGTCAACGCCTGCCTTTTCAAGCATACGAACGCAAAGATTGCCTACAATTGTTCTTTTTCTTTCATCAATGTCCATAAAAGAAACCTTAACAAGATTAAGAGAATCTTTTGCTTTAAGGAAGCCGTCAATAAGCTCCGGGCAATAAGTACTGCCTGAACCGATAACGGCAAGTGTAATGTCTTTCATATATATCGTCTCCTTCAAGATAAAAAATATTTTATGCGTACTGCTGCATTATCCAGTTAATACAGCCTGTAACCGGTGGTTGCGAAAGTTTAATGAATTTAAGCTTTCTTGAACAGTTTGCTTCGGCTTTTTTAATAAGCGCATCAGCATAAATTTCTGCAAACGGTTTTGTGTGCATGGAGCCTGAAAGAACAACTTCAACAGTATCATCGGTGAAATTAAGTGTGTTCAGGTGAGCGTTGATAAGTGCCGTTCCTCTTTCTGCCATCATATCAATCACATTAAGAACCGCTTCGTCGTTAATTTTTGCCGCATCAAAGAAAAAGTCAATAAGGCGCATAATAAACGGGTCTGCATCTTCTTCCTCAAATTTTGAAACAAGAGCAAGAAAATCTTCTTTGCATTTAAGACCGTATTCATCAAAAATCATTTTTGTAACAGCTGTTTTCTTCAACCCGAGATACACATCGTCATACGCCATTTTATATGTCTGTTCAGCTATCCAGTGACCGTTTCCGATATCTCCGGAAAATTCACCGAGACCTGCAAGCTGAAGCATTTTGCCGTCATTATCAATAGCATTGCAGCAAGTACCTGTTCCGCAGTTAAAGCCTATTGCGGCAACTCCGGTTGAGCCTGCCTTAACAACGATAAATCCGTCATTATAAATTTCAAAATTTTTCAGTCCGTAATCCTGAAGCCTTTTGAACATTTCATCATGCTGGAACTGATGGTCAATACCTGCAAGTCCCATAAGTGTAAATGAAATATCCTCAAGAGATTTGCCTGTAGTTTTAAGCAAATCGTTTATTCCGTTCCAAATAAGGGGGGCCGCATCATCAAATCCGTTTTCATAATTTTCATGATTGCTTCCCGGCCCTTTAACAAGATCAATAAGATTTTTATTTTCATCAAAAAGGGCGTAAGCGGTTTTTGTTCCGCCGCCGTCAACACCTATATAATACTTCATCTGATGAGTCCTTTCATAAAAAACTATTCATATAATTTTATAACATATTGCAAATTATGTCAATAGAAAAAATCAAACCTTATCAGTTGAAAAAATCATAAAATCCAACGGCAGCCACTGTGAAATATTCGGCGGCAGAGAAATGTCCGTTTCACGATATAAACCTGCGAAAACATTTGCAGCCTTTTTATGTGACAGCTCTGTAGAATTTTCTCCGCCATCTGCAACTGAAACATTATTATTTTCAACTTTCAGTGTGAACAGTTCATCCTTTTTATAACCGTGAATAAGGAATGAATGCTCCCCGTCACACAGAGTGACTCTTTCGGATTTTTCTTTAAGCAAAGCATAAACTGTTTTTTTCCAGTTCAGGATGTTATAAAGACCGCAAAACTCTGTTTTCATCCATTCGCATACAGAGTAAAGATATGAACAGTAACCTTCCGCAGCAGGTGAAACACAAATATTTATTTTATCTTTGCCTGTTATTTTCAGCATTTCAGGCAGCATTTCCTTAAAATCATCTGTTGTTTCCGCCGCAAACTCCATAATATTTGTCATTTCGGGATTGTACAGTGCATATCCCTTAAATTCGCCGTTTTTTTCAAAAATATACGGAACCTGGTACCATGTTTTTAGAATATCATAGAACTTTTCGGATTTTCTGATTATTTTCTGAGTAAATGTTTTATTATAAAGCTTTTCAATATACTTTATTTCTTCCTTATCTTCCGGCATAACCTTTTTTGCAGTAAAAGATGAAATATAATCTTTTCCGTAAACATGTCTTTGATTTATACTGTTGAAAATAAACTCTATGCTTTTTCCTGCCGGCTCGAATCCGAAATATCCGTAACGCTGACGCTGACCGCCCAGAACCATAAAGTCCGCATCTTTTTCAAATGCTTCTTTTTCGGCAAGAGCCATACAGTCTTTCATATACCCTTTCCCACGGCAGTTTTTACCTACGGCAACATTTCCTATTCCGGCGCATACAAGCTGTTCGCCGCCTACATCAAATTTATCAAAATACAGTCCCACTGCCGCCTGCCATTTGCCGTTTTCCGAAACAATAAGATTGTTTTCACAATGGTTGTATTCTTTTTTGTAAAGTTTCGGAATCATCGCAAGAAAATCAACATCCTTATCCGCCGGGTCATCTGTAAAAAACACCCAGTTAAGAAATTCGAGACTTTGCTCATAATCAGCAGAATTGCCTGCTCCTTTATACATCCTGTTCATTCTGTTCCTCCGTTTTTGAAAAAATATCAATAATAAAATCAAGCCCGGTTGTAAGGGTATTTATGCTGTCCAGTTTCTCTTTATTATTCTTGTTTGTATGGTAGTAATACGGAGTCATTTTGAAAAGCGAATAAATATCCTCATTTGAGCGAAGAGTTATTTCGCTTTCAACACGCTTCCTCTGTTCTAATATAAGTCCTTTGCATTCCGGAAGTTTTTCTTCATTTTCATAAGGGCTGTCATAAAGGACTTTTTTCAGTTCAAACAAATGCTTTTTCCCTGGGCTGACGGAAATCAGTTTGCCGTCTTTTTTCAGTATTCTTGAAAATTCCTTTTCACAAAACGGCGCAAATAAATGAAAAGCCGCCGCAACACTGTTGCTTTTTATCGGTATTGAAGTCATATTTGCAACAAAAAACTGAGCCTGACATTTTCTTTTTGCGGCAAGTCTTATCATTTCCTTTGAAATATCAAAGCCGTAAAATTCCCTTTGAGATGAATCCGAAATAAACTGAGTGTAAAAGCCTTCGCCGCAGCATATATCAACAGCCGCTCCTTCAACACCGTTAAGGCTTTCATATTCTTTTTTCAGTTGTTCTGCAAGTGAAGAATAGTACCCTTTTTCAAGAAAAGATTTACGGCTTTTTGCCATATCTTTGTTATCGCCTATCAGATTTCCTTTTTTATTTGAAGCCAAAAGATTTACATATCCCTCTTTTGAAAAATCAAATGTATGTTTGTTGACGCATACCATACTGTTATTACATTTTAACAAAGGTTCACTGCATTTGGGGCAAATCAACATAAAACCACCTGTGTTATAAAAATATAGCTGCCTCAAAAGAGACAGCCGTAAAACCGTGTTTTAATTATTTAGCGGCGTTTTGCTTTGCAAGAGCCTCGTCAATATATTTGAAGTTAAGAGCATCATTATCTTTCATAAGATTTTTCATAGCTTCGTCAAGCTTTGCTTTCTGGTACATAACAACTTCAACTTCTTTTCCGTCTTTAACATAAGCGTATGCAATATATGCGCCTTCAAATTTTTTGAGATTCTTACGCATAACTACCATATGAGCTTCATCAATTCCTATATATGCTGCAGCCTGAGCTTCTGTAAGATAAGCGTTTTCATTTTCCTGAGAGAGAGAAACCGCCTGTGTATCTGCGCAGGCATCTTTTTTAACCGCTTTGCCTGTGCAAACAGCCCCTGTGATGCAAATTGCAGCTGTGCATACAACAGCAACCGCTGACGGGATTATTTTTTCAATAAGTGAAGAAGATTCTTTTGCCATTTGAATTAACTCCTTTATTTTAATCTTATGCTGACATAATATCACACTTTTTTCAAAATTTCCACTGTTTTTGAAAAGTTTTTTCTGATAATATTCTGCAATTACAGTATATAATTCAACCTTAATAGGCTCGTTCAACAGTTTTTTTCAATCTTCCGATTATGCGCTTTTCCAGCCTCGAAATGTAACTTTGAGATATTCCCAGAATATCCGCAACTTCCTTTTGAGTATATTCTTTTTTTCCGTCAAGGCCGAAACGCATATACATAATAGTTCTTTCCCTTTCATTAAGGGAGTCAATGGTTTTTATTATGAGATTTTTTTCATCCTGCAATTCAATATTCCTGTTTACGGAATCAGGTTCGCTTCCCAGCACATCGGATAGCAAAAGTTCATTTCCGTCCCAGTCAACATTCAACGGTTCATCTATAGACACTTCGTTTTTCAGTGTGCTTGTTTTTCTCAGGTACATCAGTATTTCATTTTCAATACATCTTGATGCATAAGTAGCAAGCTTTATATTTCTTTCCGGGGAAAAAGTCCTTACAGCTTTTATAAGCCCTATTGTACCGATTGAAACAAGGTCTTCTGTTCCCACGCCTGTGTTTTCAAATTTTTTTGCTATGTAAACCACAAGTCTGAGATTATGTATGATAAGTTCTTCTCTGGCGGAATCATCACCGTCAATTATTCTTTGAAATATTTGTTTTTCCTCTTGCTTTGTCAATGGGGCAGGCAGTGTTTCAGGACCGTTTATGTAATAAATTCTGTTTTTTCTTTTTAATTTCTTTAGTATTTTTCTGATAATTTTCATCTGGATATTCCTCCGTTAAATCATTATATAATAAAAATTCATATTCTCCGCCCAGAAAATTCCGGCGGCTTACACCGATGTAAACATCCTTGAGAATTTTTTCACCTTTTATGTTTTTAACAATTATCCTGTCCGGCATAAACCCCGGCAGTATACTGTCATTCCCTACTGTACATACGGGAATGAGCCTTATCTCCCCTGTAGAACACGACGGATATTTCCCGTTAATATACTCCGTAATTTCGTCAGGTAAAATCGGCTTGACGGTATTCAGCTGGGCTACAATAACCGGACACCCGGAAAAAACATCACGCAAATTGTTGCCTGTATCAATAAACCCCCTGCCCTCAACGCTTCGGTTTTTATATTCTACAGTAACATGAAAAATACTTTGCGACGGTGCTTTTTTGGCAATAATAATATTTATTGCGTTTATAACCGCAAAGCTTGCTACAGAAGTTACTGTGAGAATTTTTAAGTCTATGTTGAAATATACCGCTCCGTTTTTATAAATCATTATGCCTGTATCCGCAAAAAGGAAAAACGCAGTCATCAACCCGCCGAAAAGAAGATTGACGGTAAAAAACACGCAGGTATTTTTCAGGAATGTTTTTATATGATTCTTCCCGAAAGCAACAAAAACAACTGCAGAGCAGGCAAGGCATCTTAATACAAGCTCAAAAGGAACGGGAATTTCCGGCAAAAAAATTTTCAGTGAAAACAGGCTGCCGAAAAACGAAGCCAGAGCAAGACGGAATCTGTTTGCAAATATATTCAGATATTTCATTGAACAGACCAGCATAAGATAATTGACAAAGCTGTTGATTATCAGCAGCGTGTCAACATAAACAGGCATAAAAATCACCTCTGTGAAAATTATAATTCACAGAGGCTGAGAGTTTTGTCGTTATTTGATTTGTGTAATTTTTTCTCCTTTAACAATAAATGCATGATTTGCCTTTTCTATAAGCGGATAATCGTTTTCCGGCGAATCAGTGTAAAAATTCTCAATTTCACTTTCACCGTAAAATTCAAAAAACGCTTTAAGCTTGTTATCTTTAAGGCAGATTCTTTCAAATTTACCTGTTTGCATATTAACAGTAGAACTGAGTAAATATTTAATTCCCAGCCTTCTGCATATTTCATTCATTGAAAAATCAGGCGATGCAGTGATAATCAAATCGTCTTCTTTTTGTATTTCTTTATAAAACGGTTTGATTTTGTTCATGTGACCGTCCCAGAAATTTTTCGGGTCATTTTCGGGGTCAACAAACTTTTTTGCTTCCTTTTCAACAATAGGAACATATCTTTCAATCATTTCGTTAATAGAAATCTTGCCTTTTTTATATCTCATAAAAGCGATTGCAACAGTAGGAAAAAGTCTTATAAGTGACGGGCGCTTTTTAAGATAGAATAAAAACAGGTCGAATGTACTTTCTCCGTCATAAATCGTGTTGTCAAAATCATAAACATTCATAATTTTAATAGCTTGTTCCTTTCTTTATAATCAGGCATATATTTTTCAATAAGCCTGTAAAATTCTTTACCGTGATTATGGTGAACCGTATGTGCCAGCTCATGAACAATAACATAGTCAACAGCCTCAAGAGGCTTCTGCATAAGATAAAACGAATAGCAGATACTATTTTTGCCGCTGCACGAGCCGAATCTTGTTTTTGCCGAAGTTATTTTTACGCCTGAATACTGTACTCCCATAATTTTCGCATAGTATTCCGTTTTTGAAGGCAGATATTCCCTTGCCTCTTTTTTCAAAAAAGAAATCTGCTGTTGTGTTAATTCCTTCTCCCCTGCTTTCTGACTGACTTTACTGATACTTTTTTCAATCCATGAAGTGTGTTCTTCTACAAAAATATTTATTTTTTTCAGGGGATATTTAATGGGAGCTCTTACTATTATTTCACAATTTCTGTTAACTTCAAGTGAAAGTGTTTTTCGCTCAGAGCGTTTGAGTATATATTCATACATATTTTTCACCGTAAACATTTTACATCTTTATCTTATTTAATTCAATAAAAATTTAATAAAAATAAAAAAATATTGTACTTTGACGGGATTTATGATAATATTACCGGGAGGTGATTTTTATGACTCATAATGAAATGTTCGGGAATGCAAAATGGATTACTCCCAAGGAGGATATGACATCCGCCATATTCAGAAGGGTGTTTACTCTTGAAAAGCCGGTTGCTGAAATTACAATCTGCGGTCTCGGCTATTTTATTTTGTATATTAACGGCAAAAAAGTATCTTCAGATGAGCTTGTGCCGGCTTATTCCGATTATATACCGAGAGACAGAGAGAAAATGGTTCTCAGTTATCCCTTGAGTGATAAAATGGATAACAGAATTTACTGCATTAAATATGATATCAGCGACTATGTCAACGAAGGTGAAAACGCTTTAGGCGTATTGCTCGGAGGCGGATATTTTCATCAGTTTGAAAGAAAAGGCGAAGGGAATATGGATTACGGAAACATTCGCCTTTGTTATAAAATCACATCGGAAAACGAAGAATATATAAGTGATGAAAAAACTTTATATAAACAGGGATTTATTAAAAAATCATCTCTTTTTTACGGCGAAATCCATGATTATAACGGTTTTGATTACAGCTGGAATACCGTTTTTGCCAGAAAAGACGGCTGGCTTACTCCTGATTATTGTAATGACACTCAAAATGTTCCCATGTATATCCAGCGATGCAACAAAGATAAAATCACAGGAAGCTTCAAGGTTAAAAAAATCAAGGATTTCGGTGATTATTCCGTTTACGACGCAGGCAAAAACATTACAGGCTATGCAGTTGTAAAATGTGAAAAAGAAAACGAAAATATTAAACTGAGATTTGCCGAAAATATTGATGACGAATGTAATCTTGACTTTTTCTCGATAGGATACAACCGTCAGATACCTGAAGATGAATTTATTACCGACGGAAGAACAACAGTTCTTTTCCCAAGACTTTTATGGCACGGATTCCGCTATTTTTCACTCACAAACAATGCCGTACCCATTGAAGTCAAAGAAGTTCATACAGATATGAATGTTACATCTGATTTTCAGTGCTCTGATGAAACAATAAACTGGATTTATAACACATATATTCATACACAGCTGTCAAATATTCACTCGGGTGTTCCGTCAGACTGCCCGCACAGAGAACGGCTGGGATACACGGGAGACGGTCAGTTGTGTGCTCCCGCAGGTATGCTTTGCTTCGATTCAAAGGAGCTTTATAAAAAATGGATTGACGATATTATTGACTGTCAGGATAAAACAACAGGTCATGTTCAGCATACCGCACCCTTTGGCGGTGGCGGAGGCGGTCCTGCAGGCTGGGGCGGCGCAATAATTTCAGTTATTTATCATTATACAAAATATTACGGCGACACAAGTGTTCTTAAAAAGTATTATGATAATATGCTGCTTTTTGTTGATTATATGGAATCAAGATGTGAAGACGGTCTTATTGTAAAAGAAGAGGACAAAGGCTGGTGTCTCGGCGACTGGTGCAACCCTGAAAAAACAGTTATACCAGAAGATTTTGTAAACACCTGTATGTATATTTCACAGCTTGAAATGCTCAGAAGATGCGGTGAGCTTCTTGAAAAAAACACAAGAAAAATTGAAAAGCTTATGAAGTATCACCGTGACAGCATCAACAAAAAATACCCGGCGGACAAAAAAGGCAGCTATCTGGAAGGAATACAGGGTGCGGACTTGTTCGCATACGAATGTAACGCCGGCAGTGAAAAAACTCTTAAATCCGCAGAAAAGAAATATTCTCAGCTTAAATGCTTTGATACAGGTATTTTCGGAACATATATCGGGTGTGAAATGTTTTTGAAATTCGGCGACGGTGATATTGCCCTTGAAATGCTCAGAAGCCATGAAAAAGACCATTCCTTCGGTTACATGATGGACAGCGGTGCCACTACAATATGGGAAAACTGGAACGGAAGTCACTCAAACAATCACCCTATGTTCGGGGCTTGTGTAAAATCGTTTTTCGAATACATTCTCGGAATACGCCAGTCACGCCATTCTTACGGATATGAAAGGGTTATTATCGCCCCTGCACAAAACAGTATTTTAAGCTTTGCCAAAGGTTTCATAACTACTCAAAGAGGAAAAATATCTGTTGAGTATCACAAAACCGATAAGAGAATAGAATTTATTATTGATTTGTGCGAAGGTGTCAACGCCGCTGAATTAAGATATGACGGAAACAGATATCCGCTGTTTGAGGGAATCAACAAAATTGTAATATAACGGGAGTATGTTGTTATGAAAAAAATGTCTTTTATAGGTACGGGAATTATGGGCGGTGCAATAGCAAGAGCCGCCTGTAAAGGTAACAAACCGGAAGATATTGTTGTTACTGATTATAATAAAGAAAAAGCAAAACAGCTTGCAGAAGAAACAGGCGCCTGCTTTTGTGAAAGCAATACCCAGGCTGTAAAAGAAAGCAAATATATTTTAATCGGGGTCAAGCCTCAGGTGGGTCAAAGCGTTCTTTCGGAAATAGGTCCTGTTCTTAAAGAATGTATTGAAAACGGAGAAGAAAAAATCCTTGTTTCCATTATGGTAAGTGTCAGCATTGCAACAATAAGAGAATGGCTTGGGGTTGACATTGATATTCCGATTATCAGAACGCTTCCGAATGTTGCCGCAAATGTAGGTAAATGCATTACAATATGCACATTAAGTGAAAATGTAACAGAAGAAATTTTTTCAGAATATAAACAGATTCTGAAGCACACAGGTTCGTTTGAAGTTCTTGCCGAAAATAAAATGTATGCAGGCAGTGTTATAACAGGCTGCGGACCTGCTTATATATGTATGTTTATTCAAGCCCTTGCAGACGGCGGAGTTATGACAGGACTTACAAGACAGCAGGCGCAAAAATTCGCAATAGACACAATTATCGGCACAGCCTCTCTGATAGAAGAAACAGGCAAACATCCCGAACAGCTAAAGGATGAGGTGTGCTCACCGGGCGGTTCAACAATAGCAGGTGTTGTAAGCCTTGAAAAAAACGGATTCAGAAATGCCGCAGTTCAGTGTGTGCTTGACACATTTAAGCGAATTCTTGATATGGGCGGTATTGAAGAAAAGGATGTAGTTTGACATATTTCACTAACTTTCAGAATAATATTAAACCGCAACACGGAGTTTGTCGTTAAACGGCAAACTCCGTGTTTACATGAATATATTATATTGATTTCAGAAATTTTTTAAGATTTATTAACGCATGGGGAACACCCTTTGCAATTTTGCCTGCGCCTTTAAGCTTATCTTCACCGTCAAATATCATCAGCAATCCGTCTGCCATATCTTCCGAAAACAGTCCGTTGCTCATTGTAATGAAGTTCCTTACAGGCGTTTGCATTGCCGCCGACGCCATCATTCCGGCATTAACATCTTTACTGTTTTTGGTAACTGCGTTTACAGCTTTACATATCACCTTGCCCAGACCTTTATCAGATTTATCCTGTATTGTTGTGTTATAATCTGATTTTTCTTTTTCAGGTGATAACGGAAGTTCTCCTCCGAAAAGGACTTTGTATTCTTCGTCTGTTGCTTTCTGCGGTTCAGAGCCAAAGTACGACTTTGCTTTTGAATAATCCGGCATTACAGAATTATCAAATCCCTGAGCCTTGATTTTTGAAGTCAGGCGGATATCAGCCGATGACGAACCAATCATTATTTCATATTCCCCGTTTTCAACACACCAATCTGACAAAGCTGTATTATAAAACGCAAACGCTCTGTTATCTACAGTTATTGAAACGGTTTTCTTCTCGCCCGGCTCAAGGTAAACTTTATCAAAACCTTTTAATTCTTTAGGGGCACGGAAAACTTCCGTATCTCCCCTTCCCACATATAGCTGAGGAATTTCACAGCCGGCAATACTGCCTGTGTTTTTAATTGTAAACGACACCTCAACATTTTCACTGTTTGTAAATTTCTTTTTATCAAGCCTGATTTTTGAATATTCAAATGTTGTATATGAAAGACCGAAGCCAAAAGGAAATCTAACCTTTTTTCCTGCTTTTTCATAATACCTGTAACCGATAAAAATACTTTCTTTATATACTGAATCCTTGCATTTTTCATCAGCATAATTCTCATAAGCGGGATTGTCTCTTAATTTTCTCGGGTATGTTTCGGCAAGCTTGCCGCACGGATTTGCTTTGCCTGAAATAATATCCGCAAGAGCCGCCGCACCCGCCTGACCTGCAAGGTAGGTATTTATAATTGCTTTTGTTCTGCTGTACCATGATGTTTCAACAGGCGAACCTCCTGAAAGAACAACAATTATTTTGCGGTTTACGCTGTAAATCTTTTCAATAAGTTCAATGTGTTCTTCAGGCAGTTTCATGTGCTTTCTGTCAAAGCCTTCAGATTCGTACTCTTCCGTAAGTCCAATAAAAAGAAGTACAACATCGCTGTCTTTGGCAACCTCAACTGCGTTTTCAACAAGGTTTTTCTCTTTGCCTTTGCCTGATTTGTTATAACCTTTTGCGTATTTAAGATTATATCCCATTGCCTGAAGCTCATCAAATGCACAGCACATTTTTGTAGGATTAACAAGAGAACTGCCCGCACCCTGATACCTGGGTTCTTTTGCCATTTCACCGATAACCGCAACAGTCTGTTCTTTATCGGTCAGAGGAAGAATATTGTCGTTATTTTTAAGAAGAACTATTGAATTAAGCGCAATTTCTTTTGCAAGGTCATTGTGACGGTTTACATAGTATCTTTTCTTTTCATTTCGGGAAGTTGTAATAATCAAATCAATCAGTCTGTCAACAGATTTATCAAGAACTTTTTCGTCAAGTCTGCCCTCTTTAACGGCATCAATTATCTTTTTATCGTTATAACCGCCTGAATAAGGCATTTCAAGGTCATTACCTGCCTTAAGGCCGTCAACCCTTTGATTAACTGCGCCCCAGTCACTTACAACAGCACCTTTAAAGCCCCATTCTTCACGGAGAATTTTATTTTGCAGTTTACTGTTTTCCGAGCAGAATGTGCCGTTCAACTGATTGTATGCGTTCATAACCAGTTTAGGCTGAGACTTTTTAACGGCAATTTCAAATGCCGTAAGATAAATTTCTCTTAATGCTCTTTCATCAACAATGCTGTTGCCTGTCATACGGTTCGTTTCCTGACTGTTGGCGGCAAAATGCTTCAATGCCGTACCGATTCCCTTTGACTGAACACCGTTAATAAATGCGGCGCCAAGCTCCCCTGCCAGCAACGGATCCTCCGAAAAATATTCAAAATTTCTGCCGCAGAGAGGCGCACGCCTCATATTTACCCCGGGGCCTAAAAGAACAGATACTTCCTCCTGAATACATTCCTCGGCAAGTGCCTCACCCATACTGAAAAGCAGCTCCCTGTCCCACGAACAGGCAGTTGTAACCGCAGTCGGGAAACAGGTTGCAGGGTAACTGTTGCCTATGCCGACCTTATCGTTTTCCGCATTCTGTTTACGAAGTCCGTGAGGTCCGTCGCATACCATAATTTTTTTTATCCCGTGTTTTTCACTGCTTTTAAGATGCCAGAAATCCGCACCTGAACAAAGCACCGCTTTTTCTTCAAGAGTCATTTTATCAATAATATCCTGATGTTTCATATTCTTCCTCCTCAATCATCTGATATATCGGTTTCTATTCCGAGAAGATTATCTGATTCATCTCCGCTGATTTCATCAATGCTTTTAAGCTTTTTGCGGATAATATTGTTTCTCTTCCTTGCATCGTCAAGAGTTTTGCCCGCTTCTTCGATTTTCTTGCCCGCTTTTTCAAGCACAACGCCGAATTTTTCATACTGAGCTTTTGTTACGCCGAGAAGCTGACGCACTTCATTTGCTTTTTCGTTAATGGCAACAGCTTTAAATCCCATTGAAAGAGAATTCAGCAAAGCGGTAATTGTTGTGGGTCCTGCAATCATTATGTTATAGTCACTTTGAATTTTCTCTGCAATTCCTGTTCTTGATGATGCAATTTCCGCATAAAGACCTTCTGTTGCAAGGTAAAGAATTGCAAAAGGTGTTGTAACCGGAACATTGATATATTTAGTGATATCTTTTGCTTCTGCAAGCACTCTGTCTTCAAGTGCCTTTCTTGCCGATTTGAGGGCTTCCGCATCGGCACTGTCGGCAGCGGAACAAAGTCTTACATAATCTTCCATGGGGAATTTTGAGTCTATAGGAAGAAAGACATCGTTTCCCCCGTCGGTCGAAGGAATTTTAACGGCAAATTCAACTCTTTTAAGAGAACCTTCAACGCTTGCAAAATTTTTAACATACATATTCGGAATAGTCTGGTCAAGGATTCCCTCCAACTGGACTTCCGCCCAGGTTCCTCTCGCTTTAACATTTGTAAGCACTCTGTTAAGCGTTGAAACATTGCTTGTAACACCGTTTGAAAGCTCTTTCATCTCACCCAACGATTTGTAAACATTTTCAAGCTGCTGTGAAACGGTTTTGAAAGATGAATCAAGCCTTGTTGTAAGAGTTTCATTCAGCTTTTCGTCAACAGTCGCTCTCATCTGGTCAAGCTTTTTTTCATTACTTTCCTGCATTTTTGAAATTGACTCCTGGATTTTGGCAGTCTGCTTTTCATTCTGTAAAGTGTTGGTGTCTTTAATTCCGTTAAGTGATTTTGTAATGCTCTCATTAAGCCTGATTATATTTTCATAATTCGAATTTTTAAGATTTGAAAGATATTCTGCGGTTGCGGCAGAGCTTTTGTGCATTTCATCGGTAATTCTGTTTTGAAATACAGTATTATCACGCCTGCTGATTTCAAATTCACGGGAAACATTTTTAGCAAGCGTATCATTCTGGGCTTTGATTTCAGTAAGCTTTTCGCCGGAATTGCTTGCGTTTCTGTTTTTTGTAACAAGAAAAATTAAAATTATAAGCAATATTATTATAACTGCAAGAAGTATGTACACAGTAAAATTCAATTATATTCCTCCCGATATGTGATATTGTATAAATTATAACATAAAATGACATAAAATAATATATATTTATGATTAAAATTTATGTAGATTTTTTTGTAATAATTTGCTATAATGAATGTTATATCTGACAGGAGGTGAAAGGCGGCTGTGAAAAAAGCACTTAGTTTGGTTCTTGTTTTCGTTTTTATTACGGGTATTTTGTGTTCATGCTCAAAAAACAAAGAGATAAATGTTATATATCCTATTTCTAAAGACCCCGGTTGCCTTGACCCCCAGATTGCGGAGGATGACGAATCTGTTCTTATTACCCGCAACTGCATGGAAGGCCTTGTAATAATCGGTGAAAACGGAGAAATTCTTCCGGGCGTTGCGGAAAGCTGGGATATTTCTCAGGACGGCAGAACATACACATTTCATTTAAGAGAAAATGCCAGATGGCAGATGCTCAGAGCACATTCCGAATTATTAGGTGATGACTATGAAAGCTCATTTAACAACAGCGTAACGGCAGACGATTGTGCATTCGGAATAATCAGAGCTTTAAGACCCGAAACAAAGGCTGAAAAAGCAAGACTTCTTTATTGCATTGACGGAGCCGAAGAATTCAACAACGGTACCGCTCAGGAAAGTCAGGTCGGAATTACAGCGGCAGACAGCAAAACCCTAACAATAAACCTGGAAAGAGCAAATGAGGATTTTATCCGTATTCTTACATATCCTATGTGTATGCCGTGTAACCGTCAGTTTTTCGAAGCAACAGGCGCAAAGTACGGTCTTGATTTAAAATACACCCTTTGCAACGGACCGTTTTATGTAGGCGGCTGGGTGGAAAATTCTTCTGTTACTCTTTATAAAAGCGATGTTTATTCAGGTTGCGGACAGACAGGAGTTACAGGAATATATTTCAATGTCAACTCCGAACCGAATCAGATAGTCGATAAATTCAATCAGAAAGATTACAATGCATTGCCTGTTGAAGATTCATATATGAGCGATGTTGATTCATCAAAAGATGTTGTATTTTCAAGTGATTCAAATATAGTGTACGGTCTTGTATTCAATTCGCAGGACAGTGTGCTTTCCAACCTTAACATAAGAAAAGGACTGATCTGCGCAACTGACATCTCATTTTTAAGCAAAAATGAAAATTTTGCAGGCGGTCTTATTCCCCTGTCATGCAGATGGGGAGGAAAATCATACCGTGAAGCGTCAGGCGGATTTAATAATCCTGCTGTAAATTCCGAAAATGCTGTTAAATATTTTTATGCAGGCCTTAAAGAACTTGAAATTTCAAATATAAATATTACAATAATCTGCCCAGAAAAAATCAGAGAAGATATTGTGAGAATCATTCAGAACTGGCAGAAATTCTTCGGTTTTTCCATTACGGTTACTACAAATGTCATGAATGAAAAATCAATCAATAATGCCGTTTCAAAAGGTGAATATCAAATCGCATTTGCAAGTGTTAAGGCTACAGACAGAAGTCCTGTTCTGTTTCTTGAAAAATTCTGCACAGAAAATGAAAACAATATTTTCGGTTACTCAGACACTGCATACGATATACTTATAAACAAATGCCTGTATGAATACGACGGAGATACTCTGCTTGCAGGTGTAAGAACAGCAGAAAAACTACTTGTTGCCAACGGCGTTTTTTACCCGCTTTATAACGGGAAAACATATTTTGCATTCCGAAATGAAATAGGAAAAGCATATTGCGTTTCAGGTGTAAAAGATATTGATTTTTCTGCGAGGTCGGTAAATGAAAAGTAAACTGAAAAAACCTGTTATACCAATGAGTGTTATAATGCTTATATTCAGCATTTTCTGTATGTATATGATATTTATGTTTTCATACCAAAGTTCTGAAATATCGGCAAGTGAAAGCGGATTTTTATATAGATTTTTTATGAATTTAGTGGGAAACCGTATTTTTATTTCTCACAACACTTTCAGGAAAATTGCTCATTTTCTGGAATTCACCGCATTGGGTTTCGGAACTTTCGGCGCATTGTTTTTTTACAACGGCTTTTACTGTGTGTGGACTTCATTTATTTTCTGTCAGCTTTATTCAATCAGTGACGAAATACATCAGTACTTTGTTCCCGGCAGAGCGTGCAGAGTATTTGACTATCTTGTTGACTGCTCCGGTGTTATTTGCGGAATACTTGTTTTTTATCTGATATCTGAAATTATATTAAAAATCAAAAATAAAAAACTAAAATAAGGCAAAACCGTACAACCAAAAATATTTTATTACGGTGTTACCTCATTGAAGGAAAGGAGAGATTGCTTTGCTTAAAGTTTTATTTGAGCAGACTAAGGGTTACAGAAAAGATTCTGTTATGACCCCGATTTTTATGATTCTTGAAGTAATTCTTGAAACTCTCATACCTCTTATGATGGGTTCGATAATTGACGACGGCGTTGAAAAAGGTGATATGAATCATATACTTAAAATGGGTATTTTTATGGTTCTTGCCGCAGGCTTCGGACTTTTTACCGGAATTATGGGAGGAAAGTACGGAGCAAGAGCTTCAACGGGTCTTGCAAAGAATTTAAGAAGAACAATGTTTGAAAGAATTCAGGATTATTCTTTTTCAAATATTGATAAGTTTTCAACAGCAGGTCTTGTTACAAGA
The DNA here is from genome assembly GCA_045628495.1 of Acutalibacteraceae bacterium. Lineage (GTDB taxonomy): Bacteria > Bacillota > Clostridia > Oscillospirales > Acutalibacteraceae > CAG-488. The sequence continues at coordinate 28,624 of JAZQPL010000071.1, forward strand.
CTCACTACAGATGTAACAAATGTTCAGAACGCATATCAAATGCTTTTAAGAATGTTTGTGCGTGCTCCGGCCACACTTATTTTTGCAATGACAATGGCATTCAGAATAAACGCACGGCTCTCGCTTGTTTACCTTGCCGCTGTAATTTTTCTTTCAATTATTCTGGCTTTCGGAATAAAGCTTGTTTCAAAGCACTTTACGAAAGTTTTCAAAAAGTATGACGAACTTAATGCATCTGTTCAGGAAAATGTTTCGGGAATAAGAGTGGTAAAAGCTTATGTCCGTGAAGAATTTGAAAAAGAAAAGTTCGGTAAAGCCAGTAAGAACATCTTTAATCTTTTTCTTAAAGCGGAAAATATTACGATTCTTATGTCCCCGATAATGCAGATTACAATTTACACATGTATTCTTACTATCAGCTGGCTGGGAGCAAAAGCAATAGTATCCGAAACAATGACAACAGGTCAGCTTATGAGCTTGCTGACATATTGTCTTAACATTCTTTCAAGCCTTATGATAGTTTCATTTATGTTCGTTATGCTTACAATGAGCTCTGCTGCGGCAAAAAGAATCTGCGATGTTATTACTGAAGAACCTTCTGTTAAAAATCCGGAAAACCCTGATTATGATATTCCCGACGGAAGCATTGAATTTAAAAATGTTTTCTTCAAATACAATACAAGCAAAAAAAGTTCTCCTGTTATTTCCGATGTAAATCTTAAAATCAAATCAGGTGAAACAATCGGAATTATCGGCGGAACGGGAAGTGCAAAAACTACACTTGTAAGCCTTATAAGCAGACTTTACGATGTAAATTCCGGTGAAGTTTTTGTCGGAGGAAAGAATGTTAAATCATACGATCTGGAGCAGTTGAGAAACAAAGTTGCCGTTGTGCTTCAGAAAAATGTTCTTTTCAGCGGCACAATCCTCGACAATCTGCGCTGGGGTAATCTTGAAGCTACCGAAGAACAGTGCATAGAAGCCTGCCGACTTGCCTGCGCAGATGAATTTATAGAAAAAATGCCCGAAAAATACAATACATATATTGAACAGGGCGGTACAAATGTTTCAGGCGGTCAGCGTCAGCGTCTTTGTATAGCAAGAGCTTTGATGAAAAAGCCGAAAATCCTTATTCTTGACGACTCAACAAGTGCTGTAGACACTGCTACAGACGCAAAAATAAGGCAGGCGTTTTCCGAAAAAATTCCGGATACAACAAAGCTTATTATTGCACAGAGAATTTCCAGCGTTCAGAATGCGGACAGAATTGTTGTTCTTGATGACGGAAAAATTAACGGTTTCGGAACCCATGATGAACTTCTTAAATCTAATTCAATTTACCGTGAAGTATATGAATCTCAAACAAGCGGAAACGCTGATTTTGATGAAAACGGAGGTGAGGACTAATGGCACCGCCTATGAAAGGCCGTGCAGTCAGAGGGATGAAACCTAAGGTTAAAAATCCCGGAAAGCTTTTCAAAAGACTGCTCGGATTCGTGTTTAAAAAATATCCCGCAAGGTGCATACTTGTTCTTATCTGTATAATTGTCAGTGTTCTTGCAACAATTCAGGGAACAATGTTCCTTCAAACATTGATAGATGATTTCATTATGCCTCTTCTGGGAAAAGAAAATCCTGATTTCAAGCCGCTGGCTCAAGAAATATTCAGAGTTTCCTGTTTTTATCTTATAGGTGCGGCTGCAGCTTACATTCAAGGCAGAACTCTTGTTGTTATTTCTCAGGGCTCACTGAGAGATTTGAGAAATGAAATGTTCAATGTAATGCAGAGTCTTCCAATTAAGTATTTTGATACACATTCCCATGGGGATATAATGTCAATTTACACTAATGATATTGACACATTAAGGCAGGCAATCAGTCAGAGCCTTCCTCAGACAATAAGCAGTGCTATTACCATTGTTTCTGTTTTTGCCTGTATGGTTGCTTTAAGCATACCTCTTACCGCAGTAACACTTGCTATGGTTGCCGTTGTTCTTTTTGTAACCAAAAAAGTTGCAGGACAGAGCGGTAAGTATTTTGTTGAACAGCAAAAAAATCTTGGCAAGGTAAACGGATATATTGAGGAAATGATTAACGGTCAGAAAGTTGTTAAAGTTTTCTGCCATGAAAAGAAAAATATTGAAGATTTTAATATCCTGAATGAACAGCTTTTTGACAGCGCATATAACGCCAATAAGTTTGCTAATGTTATCGGTCCCATTAACGGACAGCTGGGACATCTCAGCTATGTTTTCTGCGCTATTGCAGGCGGTATACTTGCAATGCTGATTCCTAAAGGAAGCTTTTTCTACCTGTCCCTGGGCGAACTTGCAAGTTTTCTGACATTTAACAAAAGCTTCAGTATGCCAATCAATATGATAAGCCAGCAATTCAATTCTGTTATTATGGCGCTTGCAGGTGCAGAGCGTGTGTTCGCTCTTCTTGACGAAAAGCCCGAAACAGACGAAGGATATGTCACACTTGTCAGAGCAGAAAAAATTAACGGCAAAATTACTGAAACAGATAAAAGAACCGGTATGTGGGCATGGAAACATATTCATCAGGAAACAGGCGAAACAGAATATGTTGAGCTTAAGGGTAATGTTGTTTTTGATGATGTTGATTTCGGATACAATGAAAAAAAGACCGTTCTCCATAACATAAAAATGTATGCAGAACCCGGTCAGAAAATTGCATTTGTCGGTTCGACAGGTGCCGGAAAAACAACGATTACAAATCTTATTAACAGATTTTATGATATTCAGGACGGAAAAATCAGGTATGACGGAATAAATATAAATAAAATCAAAAAGGACGATTTGCGCCATTCCTTAGGTATGGTTTTGCAGGATACACATCTGTTTACCAACACTGTTATGGAAAATATTCGTTACGGAAAGCTTGATGCTACAGATGAGGAGGTTATTGCCGCCGCAAAACTTGCAAATGCCGATTCATTTATCAGGCATCTTCCTGACGGTTACAACACAATGCTGACAGGAGACGGTTCAAATCTCAGCCAGGGACAGCGCCAGCTTTTAGCAATAGCCAGAGCTGCAGTTGCCGATCCTCCTGTTCTGATTCTTGATGAAGCAACCAGTTCAATAGATACCAGAACCGAAAAAATTGTTCAGGACGGCATGGACAATCTTATGAAAGGCAGAACTACATTTGTTATCGCTCACAGACTGTCTACCGTAAAAAACAGTGACTGTATCATGGTTCTTGAAAACGGAAGAATTATAGAAAGAGGAACGCACGAACAGCTTCTTGAAGAAGAAGGAAGATATTACCAGCTTTATACAGGAAACAAAGCAAAAAATATTTCATAAATTTATTATTTTTCAACTTAGATATTGACTTTTGTAATTTTATATTATACAATGTCTAAGTTGAAGGATACGCCGGCGTGGCGGAATAGGCAGACGCAAGGGACTTAAAATCCTGTCGGTTATCACCCGATGCAAGTCCCGAAGTGCTTGATATTCAAGGCTCTCACGGCAAAAAGGAAAAATTTCAAAAAGCAATGCCCGCGTAATTGCCCGCATTTTTCCGAGAAAAAGTTAATAAGCCGGCGTGGCGGAATAGGCAGACGCAAGGGACTTAAAATCCCTCGGTAGCAATATCGTACCGGTTCAAGTCCGGTCGCCGGCACCACTGAAACCCTTGATAATCAAGGGTTTCAGCTATTTTTACGCCCGAAATCAGTTCTCGACTAAAACGGCAAAACATCGTGAAAACGGGGTGCTTTTGGCACAAATGCGGGCAACGGCGATACCCGTAAGCCTTAGAGTATCAATGCGTATGGGGAACACTCACGGAAAAATGCGGGCAATTTATAATTTTAATTTTTTGAAAAGAACCCCATAATTGCGTTTGCAGAGTCGATTTTTGAGTCAAAATCAAGGTGCGTATAGATGTTTGATGTGGTGGAAATATCGCTGTGACCAAGCCACATCTGAATATCTTTCAGAGCTACTCCGTTTGAATAAAGAAGTGTTGCACAGGAATGACGCAGGTCGTGAAACCTTATTCTTCTCATTCCGTTTCGTTCCAGAAATTTAGGGAACTGTTCAGTAAGATATGCAGGCTTAATAATATTGCCAAGCTGATTTACATAAACATAATCAAGATATTTTTTGTTATAACTGCTGCCGCAAAGTTCTCTGTAATTCTGCTGTTCTGCTTTCAGCCTTATAAGCAGTTCTTCAAAAGGCGGCACAAGCGGCAAAGTTCTGAAACTTGATTTTGTTTTTGTGCGATTCTTTTCAACAAGCGTAACCTTTCCGTCAACATACGCTTCTGTTACAACGCTTTTGATTGTTATAGTTTTGTGTTCAACGTCAATGGATTTCCATTTCAATCCGATTGCTTCTTCCCGCCGCAAGCCGTAAAAGGCCGCAAGAATAACGCCTAATTCAAGATTAGTACCCTTTACCTTTTCAAAAAGCTCCGCAAGTTCACTTTCGTTATACGGTTCATTCTCAAAATGTTTTTTCTTAGGCCGTTCTACTCTGTCGGCAGGATTGCTGGGAATAAGACCTATTCTGAAAGCGTATTGCAATGCCTTGCGTATATTTGCGTGCCTGTGAATAACGGTATTGGGAGATACATTGTTGACTTTCATTTCATAGTTGTAATAATCCTGTATCATTTTGGGTGTTAAATCTTTTAATAACAGTTTCGGATAATATTCATCAAAATATGGAATTATTTTGTTTTTTACTCCGAGGCTGTAACCTGAATAGGTTGTAATTTCAACAGTAGGCTTTATAATATCTAACCAGTCAGCGAGAAATTCCGTGAACAGACAAGTTTCAGGTTCACGGCTTTTTGCTTTTTTATCAAGCAGTTCCGTAAATTCAGCTTTAAACTGTTTGAGCATATCTTCAGCCTTTTTCTTGTTGCCCTTAACAGGTAAACCTGTTGATTTGCATTTTTCTCTGCGTTTACCGAAATCATCGGTGTAATAGATAACGAGATTGTATACCCCGTTTCGTTCTCTGAGATGTCCTGCTACCATAAAACATTCTCCTTTCAGTAGCGTATATTCATCTGCTGTCGGTACGGACAGTATAGCTTACTGCCCGTCCGACCGCAAATGTGCGATGTTTTACGCAGGGGATTTTTCTGCGTTTTCAAGTGTTAAATACTCGATCACATAAGGTTTCGGAATAAGATAACGCTTGCCGACAAAGATACTTTTTATCTTTTCGCTTTTTAATAAGCGATAGATTGTCTTTTCACTTATGCCGCCGAGCATTTCGCCGAGTTGCTGTACATTCACAACATCGGGATATTCCGTAAACATTATTTTATAAAGTGATTTAATATCTGCTTTATTCACGATTTTTCCTCCTTGTTAAAGTTTCAGGAGGCTATAACCTTTTAGTATTAAAAATTGAGTATATCAGATAATCAGTTATAACCTTAAATATTTCAGCATCCCTCCTTTACGGGCCGAGGACAAAATTATCTGCTGCGGTCGC
>JAZQPL010000072.1:0-126655 GCA_045628495.1 Acutalibacteraceae bacterium
CCAGTAATTTCAACACTGTAGTGCTTACTTTCGGCATACATTGAATACATTCTGAAAAGAGAGTTTGCAAAGAGGGCGGATTCTTCTCCTCCTGCGCCACCTCTTATTTCTACAATAACATTTTTGTCATCGTTAGGGTCACGGGGTAAAAGCAAAATTTTAAGCTCCCCTTTTGTTCTCTCAATTATTTCCGAGTTGACTTCTATTTCACTGACTGCCATTTCACGAAAATCTTTATCAAGCCCGCCTGCATCAAGCAGTTCCTTAGCCTCATCATAGTGAGCCTGGGCTGTTTTTAATTCACGGTATTTTTCAACTATCGGGGCAAGGTGCTTAACTTCCTGCATCAGTTTTTTGTATTCGTCAATCTGAGATACAACATCAGGGTCAAAAAGTCGGGAGTTAATTGTTTCATATTTTTCTTCAATAGCGGCAAGCTTATCAAGCATAAATCATTCTCCTTTGAACAATAATAATAAAAGGTAAAATTTTATGCTGTGCTATTGTCCGTTTTCCCGTATGATTTTTTTAATATTTTTTTCGATTTTTACTCTGGGGGCCATTACTTCCCGCTCACATTTAAGGCATTTTATTTTAAAGTCCATACCTACACGAAGAACTGAAAATCTGTTTTCTCCGCAGGGATGATTTTTTTTCATAACAAGAATATCTCCTGTTTGAACATCCATAACAGCTTCCCCTTTCATTTTAATTGCATAATTAAAAATATTATAACACAAAAAACAGAAAATGTCATCATTTTTTTAATATATATACATAATGAATATAAAAATGCTCCGGATGCATATAAATATATAAAATTTACGAAAATTAAGGTGGTAAAACAATGAATAATTTTAAACCTGAAGGACAACTCATAGGAGAAAAGTCAAATATCGAAGCGCTTAGCTCGCCCTCATCCCTTAAAGAAGCCTGCCGGGCAGGAACGATTCTTGAAGCAAGAGCTCTGCTTTGTGACAGAGAGCATAATCTTCATGTGGATTTAGGCTGTATGCAGGGAATAATTCCGCATAATGAGGGTGCAATAGGTATAGATGACGGAACAGTCAGAGATATTGCGCTTATATCGAGAGTAAACAAAGCGGTTGCATTCAGAATAACAGGCTTCAGCGCTGATGAAAACGGCAGAGAATATGCGCTTCTTTCCAGAAAAAGCGTGCAGGAAGACTGCATGAAAGAATATGCCGCAAAGCTTAAATGCGGAGATGTTATCACAGCAAAGGTTGCTCACATGGAAAATTTTGGCGTATTTCTTGATATAGGAGCCGGAATAAACGGGCTTTTGCCTATCGACAGTATTTCTGTTTCCAGAATACCGCACCCATCGGTCAGATTTTCGCCGGGTCAAATGATAAAAGTAATAGTGAAATCAGTTGACGAAATGGGCAGATTAACATTCAGCCATAAAGAGCTTCTCGGAACCTGGGAACAGAATGCAGGTGAATTTTCTGCAGGCGAAACAGTTCCGGGTATAGTACGCTCTATCGAAAATTACGGTATATTTGTAGAGCTTGCTCCTAATCTTGCAGGTCTTGCAGAATATGCTCCGGGCATTCAACCGGGGAGCTATGCCGGAGTTTACATTAAAAGCATTGTTCCGGAAAGAATGAAAATAAAACTGATAATTGTGGATTCTTTTGATGCTCAGTACCCAAATCCTCAGATTAAATATTACACAGACAGTGAGCATATTGACCATTGGATATATTCACCTGAAAAGTGCTCAAAAGTAATTGAAAGCGTATTTTAACCGGATTTTATGCAAAAAAACTGTCAGACGATGAAAAATCCTGATTATTGCTATTGATTTTTGCGGAATTTTGTTATATAATTAAACTATGGTATTTTAGGGGAATATAACATTTTTCCGCAAAAGGAGGGATTTCTTTGTCAGCAGATTTGCATTGTCACACTAAATTATCTGACGGTTCCATGGGGATTGAAGATATAATAACACTTGCTGAAAAACAGGGAATTACATCGCTTTCTATTACAGATCACGACTGTATGGCAGGCAATATCAGGGCTAAGGTTATAGGGGAACGGCATAATGTCAACATCATTCACGGTGTTGAAATTTCAGCCACGGATTCCGACACTCAGGAGGAAATACACATTTTGTGTTATCTGAGTGATTTTCCCGACAGACTTGAGGGTCTGTGTCACAGGAATTTGCTTGCCCGCAAAAAGGCGGCGCAGTATATGATGCTCAAGGCTGCACAAAGGTATCCGATTACTCCGGATTTAGTTATGAAATGCGCTCAGGGCTCAACAAATGTTTACAAGGTTCACATCATGGCTGCTCTTGTTGAAAGCGGACTTGATACATCAATTTGCGGTGATTTGTATAAAAAGCTTTTTGAAAGCGGAGCAAGAAGCATCAATGTGAAGCCTGTATTTGAAGACAGTAAAAAAGTTATTGAATTAATTCATGATGCGGGCGGAGTAGCAATCCTTGCTCATCCCGGAAGTTATTCGTCGTATGAAATAACCGACAAGCTTATTGAAGCAGGAATTGACGGTATTGAAGTATGGTGTCCTCAGCATGATGAAGAAAAAACACAGTATTTTGCAACGCTTGCAAAGAAGAAAAAGCTTCTTGCAATCGGCGGAAGTGATTTTCACGGAAGATTTAACAAAAACTGCGTTTCACTCGGTACATATACTACCCCTGACAAACAGCTTTCAGAACTTACCGGTTATAAGGCTAAGCTTCGCAGAAAGCAGAAGCAGGCGTCAGCAGCGGCGGCGGAATAAGATTTATAAAGAGGTTTTTACAAATGAACCCGGAGTATGACGGTGACATTAAAATATATTCCGGTAAACCATCACCGGATATTTCAGAATTTGATAGATTGATTGAAAATATAGATTTCAACAGATCAAACGGCAATGAAGAAAAAGCGGCTCAGTTAGGCAGAATATTTGCCGCACTTAAACCTACAGATGAATGCCTTGAAATTGTTTTTCCGAAAATGGCAGGCACAGCATCAATTCTGTATCAGGCGAGGGTTCTTATCACTTTTTTATGCGGAGAAACTGCCAAAGATATTATTGCCGATAAATTCCTTGCCGATATTGTTCAGAATTCAATTTACGAACAGTTGAAGCAGACCGAATACGGCTATTATAAAAATATTGCAGACGGTGCGGCTTTTTCGTTTTACCGTGTTGCACTGCAAAAAAAAGGTTCACCTGAAGAAATAATCGGCAAAGAATTTGCAAAGCTCTGCGGTTCTTCAAAAACTGCGGAAATTATTGATTTAGGAAAAATGATTTATAAAAACACTGTTGAGTATTCCCGGAAATTGACGGAGAAAGCAAAATTCATGTATTGAAAAAGCACGGCACTGAAAAATACGGTGCCGTGTATTTTTATGCATAAAAAAGAAAAAACAGTCAGAAAATGTGCATATTTATAAAAAAATAACAGAAATATGAAGAAATTGAGAACAAATTGTTGAAAATCTATTGTATTATTTAATAAAAAGTGGTAAAATTCAGGTACTATTTAGTGTAAATTTATAAATAGGAGTGATTGAATGTCAAACAAACTTGAAAAGAAGTACGGTCTGTTTACTGCAATCGGTATGGTAGTAGGTATCGTTATCGGTTCAGGTGTTTTCTTCAAAGCGCAGAATGTACTTAACAACACAAAAGGTGATATGCCTCTTGGTATTCTTGCGTGGGTAATCGGCGGCGTTGTAATGCTTATTTGCGGTTACAACTTTGCAAATTTTGCAACCCGTTATGAAAAAGTTAACGGACTTGTTGACTACGCCGAAGCAATGTGCGGCAAAAAATACGCATATTATGTCGGCTGGTTTATGGCAACTGTTTATATTCCCGGCATGACAAGTGCTCTGGCATGGGTTTCAGCAAGATACACTCTTGCAATTTTTGTTCCCAGCGGCATTCTTACTGTTGATGACACACTTGCAAGTGATATGTGCCTTGCACTCGCAGGATTTTATCTTGTAGCAAGTTACACAATCAACACCCTTGCTCCTAAGCTTGCAGGCAAATTACAGGTTAGTATGACTGTAATTAAGATGATTCCTCTTATTCTTATGGCTGTAGCAGGTCTTATTGTAGGTCTTAAAAACGGCAATACCGTTGAAGCTTTCCAGACTGCAGGCGCTGCTGCTTCTTCCGAAGGCGGAACACCTAACGCACTTCTCGCATCTGTTGTTGCTGTTGCTTTCGCTTATGAAGGCTGGATTCTTGCAACATCAATCAATGCAGAACTTAAAGATTCAAAGAAAAATCTTCCCAGAGCTCTTATTCTCGGATGCTCACTTATCATAATTATATACATACTTTACTATATAGGAATTTCCGGTGCAGTTAGTATTTCAACACTTCAGGAACAGGGCGCAACTGTTGCATTTACAGCTTTGTTCGGCAATGTGGGCGGAACACTTGTTAATGTATGTATCGCTATTTCCTGCCTTGGTACTCTTAACGGACTTATGCTTGGTCAGGTTCGTGCTCTCTACGCTGTTGCAGCCCGTAATCAGGGCCCGAGACCTGAAGCATATTCAGAAGTCAGCAAGACAACAAATATGCCAACAAACAGCTCTGTTCTCGGCGTATTTATCTGCGCTGCATGGTTGCTCTATTTCTTCATTGCAAACCTTTACAGCAAGAATTTCCTCGGCGTATTCAGCTTTGATTCATCAGAGCTTCCCATTATCACGATTTACGCATTCTATGTTCCGATGTTTATTTCTTACCTTACTAAGAAAAATGAAGGCGGAGCATTCAAAAATAAGATAATGCCTACACTTGCTCTTGTTTCCTGCTTGTTTATGGTATTCGCAGCTCTTTATTCACACGGATATACACCCCTTATGGCAGCAAAAGAAACAGGAGAATTCAAGTGCCCGGTTCTTTTCTACCTTATCGTATTTGCAGTATTTATGATTATCGGCGCATTCTTCTATAAAAAGAAAAATGATGAGAAATAATCTTGTATAACAGAACCAAAGCCTTGCCATAATCGGCAAGGCTTTATTTTTGTATATGTTGACATTTAACAATCGGTATGATAGCATAAATTTATAACAAGGTTGAATAATAAAGCAGGTGATTGTTTTGATAAGACGGGCGGTAAATAAAGATATTGAGCAGATTAAAAAACTCTTATATCAGGTTCATAAAGTACATTCAGACAGCAGAGCTGATATTTTTGTTCCCGGTGAAAGAAAATATACAGATGATGAAATATATAATCTTATTAAAGACGATACAAAACCGATTTTTGTATATGTCAATGATAATGATGTTGCTGTCGGCTATGCTTTTTGCATTTATCAGGTTACTGAAAGAAAATCAGGACTTTGCGAAAGAAAAAGTCTTTATATTGATGACTTATGTGTAGACAGCGGCGAAAGAGGTAAACATATAGGCAGTGCATTGTATGAGTTTGTATTGGAACAGGCAAAGGAAAACGGCTGTGACAGTGTAACTTTAAATGTATGGAACTTTAACACGGCGGCAATGGAATTTTATAAAAAACAGGGATTAAAGCCTTTGAAAACTGTAATGGAGCAAATATTATAACTCAATACGAAACTCTGCTCTGAACGGAACACAGCATAATTGATTGCATCTTGAAAAATCGCATAGCACAAAAAAACAAACCGCCTCGTATGAAGCGGTTTGTTTGGCGGAGAAGGAGAGACTCGAACTCTCGCGCCGGTTACCCGACCTACGCCCTTAGCAGGGGCGCCTCGTCACCAACTTGAGTACTTCTCCATTGGTAACAAAAAAAATTATTTTGTTTTGTGAAGGCTCTGCCTTATCGACAGAGCCTTTGGCGGAGAGAGTGGGATTCGAACCCACGGTACGTTGCCGTACGACGGTTTTCAAGACCGTTCCGTTATAACCACTTCGGTATCTCTCCAAGTGCCTTATAATACTATCATACAATTTTATAATTGTCAAGACTTTTTTGAAAAAATTCTTCAGACATAAAAACGGCCCGGATTTAATCCGAGCCGCATTTTTTATCAATAAGTCTGATTTGCTGCGTTGGCGTTGATGTTGCGAACCTGCTTTTTAATAAGCTTCAGGCAACCTTTTTCCACATAATTTACACGGCGTGAACCGAATGCTGTTGCGTATTCATCGCCTTCAAGTTTTTCTGTAAGGAATGAAGTGAAATCAGCATTTGCAAGGTTTGTGCGGATTGTGTTATCTTTTGCAGAGCCTGTTTTTTCAACGAAATACATTACATGATAACCGTAATCTGTTTTAACAATATCTGTGTCGCCTGCTTTACGGTTGGCGTCAAAAATCCAAGCATCAAACTCTTTAACCATTGTGTTGGGAGCTACAGCTTCATAAAGACCGCCTGTGCTCTGTGAGCCTGTATCTTCTGTAAGCTCTGTTGCAAGGTCTGCAAAGCTGTCTTCTGTTTTGTCGCCTGCTTTCCAGTCTGCAAGAGCTTTATCTGCATTTACTTTTGCTGCTTTAAGCTCACTGTCCGGAAGAGCAGTGCCATCATCATTAACGGTTTTGAAAAGGATGTGACGAACAGAAACTGTGTCTGTATCATGCTTGGGATTAACCATAATTGCTACGATATAAGCTGAAACAGTGTTGTTTTCCGTATCTTTAACTTCGATAAGCTTTTTGTCGTTTGCTTTTGTATTTTTGTCAAATGCCCAATTTGCAAGGTCTTCATTAACAGCGGCGATACCACTCTGTGAAGCTGCTGAGCCTTTCTGCATTGAATAGGCTTTTGTCTGTGCATCTGCATCAAAATCGGCAGTATCTTTGTTTTGCTCTTTAACAATATTTATAAAGGATTTTTCATCCTTTGCTTTGTTTTTAAGTTCCTGAGCATTTGCTTTGACTTTATCGTCTGATTTTTGCTGGCGTTTTCTGAGTTCTTTATCATTTTCACCTTCGTTAGCTTCAAGTGTATCAAGTGAATACTGATACATACGAAGGTCAACATAAAGATATGAGTCAGGGTCTTTGTTAAATTCTGTATTGATTTTATCTTCTGAATAACCTTTTTTAAGCTCTTTTACTTTGTATTCCTGGAATTTTGAAATAAGAGATTCTTTTTCGAGCTGTTTTTTCAAAAAGCTTGTGTTAACTCCGTTACCGTACTGTTTACGAAGGTAAGCGTTAAGGCTGTAGCCTTTGCTTGTGTCGTCAGAACCGCTTTTACCGTATGTATCTGCCTGCTCACGGAATTTTTCAACGGTATCCTCGATTTTTTTCTTATCTCCTTCGTTAAGCTCGAGACCTGCTTCTTTAGCCTGTTGATAAAGGAAAGAAGTCTGCTTGATTGTTTCAACAGTCTGATTGTGAAGATACTCTACCCATGTGATTTCGCCGCCGTTTTCATCTTTGGTAGTTGTTGTCTGCTGGTCGGGGGGGAGGGTGGTATCATAATCAGAAGTAGTTCCGTTATATGCGGCCTGATACTGCTGCTGGAAGAAGTTGTTGTAAACATTCATGAAGTAATACTGATATTCTGCAAAAGAAATATGTTCTTCCTTAACATATCCTATTTTGATTAAAGACTGTGTAATTCCTACATAGTTGAATATTCCGCCAAGGCAGGAAAGTACAACAACAGCAGCTACAACAATGGCAACTACTTTCTTTACTGCAGAACGGGCAGCCGTTTTCTTCTCAATGTTCTTTGCGTTTTTCTTTGCGGCTTTTGCCAGGCGTTCTTTACGCTCTTTACGGTATTGTTCCGCTTTGTTCTGATTTTTATCAGCCATAATTTTCATCCTTTACTAATAAGTCTTTGCTGAATAATACAGCATAACAAGATATATTGTATACTATTATAATAAAATTTACAAGTACTTTTTTTAATTTGTATTAAAAGATACAAAAAATTTACATATAAGAAACATTAAAAGTTGACTCTTAATAAGCAGAATGTTAAAATATCTCAAAGGGAGTGGTGTTCTTATGAGCAATACTGAAAAAAAGCCGGACAGAGGTTCAACCCTTTATCCTGATCATATTATGATAAGTTTTTGCGGAGACAGCAAAACACAAATGGCTGTTTCATGGCGAACTGATATTCACGCTGATGACGGCTTTGTTACTTATTATGAAAAAAACGGTGAGAAAAAATCTGTCGAGGCAATTTGCAGAGTTATTGAAAGTGATATTGATATAAGCAAGTTCAACACTGCAAAATTAATGGGACTTAAACCGGGTACCCGGTATTATTATACATGCGGGGATAATAATAACAGAAGCAAAGAATATTCTTTTGTTACACAGGAAGAAAACTGCACAGATTTTAAGTTTATTGTTATTTCTGACCAGCAGGTAGGAATGCCGTGGGAAAAGCCGGACTATTCCCCTGTAAAAGCTATGCTTGAAAACGCATTTATCAGAGACCCTGATATCCGTTTTATTCTTACAGCAGGGGATAATTGTGATGACGGTCAGAATGAATTGCAGTGGAACGGTATGTTTTCCGGGTTTGAAGGGATAATCGAATCAGTTCCGTATATGATGGCAACAGGAAATCATGACAACCGTGGATTTAAGGAATATTTGCCTTATCCTCCCAGGGGAAAGTTTTATCTTGACCATGCCGATTTTTTTGATGAACAGTTTATGTTGGCTTACCCTATAAACGGACCTGAGGGCTTTGAAACAGAAAACTATTCTTTTGATTACGGAGATGCTCATTTTTGCATTTTGGGAATAAATGAGCCGGAAAAGGTTGCGGATTGGGCTTATATCGACATAAACAAATCGGATAAAATCTGGAAATTCGGTGCATATCATTTTCCCATATATCCTGCTATTCCCGAAGGTCAGAATGATGACGGATATCCGTGGCTGAGGAATGCGATTGAGTCGCTCGATGTTGTTTTTGAAGGACATGAACATTCTTTTGCCCGAACATTCCCGATAAAAAACGATGCAATGTTTGAACGCCCGTCTCAGGGGACTGTTCATTACCAGTGCGGTAACGGTTCCGGGGGAAGACATGCAAATGAAAGAAAAATGTGGCACACGGCTTTTTATACTCAGGAAGAGGGAACTGCTGTTTATGCGTTGGTTGAGGTCAGCAAAACTAAACTGAAAATCACAACTATGCTTGATGACGGAAGAATAGCAGATGTTTTTGAAATCGACAAAGAAAACGATAAAATAATCCCTGCCGCATTGCCCCCTGTTTATTATTGCACAAGAATGGCATATAAAGGCTCAATGCCTCATATTTGCGCAAGAGGAACAAGATGTGAAAAAATTGACGGGGTTTGGTTTGCTCCTTTTGCGGTGCTTGCGCAGTATATAGGCGCAAGGGTTGAAAAAGCAGAAGGTAAAGCTTTGGTGGATATGTTTTCAATATGTGCTGAGTTTACGGAAGGTTGTGATTATGCTGTAGTAAACGGCCGAAAATTCAACCTGGGTAAAAAAGTGTACAGATTGGGCAGTCAGCTTATGATGCCTGCGTGTAAAGCCGGCGAAATATTCAATATCAGGTGTAAATATATTGAATATAACAATCTGCTTGATTTTGAAAGTGTTCGTGAAGAATCCCCGCTGTCAGAACAATTATAGTAAAAATATGCCTGAGATTGTCTTTATTTTGCAATCTCAGGGATTTTTTTGCCGTAAACTATTGTATTTTTTTCAGAATAAATGTATAATGTTCAGGTCGAATGATGCGGGGCGTAGTATGTTATATACTGTATCCCCGTGAATATCCCTGTTTTCAGGGTGGAGGAGAATGAACATGCTTGGGAAATATGTTCGTGTCAGAGTAACTCATCCCATCAATTCATACAATGCAGAGGAAAATATTACCTATAACCTTAATTTCGGTCAGGTCGAAGGCGGCAAGCGCTTCAATTCGTCTGTCAAAGGTGCATATATAATGGGTATAAGTCATCCTGTCCGCAGTTTTGATGGCAGAGTTATAGCAGTGATACGCTATTGTGAAAATAATTCTGTATATATTGTTGTTGCACCTAAAAGCACAAGATTTATCAATATTGATATAATAAACGCAATGTCTTTTGTTCTTGAAAATAAAGATTATACGATGGAATGTCTTTATGAACGCTCATGCGGTGCTGTTGTGTTCAGGGAAATAGGAGGTATGATTCGCTTTCTTTTAATTAAAAATAAAAGAAGTGCTCATTGGGGATTTCCCAAAGGTCATGTGGAAATGGGAGAAACTGACCGTCAGACAGCATATAGAGAAGTTTTAGAAGAAACAGGCATAAGAATAAATATTCTGCCTGATTTTGTTACAAAATCTCAATACAGTATTCAGGGTAAAGTTGAAAAAAGTGTTAATATTTACCTTGCTACAACAGAAGATACCAGCACTGTAATTCAAAAAGAAGAAATTGAGGATTATGTGTGGCTCGGATACGAAAAGGCAAAGAACCGGTTGAAGTTTGAAAACGACCATGCAATTCTTGATAAAGCAGTTGAGTATATTTCAAAAAATAATGTGAAAGCTTAAGAGGTTCTAAATGAGTGAATTTGTTACATCTGTTGCGGCACTTTGGGGCGAAAAAATGTCCGGAGAGCTTATTGCATTTATTATTTCGCTCTTTCCCGTTGTTGAATTAAGAGGCGGACTCATAGCGGCAACTTTTTTGGGAATAAAATGGTGGAGAGCTTTTATTTACTGTTACATAGGCAATATGCTCCCTATTCCTTTTATACTAATTTTTATAAGAAAAATTTTCAACTTAATGAAAAGATGGGAGCCTTTAGGCAAAATAGTAAGAGCATTAGAAAAGAAGGCAGAGAAAAATCAGAAAAAAGTTGAAAAATACAGTTTATGGGGCTTGTTTATTCTTGTTGCCGTCCCGTTGCCGGGTACAGGCGCATGGACCGGAGCGCTTGTTGCCGCTTTAATGGATATGAGATTAAAGCACGCTTTGCCGGTTATCGCCGCAGGAGTGTTTGTGGCGGGTGTTATAGTTGCAACTCTTTCTTATGGAGTTGCCGGATTAGTCGGATAATAAAATACAAAGAAAAAACGGAATGCAGTTTTCAGCTGACATTCCGTTTTTTTATGCTCTGATTTATTCGTTATTGTTATTTGTTAATGCAATTCCCAATTCGTTAAGTTGAATATTATCAACACAGGAAGGACATTCTGTCATGGGTTCGCTTGCGTCTTTTGCTTTTGGGAAAGCAATTACATCACGCAGACTTTCGCAGCCCAACATCTGCATAATTAGTCTGTCAAGTCCGATACCCATGCCGCCGTGAGGTGGAGCGCCGTATTTGAATGCATCTGTAAGGAATCCGAATTTTGCATAAGCTTCCTCATCTGAAAGTCCGAGAAGAGCAAACATTCTTTTTTGCAAATCGGGGTTTGTAATACGGATAGAACCGCTGCAAAGTTCAATACCGTTAAGAACAAGGTCATAAGCTTTTGCCTTAACATTTGCCTTGTCTGATTCAAGAGTATCGAGGTATTCATCCATAGGTGCGGTGAACGGGTGGTGCATTGCTACAAACTGCTGAGCATCTTCGTCCCAGTCAAAGAACGGGAATTCTGTAATCCAAAGGAAATTGTATTTATCTTTGGGAATAATATCAAGCTTCTTAGCTACCTCGTTCCTTAAAGCACCTAAAACAGGAAGAACTATTGAATTTTTGGTATCACCGATAATAAGAACAACATCGCCGGGTTTTGCATCTGCTTTTTCAAGAACGGCGGTCATTGTTTCTTCTGAAAGGAATTTTGCAAATGATGAGGACATGGTTCCGTCTTCATTGTATCTTACCCATGCAAGACCTTTTGCACCTATACCTTTAACCATTTCGGTGAGCTTGTCAATTTCTTTTCTGGTAAGAGTTTTAACTGAATTTTTCGCAGTAATTCCTCTTACGCTTCCGCCGCCTTCAACAGCGCTTGTAAATACGCCGAAGCCGCAATCTTTAACAATATCACTCAGGTCGTAAAGCTCCATTTCAAATCTTGTATCCGGTTTATCTGAACCGTAACGGTTCATAGCATCTGTATATGTAAGGCGCTGAAGCGGAGTTTCTATATCAACATTAAGAATATCTTTAAATACACGCTTAACAAAGCCTTCGCCGATTTCAAGAACATCCTCCATATCAACAAAGGACATTTCAACATCAATCTGTGTAAATTCAGGCTGACGGTCTGCTCTTAAATCTTCATCACGGAAGCATCTTGCAATTTGCATATATCTGTCAAATCCCGCAACCATGGAAAGCTGTTTATAAAGCTGAGGCGACTGGGGAAGGGCATAGAATGTTCCGGAATGTATTCTTGAAGGAACAAGGAAATCTCTTGCACCTTCGGGCGTGGATTTAATAAGCATGGGGGTTTCAATTTCAATAAATCCGTTTTCGTCAAAATAATCTCTGATTACCTTTGTTATTTTGTGACGCAGAAGAATGTTTTTCTGTAAATCCGGGCGTCTTAAATCCAGATAACGGTATTTAAGTCTTGTAAGCTCGGCAGTCTGGCAGTTTTCAATTATTTCAAAAGGAGGAGTCTCGCTTTTCCCGAGAACTCTCAATTCCTGAACAAAAATTTCAATATCACCTGTAGGGATTTCTTTATTTTTGGAGGAACGCTCTCTGACGGTGCCTTTTGCCATAAGAACATATTCGCCTCTTACGGTAAAAGCCTTATCAAAAATTTCTTTTTCACTGTTTTCGTCAAAAGCAAGCTGAACAATTCCTGTTCTGTCTCTCAAATCAACAAAAATAAGAGAACCCAAATCACGCTGTCTCTGAACCCAACCTGCAACCACTACTTCTCTGCCCACATCTTCCATACGAAAGCCGCCGCAGTAGTCGGTGCGTTTCAAACCTGTCATAAAATCCATTTTATATTTCATATCCTTTCGGGAAAAATTACTGCCTGTTTTACATCAGACCGCCGAGAAAAGATGAGATATCTATATTATCTCCCTGAGCAACAGCATCCTCAAGTTCACGGGCGGACTGTTGAAGAATAAGCTCTAAAAATTCTTCATCAAAACTTTCAAATCCGATTTCATCTGTTTCACCGTTATCCATATTTTTAATTGTGATAACGCCCTTTTCTATATCGTCGTCTCCGATAACAGCGGTGTATCTTGCACCGATTTTATTAGCATATTTCATTTGCGCTTTAACTGAACGGCCTGCTATGTCAAATTGAGCGGAAACGCCGCTTTGGCGAAGAGCCTGAACAATAAATGCGGCTTTAAGGCTTGCCTTTTCACCTATAGATGCAAGGAACAAATCACATCTTTTTGCTTCGGGGAGTTCAATTCCCTGGGCTTCAAGCACAAGCATAAGTCTTTCAATTCCCATACCAAATCCAAGGGAAGGAGTGCGGTTGCCGCCAAGCTCGTCCATAAGTCCGTCATATCTTCCGCCGCCGCATACAGTTCCCTGCGCACCGATACCGTCAAAAACAAATTCAAAAACAGTTCTTGTGTAATAATCAAGTCCTCTTACTATATGAGGATTTATAGAGTACGGAATCATCATTTCGTCAAGATAAGCCTGAACCTTTTTGAAATGATCCGAACAGTCATCACAAAGGTAATCAATAACAACGGGAGCCTCTGCCGCAATTCCCGAACATATGGGGCTTTTGCAGTCAAGTATTCTCATTGGATTTTTTTCCAGTCTTTCAAGGCAGGTTTCACAAAGGCTGTCTTTTTTATCTTCAAAATATGCTTTGAGAGCTGTGTGATAATTTTTGCGGCATTCGGGACAGCCGATTGAGTTGATTTCAAGGTGAATGTCATCAATGCCGAAGAAACCGAAAACTTCATTGGCAAGAGAAATAACTTCAGCGTCTGCTGCCGGGGAGTCTGTGCCGAAACATTCAATTCCGAACTGATGAAATTCACGGAGTCTGCCTGCCTGCGGTTTTTCATAACGGTAGCATGAAGTAAGGTAGCATACTTTCTGCGGGAGAGGTTCGTTAAAAAGCCCGTGCTCAAGAAAAGCTCTCGCCGCACCAGCAGTGCCTTCAGGGCGCAAGGTTATTGACCTTCCGCCTTTATCGTTAAAGGTATACATTTCTTTCTGAACAACATCTGTTGTATCACCTACAGAACGGTTGAAAAGTTCTGTGTGTTCAAAAACAGGAGTTCTTATTTCCTTATATCCGAATTCATCTGCAATTTCAAGCAGAGCATTTTCTGCAAATTTGATTTTGTAACTTTGTGAAGGAAGGACATCCTGAGTTCCTTTCACAGCTTTTGTAATAAGTGCCATAAATTTATTCTCCTGATATAATTAAACTCTGTTGTAGTAAAGCCTTATGTTTGTTTTTGTGTCGTTAAGCATAATTGAATAATCTTTATGCTCAACCGACTTGTTGTCACAGTTGTTGATTATGTTATCTGCCGAAGTAACAAGAAAGTTTGTTTTAACTTTATTTTTGCTTTCGTGCCACTGTACTTTTGAAATATCGTCAATAGGATTATAAGATTCAAAATAATACTTTGTCTGCTGACGGTTCTTAAACAAATAACAAGCCACTATTTTCTGGTCTTTGGTTTTGCACAGATAAATAAGGCCGTCATCAAATTCAACAGTGCCTATTTCCTGCTCGATGTTGTACGAATTGCCGATGCCAAATTCAACGGCTTCTTTCTGTGTGGTAAATCCGTCACCTCTCATGCCTGACGGGGCGCCAAAATCCCATGAGAAGAACAAAGCAGCAATAATTGCAAGACATATTGTTACCGATACAACGGTTTTGCCGAGAGTATTCATATTAAATCCTCCTGTTTACTTGGAATTTTTCGGGTTGACAATGTCACGCCAGTCCAGGTCGCCTCTTTCAAGTGAATGTATCAAAGCTTCGGCAGTTGCAATATTTGTAGCAACAGGAACATTATGAACATCGCAGAGTCTTAAAAGCTGATATGCGCTTGGTTCATTATCTTTTGAGTTAATAGGGTCGTCGAAAATCAGCAGCATATCAATTTCATTGCACGCAATAAGAGAGCCGATTTGCTGATCTCCGCCTTGAGATCCGCTTAAAAAGCAGGTGATATCCAATCCTGTTGCATCGTTGATAAGCTTTCCTGTGGTTCCTGTTGCTAACAGATTGTGTCGGCTTAAAATACCGCAATAAGCAATGCAAAACTGAGTCATAAGCTCTTTTTTGGCGTCGTGCGCAGTTAATGCTATGTTCATATCAATTCCTCCTGACATATTATTATTAAAAGAAATACTTGTTTTAATGCTGAATGTTAATTAGTTTTCGTTTTGTTCTGTTTCCGGATTATCTTCTTCAGAAGTTTCCTCTTCATCAGAACTGTCGTTCATTTCAATATTTTCCCGTTGCGCTGTTGTTAAGGTAACAAGCTTTTCGCCTTCTGTTACTCTCATAACCTTAACGCCTTTAGACGGTCTTGCGAATGTGCTTATTGCTTCTGCGGCAATTCTTATTATTATACCGTCAGATGCAATAAGAATAATGTCATCTTCATCACTGACTTCGGAAATGGCGGCAACATCACCGTATGTTTCGGTATGGTAGTTGATAAGACCCTTTCCGCCTCTTGACTGAACACGGTAGTTGTCAAATTCGCTTCTTCTGCCGTATCCTGTTTCGCTGACTGTGAGAAGAGTTTTACCTTCCTGAACCACGCTCATGCCGATAACCTGGTCACCGGATTTCAATTCAATAGCTTTAACGCCTCTCGCCGTTCTGCCGATTGGTCTTGCATCGTTTTCATCAAAGCATATTGCCATACCTTTTGCGGTTGCAACAATAAGTTTATCGTTGCCGCTTGTAACTCTGACCCAGGCAAGCTCGTCATCATCGTCAAGATTGATTGCAATTATGCCTGATTTTCTCACATTTCTGTAAAGAGATGCTTCTGAACGCTTTATAATACCTTTGCGTGTTACCATGCACAGGTAAGAGTTTTCGTCGGTTCCGTCTCTGGGAACACGAAGCATGGCGGAAACTTTTTCATCTGCTTCAATGGGGAGTACATTTATAATGTTTACTCCTCTACTGTTTCTGGAAGCTTCCGGAATTTCGTAGCCTTTAAGTCTGTATGTTCTTCCTCTTGTAGTGAAGAATGCGATTGTATCGTGAGTTGAGGCGGTGAACATGGTTGTTGCATAATCCTCTTCACGGCGGGTCATGCCCTTAATACCTTTACCGCCCCTGTTTTGAATCTGGTAAGTATCGGCAGGCATACGCTTGATATATCCGAAATTTGTAAGAGTAAATACGCAGTCTTCTTCTGGGATAAGGTCTTCAATATCAACTTCACCGCTGACATTGACAATTTCTGTTCTTCTGTCATCTGCAAATTTATCTCTGATTTCAATAGCTTCTTTTTTAATAAGCTCAAGCATTTTATTGCGGTCGTTCAGAAGTTCCAGGAAATTTTTGATTTTTTCTTTCAATTCTGCAAGTTCTTCTTCAATTTTTATTCTTTCAAGTCCGGTCAACTGACCTAATCTCATCTGAACAATGGCCTGAGCCTGAACATCGTCAAGGTTAAATCTTGACATAAGAGCTTCTTTGCCTTCGGGAATGCTTTTAGAATTTCTGAGAATTTCTATTACTTCGTCAATAAAATCAAGTGCAACAAGCAAACCTTCAAGAAGATGAGCTCTTTCCTGAGCTTTTTTAAGGTCATAATTTGTTCTTCTTGTAATAACATCGCACTGGAATTTAATATAGTGCTCGAGAACCTGTTTAAGCGTAAGAATTTTCGGCTCACCGTCAACAAGAGCAAGCATATTAACGCCGAATGTTGACTGCATCTGAGTGTAGGAAAAAAGCTGATTAAGAACAACCTGCGGATTCGCATCACGCTTAAGGTCAATGGAAATGTGCATACCGTGCATGGAAGAATAGTCGTCTACATCTGAAATTCCGTCAATTCTCTTATCCTTAACAAGGTCTGCAATGCTTTCAATAAGTCTTGCTTTGTTAACACCGTAAGGTATTTCGGTAACCTGAATTTCAAATCTTCCGTTTTTCTTTTCAACTATTTCAGCTCTTGCTCTTACAGTGATTTTGCCTTTACCTGTTCCGTATGCCGCTCTGATTCCCGCTCTGCCCATAACAATGCCGTTTGTGGGGAAGTCAGGTCCTTTGATGTGTTCCATAAGGTCTTCAAGAGTAGCGTCGGGGTTATCAATCAGGCAGCACATACCGTCAATTACTTCGCCCAGGTTATGAGGGGGAATGTTTGTTGCCATACCTACAGCAATACCTGTTGAACCGTTTACAACAAGGTTGGGATATCTTGACGGAAGAACCGTGGGCTCTTTAAGACGGTCATCATAGTTGGGAATAAAATCAACAGTGTCTTTATCAATATCCGTAAGCATTTTTACGGCTATTTTGCTCATTCTTGATTCTGTATATCTGTATGCGGCGGCAGAGTCACCGTCAACAGAACCGAAGTTTCCGTGACCGTCAACAAGAGTGTATCTCATTGAAAATGACTGCGCAAGTCTTACCATTGCATCATAAACAGATGCGTCACCGTGGGGATGATACCTACCCAGAACTGAACCGACTGTATCCGCACACTTTCTGTATGCTTTTTCGGGGGTAAGTCCGTTTTCATACATCGTATAAAGTATACGGCGGTGAACAGGCTTGAGTCCGTCACGCACATCGGGTAAAGCACGGGCTGTAATAACCGACATAGAATAGTCAAGGAATGACTTTCTCATTTTTTCATCAATATCAACATTGACAATTTTTGTATTCAAAAGATGTTCGGGGAAATTGCTGCGTTCTTCTTTCTTAGGCATTAAAAGTCACTCCTTTCTTAAATATCAAGATTCTGAACATACTTGGCGTTCTTTTCAATAAAGTCACGCCTGGGCTCAACCTTATCGCCCATAAGGATTGAGAATGTTTCGTCTGCCGCAATGGCATCTTCAAGCTCAACACGGAGCATAATTCTTGTTTGCGGATCCATTGTTGTTTCCCAAAGCTGCTGGGGGTCCATTTCACCAAGACCTTTGTAACGCTGTATGTCACAACTTCCGCCGAGCTCGCTGATAAATTCATCTCTTTCTTCATCTGAAAAAGCATAGAAATGTTTTTTACCTTTGCTTATTTTGAAAAGAGGGGGCTGAGCAATATAAACATGACCCTCATCAATCAACGGACGCATATACCGGAAAAAGAATGTGAGAAGCAGTGTGCATATATGAGCACCGTCAACATCGGCATCCGCCATTATAACTATTTTGTTGTATCTCAATTTGCTTATATCAAAATCATCGCCGATACCTGTTCCCAACGCCATAACAACGGGATTGAGCTTATCGTTTCCTATTACTTTATCAAGTCTTGCTTTTTCAACATTAAGCATTTTACCCCACAACGGAAGTATAGCCTGATAATAACGGTCTCTTCCTTCTTTTGCGGAGCCGCCTGCGGAATCTCCCTCGACGATATAAAGTTCTGTGCTTTCTGCACTTTTTTCAATACAGTCCGCAAGCTTGCCGGGGAGTGCGTTGCTTTCAAGAGCGCTTTTTCTTCTGGCAAGGTCTCTTGCTTTTCTTGCGGCTTCTCTTGCTCTTGAAGCATCAAGAGCTTTTGAAAAGATTGCTTTTGCAACAGAGGGATTTTCTTCAAAGTATGTCATCAGTTTTTCATAAACTGTTGAATAAACAAGTCCGGTAATATCAGTGTTGCCGAGCTTGCCTTTTGTCTGACCTTCAAATTCAGCTTCAGTAAGCTTTACGCTGATAACTGCAACAAGACCTTCACGGACATCGTCGCCGGAAAGCTTTTTATCCCCGTCTTTAAGAATATTATATTTTTTGCCGTAATCATTGAAAACTCTTGTAAGGGCGTTCTTGAAGCCGGTTTCATGAGTACCGCCGTCAATAGTATTAACATTGTTTGCAAAAGAAATCAATGTTTCGTTATACCCGTCATTATACATAAGAGCTATTTCGGCGTATCTGTCTTTCTTAGAAGCAGAAAAATGAATGGGCTTTTCATGAAGAGGAGTGAGTCCTCTTGAATTGTTTATAAATTCAACAAAGCTTGAAAGTCCGCCTTCATAACAGTAAACCTGTTCCACAATGTTTTCCGGGTCTCTTTTATCGGTCAGGGTGATAGAAAGACCTGCGTTGAGGAATGCGGATTCTCTCAGCCTTCTTTGAAGAACATCAAAATCATAAACTGTTGTTTCGGTAAAAACATCAGGGTCTGCTTTAAATCTTATGAAAGTGCCTGTTTCTTCTGTATCTGCAATAACAGTAAGGTCGTTTACGGCACTGCCTCTCTCAAAGCGCTGACTCCATATATGACCTTCTCTCGAAACTTCAACTTCCATCCATTGAGAAAGTGCGTTAACAACAGATGAACCTACACCGTGAAGACCGCCCGAAACTTTGTATCCGCTTCCGCCGAATTTACCGCCTGCATGAAGAACGGTAAGAACAACAGTAACGGTGGGAAGTCCCATTTTTTCATTAAGGCCTACGGGAATGCCTCTGCCGTTATCTCTTACTGTAATAACATTGTCGGGCAGAATTTCCACTTCAATATGAGTGCAGAAGCCCGCAAGAGCTTCATCGATTGAGTTGTCAACGATTTCATAAACAAGGTGATGAAGACCTTTGGGACCTGTTGAGCCGATATACATACCGGGGCGTTTGCGAACTGCTTCAAGTCCTTCAAGAACCTGAATCTGGTCGGCACCGTATTCTTCGGTAACGGAAGTATCAATATCTTCATCGGAAAGGTCTTCAATAAGTTTTTCTTCAGGAGCTTCTTCTGTTACTTCTAAATTTTCATTTTCTATATTTTCCAAGGCTCATTCCTCCGTTAATTGTTAAGCTGATTCATAAATGAAAGAGGCTTTTTATTTTTTTTCGGTTTGTATTTCGGCGGGTTTTTAAGTTTTTCTCTTGCCTTTTTGCTTTTTGAAAGGAATTTGTTTGCTTCAATTACGGCAAGGGTCATATCACCCATATAGTCAACACAGTTGGCGAGAAGCTGCTCGTCGTTATTTATACTGCCGAGGATTGTAATTACAATAATGCCCTGAACCTCATTTGTTCCGTCGTTATAAATTTCGTTAAGACAGTTGAAAAGCTTTCTCATTTTCTGAGGATTATTTTCTCTTATTGTTTCAATAATCAAAGGATTGCAGTGATTGATGAAAAAGTCTTCCGGAAGAAATTCACCGTATTTTTCAATATTGGCTTTGTACTCTTCCTTGCATTCAGGGTAAATTGCGCATATTTTTGAGGCAAGTGTAGGTGTGTCAAAATATACGCTTCCGCTTCTTGCGGCTGCTTTTGAAACAGGAGTGGGAAGCTTGACATTTTTTGAAGCCTTGCCTTTACCGTAAATCTTAGCAACCGTTTCATTAAATTCGTTTGATAAATAGCGGATATCTTTATCTGTAATGTTTTCTTCTTCAAAAAGCCCCTCTGATTGCTGTGAAAAATCCTCTTCAACGGCGTTTTCAAGCTGAGCGGCAGAGCATTTAAGAAAAATCTTACTGTTAGAAACCTCGATTTTAAATGTGCCTTTATCACCTGTGAAAACAACTGAATGTTTTCCGTTCTGAACGCTTACCGGGGGTTCGCCCTTCTGCACGCCGTCAGGTATGACAATACGGAATCCGTAATTGTCTGACGGGGCAATCATATTTTTTACAATACTGTTAAGAATCTGAGAAGTATCTGACATAAAGAAAAGCTCCTTAAATACATAATAAAAATATTAAGTATTATTATATCATATAAATATAAATTTGTCACCTGTTTTTTGCAACAAAACTTAGTAAAAAAACAGTTATTTTTGCTGTATGGGTATAAAAAAAGATGTTAAGGGAAAAATAACAAATGCCAGGCTGAATTATATGCTGAATTAACAAAAGGAGAAATAATATGAACAAATTTTTACCTGCATTATTAGGCATTATGCTTATTGCGGCAGTAAGCTTTACTGCTTGCGGAAAGAAAACTTCGCAGAGTGAAAAAACTACCGAAAACAGCACCCTGAAAAGCACAACGAATCTGTCTCAGGCGGCAGATGAATTTTCAGATGATATGAGTAAAACCATGGATGATATGACATCAGATAAGACAAATGATAAAGCTGACAGCGACAAAAATACATCGTCAGGCGCAACAACCGCAGAAAGCACAAAAGCAGAATAAAAAAAGCCCCGTCAGATTGAACTGACGGGGTGATTTACATAGTATCAGTTTTTAAGACTGTGCATAGGTGCGGGTATTCTGCCGCCTCTTTTAACAAATTTTTCGGAAGAATTGCAATTTACCGGCATAACCGGAGCACTGCCCAAAAGTCCGCCGTATTCCACTTCGTCACCCACAGCCTTTCCCACTGCGGGAATAATACGGACAGCGGTTGTTTTTGTATTCACAACGCCGATAGCGGCTTCATCTGCGATTATTGCGGAAATTGTTGAGGCGCTTGTATCACCCGGAACGGCAATCATATCAAGCCCTACCGAGCATACACATGTCATAGCCTCGAGTTTGTCTATAGAAAGGGAACCCACTCTGACAGCCTCAATCATTCCTTCATCTTCAGATACGGGAATAAAAGCACCGCTCAGTCCTCCAACATGAGATGATGCCATAACGCCGCCTTTTTTAACTGCATCGTTCAGCATTGCAAGTGCAGCGGTAGTTCCGTGCGTTCCGCAGTGTTCCAGTCCTATTTCTTCAAGAATTCTGGCTACGCTGTCGCCCTTTGCAGGTGTGGGAGCAAGTGAAAGGTCAACAATTCCAAACTGAACACCGAGCCTTTTTGAAGCCTCCTGAGCAACAAGCTGACCCATTCTTGTAATTCTGAATGCTGTTTTTTTAATCGTTTCGGCAACTACATCAAACGATTTTCCCTTAACGCTTTGAAGCGCATGGTAAACAACGCCCGGACCTGATACGCCAACATTGATAACACATTCCGCTTCGCCTTCGCCGTGAAAAGCTCCTGCCATAAAGGGATTGTCTTCAACTGCATTTGCAAATACAACAAGCTTAGCGCAACCCAAACCGTCAGAATCCTTTGTCAAATCGGCTGTTTTTTTGATAATTTCACCCATTTGAGCTACTGCGTCCATGTTTATGCCTGCTTTTGTTGATGCAACATTTATGCTGGCACATACTCTTTCCGTCTGCCTGAGAGCTTCGGGAACAGAAGCTATAAGGTTCCTGTCGCCCTTTGTAAAGCCCTTTTGAACAAGTGCGGAAAATCCGCCGATAAAATTAACTCCGCATTCCTTTGCGGCGGCATCAAGTGCCTTTGCAATCGGAACATAATCATCTGTTTCACAGCTCTCCGCAATAATTGAAATGGGAGTTACGGATATTCTTTTGTTAACAATCGGAATGCCCAGTTCCAGCTCAATTTCATTTGCGACTGCAACAAGATTTCCTGCGTAAGATGTAATTTTTTTATATATTTTTTCACAGCATCTGTTTATGTCCGGGTCACAGCAATCTCTGAGAGAAATACCCATTGTTATGGTTCTGATATCAAGGTGCTGATTGTCGATCATATCATTTGTCTGTATTATATCGGATATATTTATCACGGCAAAAACTCCTTAGATTTTGTGCATTGCATTGAAAATATCTTCAAGCTGAATTTTAATTGAAAGCCCCATTTCTTCTCCCTTTGAGTTCAGCTTTTCACTGATTTCGGCAAAAGAAAATGTGCTTTTTGAAATATCTGTAAGCATTACCATTGTAAAAAGCTCATTCTGCATAACAGTCTGATTTATATCAACTATGTTAACATTAAGCTCTGCCAGCAAGGTACATACTTCTGCTGTGATTCCCACTCTGTCTTTACCCATTACGGTTACTATTGCTCTCATTTTTATACTCCTTTTATTCTGTAACTGTCAAAACGGTTTTTCCGCTGCTGTCAATGCAGATATGCTGTGTTTTTGATTCTGAAGAAAAGCTGACACGCCAGATGCCTTCCGTACGGTCAAAAGCAATTTTTATTGTGTTGTATACAAATGAATTGCCGAATTCTTCAGATGCGATTTTTTTTGCAGCGGATTTATCTTTACATGCCGATTCTTTTGTAACTTTGAAACCGTCGGTTTTTGCTTTATCTTTATTTTCTTTTCTGAAATCGCTGTAGTCAAATGTCCCGACAGTATTGTATTCAACAACTCCGGACGGGTCTGTTTTAGTCTGTTTGCCTAAATCACCCTTGCTTCTGCACGATGTAAATGAAAAAACAAAAAGTATGGCTGTTACTGCGGCAAGAAATTTTTTCATAATCAAAAGCTCCTGTATTCTTTGTATTCACCGCTGAGGATTTTTCCCCACCAGTCTTTATTTTCAAGATACCAATTGATTGTTTTTGTTATTCCGTCTTCAAATTTTGTTTCAGGATACCAGCCAAGCTCTGCTTTGATTTTAGCAGGGTCAATGGCGTATCTCATATCGTGGCCGGGTCGGTCTTTAACATAAGTAATAAGGCTTTCGTCTTTTCCCACAGCTTTGATAATTGTTTTAACAACATCAATATTTGCTTTTTCATTGTGACCGCCGATATTATAAATCTCACCGATTTTGCCGTTTTCCAATATCATATCAATAGCTTTGCAATGGTCATCAACATAAAGCCAGTCACGGACATTAAGGCCTTCGCCGTAAACGGGCAAAGCTTTATCTGCAAGGGCATTTGCAATCATAAGGGGAATCAGCTTTTCAGGGAACTGGAAAGGACCGTAATTGTTTGAACAGCGTGAAATAGTCGCAGGTGTTCCGAAAGTTCTGTGATAAGCCATAACAAGCAGGTCGGCAGAAGCTTTGCTTGCAGAATACGGTGAAGAGGTATGAATAGGAGTGCTTTCTGTAAAGAACAAATCAGGCCTGTCAAGCGGAAGGTCACCGTAAACTTCGTCTGTAGATACCTGATGGTATCTGGGTGTTTTGAATTTATTGCAGGCATCAAGAAGAACCTGAGTTCCCAGAATGTTTGTTTTAAGAAATACTTCGGGGGCTTCAATTGAACGGTCAACATGACTTTCAGCTGCAAAATTTACAACTGCATCAAATTTTTCTTCTTCAAAAAGTGAAAAAACAGCGCTGCGGTCGGTAATATCGCCTAAAACAAATCTGAAATTATCACATCTTGCCTCGTCTAAAGTATAAAGATTGCCTGCGTATGTTAAAGCATCCAGACATACAAGTCTGTAATCAGGATGCTTTTTCTGCATATAATAAATGAAATTGCTTCCTATAAATCCGGCACCGCCGGTAACAAGAATATTTTTGGACATATAAAAATCCCCTTTCACACGGATGCCTTATTATAACACAACTGTTGATAAAATAAAAGAAAAATTTTGCTTTGTTTTAGAAATATCACTTTCCCATTCACAAAGATAATATCTGTTTCCGTCAGAAACATCGTCCCACTGACCGGATTTGATGCTGTATCCGCTCCCTGAGCGTTCTCCGTTGCAAATAACGCCGAAATCCTGACTGCCGAAATTATCGTCAGGTTCATTTGTTTCACGGTTTTTATACTGAATTTTTTTATATGTTGCTTTTTTCGATTTTTGTTCCGCATTTTTGGCAGAACTTTACATTGTTATTCAATTTGTTGCCGCACACTGTACAAAAACTCACAGTGTTCTTCCTCCGGAATTTTTCTTATATCTTAACACACTATTATGCAAAAGTATATACTTTGCCTAAATGAAATAGGTCTTATTTCCATTTGAAACCTTGAATTTTATTTTTATTGTGGTAGAATGGTATGCAGTATTTAAAAAGGATGTGTGTTATGAGCGCAAGAAGTGAACTTGCTCAGGAGCTGTTTCGTTCGGGATACAACTGTTCTCAGTCTGTTTTTGCGGCTTATGCCGACATTTTCGGTATTGACCGTGAAACAGCACTTAAAATTTCATCGGGTCTGGGCGGAGGATGCGGCAGGCAAAGAGAGATTTGCGGCGCAGTGTCCGGTGCAGTCCTTGCAATAGGCATGAAATACGGAACAACCGACGGTAAAGATACACAGGGGAAAAAGCTGTGTTACGAAAAGGTTCGTGAATTTTCGGATGAATTCAGAAAAACGAACAACTCTATAGTATGCAGAGAACTGCTCGGTCTTTCGCAGACAGAAAAAAGCGCAGAGCCTGAAAAACGCACAGAGGAATACTATAAAAAACGCCCGTGCGCAAAGATTGTCAAAGACAGCGCAGAGGCTCTTGAAAAAATAATCTTATAATTTATTAAGGAGATGTTCTTATGGGTTGCAGCGGTAATTGTTCAGATTGTTCATCAAACTGCAAAAGCGGTGAACAGGATATGCACATTGCGTGCAATGAATACAGCAGTGTTAAAAAAGTTATAGGTGTTGTAAGCGGCAAGGGCGGTGTCGGTAAATCCCTTGTAACATCAATGCTTGCAACGGCAATGCAGGTTAAGGGCAATGCCTGCGCAGTTATGGATGCGGATATTACAGGTCCGTCAATCCCAAAAGCATTCGGTCTTAAAGGGCCTGCAATGCAGAATGAAATGGGAATTGTTCCCGTAAAAACAAAAACAGGGATTGAGGTAATGTCGATAAATCTTCTGCTTGAAAGCGAGGAAGCTCCGGTTATATGGAGAGGTCCGGTTATTTCAGGTATGATACAGCAGTTCTGGACAGAAGTTTTCTGGGGAGATGTTGACTATATGTTTGTTGATATGCCTCCCGGAACGGGCGATGTTGCACTTACTGTTTTTCAGTCTATACCCGTTGACGGAATTGTGATTGTAACAACACCTCAGGACCTTGTTACAATGATAGTAAAAAAAGCATATAATATGGCTCAGATGATGAATGTTCCGATTCTCGGAATTGTTGAAAATATGAGCTATCTTGAATGCCCTGATTGCGGTAAAAAGATTTCTGTTTTCGGTGAAAGCAAAATTGATGAGGTTGCCGCATCAATGAATATTCCTGTTCTTGCAAAGCTTCCGATTAAGAGCAAGAATGCAGAGCTTACGGATAAGGGCGCCGTTGAGCTTGCCGAAATGGAAGAGCTTAATCAGGCGGCAGACAAAATTGAGCAGATGCTGAAATAAGATTTTGATTATACGGTACGGAGCAGAAGTGTTCCGTACTGTTTTTTTTTGCAAAAAAAGTAAAATTTTTTTATTTTACATCTTGATAGATTTGAACTTTTCTGCGATAATATACAATGTATATTTATAAACTCAGTAAGTATGTTCAGTTTACGGAGCGGCGAAAGGATTTTTTATATGACAGATTACGAAAAATTAGCGGAGCTTCTTTTTCCTCATGTAACAAAAACCGTTGAGGATTATGAAGCAATTTACCCGGTAAGAAATCTTAAAGAAGGGGCAAGAGTTACAAGATTTGCGCCCAGCCCTACAGGTTATCTTCATATCGGAGGACTGTTCGGAGCGCTTGTTGATGTCCTGACGGCAAAAGCATCAGGCGGTATTGCTTATTTAAGAATAGAGGATACAGATAAAAAGCGTGAAATTGAAGACGGAGTTTCAGCGGTTATTAACGGATTTAATTCTTTCGGAATAAAGTTTGACGAAGGTGTTACCGGATTCGGTGAAGAAAGCGGTGAATACGGGCCGTACACTCAGAGTCAGCGAGTTGAGATTTATCAGACGGTTGCAAAGGAGCTTGTAAAAAAAGGCCTTGCATACCCTTGCTTCTGCACAGCTGAGGAGCTTTCAGATTTTCGTGAACAGCAGGAATCGGAAGGTGCGCTTATCCGTGGATATTTCGGTAAGTGGGCAAAATGCAGAAATCTTTCTTTTAATGAAATTGAAGAAAACATCAAAGCAGGCAAGCAGTATGTTCTTCGTTTCCGTTCAGACGGAAGTGAAGATAAAAGAGTTTATTTTGATGATATTATCAGAGGCAAAATTGAAATGCCGGAAAATATCATTGACGAAGTTCTTCTTAAATCAGACGGTATACCAACATATCATTTTGCTCATGTTTGCGATGACCATTTTATGAGAACAACTCATGTTATCAGGGGCGAGGAATGGATATCCTCGGTTCCCAAGCATATTGCTTTGTTTAAGGCGTGCGGATTCAGACTTCCAAAATATGCCCACACACCTCAGCTTATGAAAATTGATGAGGTTGACGGAACAAAGCGCAAATTTTCAAAGCGTAAAGACCCTGAAGCGGCAGTCAGCTATTTTGTTGATAAGGGGTTCCCGAAAGAAAGCCTTATTGAATATATTCTCACTTTGCTCAATTCAAATTTTGAAGATTGGAGAAGAGCAAATCCGAACGAAGATGCATTTTCTTTCCCGTTTAATCTTAAAAAGATGAGCTCCAGCGGATGTTTGTTTGATTTGGTTAAGCTTACTGATATAAGCAAAAATGTAATTTCAAAAATGTCAGCCAAGCGTATTTATAACGATGTTATTGCATGGGCGGAGCATTACGATAAAGTTTTTTATGAGCTTCTTGCAAAAGATGAAAAATATGCCGTAAATATTCTTAATATTGACCGTGAAACACCTAAGCCCCGTAAGGATATTGCAAAATGGGATGAGGTTAAGGACTATGTTTCATATTTTTATGATGAAATTTATGCCCCTGATTACACTTTGCCGGAAAACATTTCGAAAGATGATGCTGCCGCAATACTCAAAGCATATAAAAATGTTGTTAATTGTGAAGACAGCAAAGATGAATGGTTCGGCAGAATAAAATCACTTTGCGAGCCTTTGGGCTTTACTCCGAATGTTAAAGAGTATAAGAAAAATCCGGATGCTTTCAAAGGCCATGTGGGAGATGTATCAACAGTTATAAGAATAGCTCTTACATCCAGAAAAAATACGCCGGATTTATTTTCAATTACAGCATTGCTTGGTGAAGACAGAGTAGCTTCAAGGCTTGAAAATGCAATAAAGGAATATGAAACAGTATGATAAGTTTTATTGAAAACAAAAAGATATTTCACCTTGCCACCAAAAATACAAGTTATATTTTCGGATTTCCTCTTGACGATTTTCCTGTTCATTTATACTGGGGCAAAAAGCTGAATTGCACACCGGATTTTGAGAGGCTGTTTCCGAAGGAATGCAGAATGGCCCGTTCGTTCTGCGCTGTTGACGGAAAAACGGAAGACGGAAGCTGGTTAAGCAGAGAGAATATTACCGCTGAATTTTCAACATTCGGAAACAGTGATTTGAGAATGCCGGCTTTTCACGCAAGGTATAAAGACGGAAGCAGTGTTTCCCATTTTTCTTATAAATCACACAGAATTACTGACGGTAAGCCGGGTCTTGCCGGACTGCCTGCGACTTACTGTGAAAACGGTGACGATGTTCAGACACTTGAGGTTGTTCTTTCTGATGAACTTACCGGTGTTGAAGTTGTTTTGCAATATTCAGTGTTTTATGAGCTTGATGCAATTACAAGGTCATTTAAATGTGTAAATAACGGAGAAGATGATATTTGCCTTGAAAGAGCATTAAGCGCTTCTGTAGATTTCAAAACAGACAGATTTGATATTATTCACCTTGCAGGAGCATGGGCAAGGGAGCGTTCCGTGCAGAGAGTACCCCTTATGAAAGGGAATATAAATATAAGCAGTGCAAGAGGTGCAAGCTCCGGTATCCATAATCCGTTTTTTGCGCTTGTATCAAAGAATACAACGGAACAGTCAGGCAGTGCGTACGGATTTAATCTTGTTTACAGCGGGAATTTTACCGCAGGTGTTTACAGTGACAATCTTAATTATGCAAGGGCATATATCGGAATAAATCCGTTTGAATTCAACTGGGTTCTTGAGGCCGGAGAAAGCTTTCAGACTCCCGAAGCCGTTCTTGTTTTTTCAGACAAGGGAACAGGCGGAATGTCAAGAATTTATCACAAACTGTACAGAACCCGCCTTTGCAGAGGTGAATACAGGGATAAAGAAAGATGCTGTCTTATAAATAACTGGGAAGCAACATATTTTAATTTTAATGAAGAAAAAATTCTTGACATTGCAAAGAAAGCATCTGATTGCGGAATCAAGCTTATGGTGCTTGATGACGGATGGTTCGGGAAGCGTGACGATGACACATCATCGCTCGGCGACTGGTTTACTGACAAAAATAAACTTCCCAACGGTATTGACGGACTTTGCCGAAAGGTAAATTCTCTCGGAATGAAGTTCGGTTTATGGTTTGAGCCTGAAATGATTTCACCTGTAAGTGAATTATATAAAGCTCACCCTGATTGGTGCATTCATGTTGCGGGAAGAAGACGGCCCGAATCAAGAAATCAGCTTATGCTTGACTTGTCAAGAAAAGATGTATGTGACTATATAGTTAAAAGTGTAAATTCCGTTCTTGAAAGCGCAAATATAGAGTATGTTAAGTGGGATTACAACAGAAATATGGTGTGTGTCGGTTCGGAACAGCTTGAAAGCCGCCGTCACGGTGAATTTTATCACAGATACATACTGGGACTTTACGATGTTCTTGAAAGGATAGTTTCAGCTAATAAAAATATTCTTTTTGAAAGCTGTTCAGGCGGAGGCGGAAGATTTGACCCCGGTATGCTTTACTATATGCCTCAGACATGGACAAGCGACAACACAGACGCAGAAGCAAGGCTTCACATTCAATACGGAACGAGTATGTGCTACCCTTATTCGGCAATGGGCGCTCATGTTTCGGTTGTTCCCAATCATCAGGTGGGAAGAATTACGCCGTTTTCAATGCGAGGCAATGTTGCACTCCCGGGGCAGTTCGGTTATGAGCTTGATTTAACCAAGCTTTCAGATGAAGATATATCTCTTGTGAAAGAACAGGTTAAATTTTATGAAAAATACGGAGAGATTTTTCATAAAGGAGACCTTTACAGACTGAGAACGCCGGATAATGATTATATGTGTGCCAACGAATTTGTTTCTGAGGATAAAAACACGGTAATAATAACGATTTATTCTATACACGGTTCCGCAAATGCGCCGGTTGATTATGTATATGCCCGGGGTCTTGAACCTGATGCAAAATACAGAAAAACTTCTGACGGTGAAATATGGAGCGGAGAAGACCTTATGAATCTGGGCATTCCTTTTTTTGCAGATAAAGATTTTAAGAGCAGTGTATGGGTTCTTGAAAAAATATAAACAGCGGAGGATTAGATAAAATGGAAGAAGCAGTTAAATCATCGAATTTTATTCATGATTTTATAGATGAGGATTTAGAAAACGGAGTTAATACAAGAGTACAGACAAGATTTCCTCCCGAGCCTAACGGTTATCTTCACATCGGCCATGCAAAGGCTATATGCATAGATTTCGGCACTGCCGAAAAGTATAACGGTATATGCAATCTTCGTTTTGACGATACAAACCCGTCAAAAGAAGATGTTGAATATGTTGATTCAATTAAAGAAGATATTGAATGGCTTGGATTTAAATGGAAAAATATGTACTACGCATCAAGCTATTTTGACTTTCTTTATGAATGTGCTTTGAAGCTTATAAAATCCGGCAAGGCTTATGTTGATGACCTTACCCCGGATGAAATAAGAGAATACAGAGGTACACTTACCCAAGCAGGTAAGAACAGTCCTTACCGTGACCGTTCTGTGGAAGAAAACCTTGAGCTTTTCAAAAGAATGACAGACGGTGAGTTCCCCAACGGAGCAAAGGTGCTCAGAGCAAAAATTGACATGAGTTCTCCGAACCTCAATATGCGTGACCCGATTATTTACAGAATTTCTCACACTTCTCATCATCAGACAGGAGACAAATGGTGCGTATATCCCATGTACGATTTTGCTCACCCTCTTTCTGATGCAAGAGAAAATGTAACTTATTCACTTTGTTCTCTTGAATTTGAAAATCACAGACCTCTTTATAACTGGTTTGTTAATGAAATCGGTTTTAAGGAGCCGCCGAGACAGATTGAATTTGCAAGACTTAATGTAAACTATTGCGTAACAAGTAAAAGAAAATGTCTTGACCTTGTTGAAAACGGATATGTTTCCGGTTGGGATGACCCGAGAATGGTTACGCTTTGCGGTATGAGAAGAAGAGGCTATCCCGCAGAAGCAGTGAGAGATTTTATTGACAGAATCGGCGTCAGCAAGGCAGACAGCGTAGTTGATTTCGGACTTCTTGAAGCTTGTGTCAGAGATCAGCTTAATGCAAATGCTCCCAGAGCAATGGCAGTGCTCAGACCGCTTAAGGTTGTTATAGATAATTACCCCGAAGGACAGACAGAGATTATTGATGTTGAATGTCATCCCGATCATCCTGAAATGGGCACAAGAAAAGTGACTTTCGGCAAAGAGATTTATGTTGAACAGGAAGATTTTATGATTGAACCTGTTAAAAAATATTTCCGCCTTTTCCCCGGCAACGAGGTAAGACTTAAAAGTGCATATTTTGCCAAATGCACAGGCTATGACCTTGATGAAAACGGTGAGGTTGTTTGTGTTCACTGTACTTATGACCCTGAAAGCAAGGGCGGTAATTCACCTGACGGAAGAAAAGTGAAAGGTACTCTTCACTGGGTAAGCAAAGACGATTGCGTTAAAGCAACTGTTAATGTTTATGACAGACTTTTCAAAACAGAAAAACCCGGTTCATCGGAAAATCTTGCAGATGACCTTAATCCGGCTTCGCTTACAGTGCTTAACGACTGCCTTCTGGAAGGAAGCCTTAAAAATGCAAAACCCGGGGATGTTTTTCAGTTTATGCGCCAGGGTTATTTCTGTGTGGATAAAGAAAGCACAACAGATAATATGATTATTAACCGAACAGTTGACCTTAAATCGTCCTGGTGATTTAAATTAATCAGAAAGGTTCTGACATTATGAAAATATTAAACAGAATAATAACTGTTGTCGCAGCATTGGCTGTGTTTCCTGTAATAATTTCGCAGACTTTTGTTACAATAATATTGTCAGTTGACGAAGAGTCGCTTGTATATACGCTTGCGAATGCTTTTCTGGGACAGGATAATAAACTTACAGGTAACCGACTTGGAATTGAAAAAACTTTAGTGGATTTTTTCAATGTAATTATCGGAAAAAGCAGCAGCTTTCTTAATATTGATTTAAGGAGTTTTGTTGCAAATTTACCTGCTGAGTTACAGCCTCTTAAAAAATATGTTATAGCATCTCTTGTTTTTGTGGCAATAGGTCTTTTGATTACAATAGTTATTATGGGCTGTGCTATATTTACAAAAGCGTACAAAACAATCACCTGCCTGGGCCTCGGCGGCGCTGTCAGCTTTCTTGTTTCAATAATTCTTTTCGGGAAAGTTGCGAAGCCGTTCCTTGACGGTTCAATAGATGTTGTTTCGATTTTCGGACCGATGCTTGTCAGTAAGGAGTCTACGCTGGGGTCAGTTGCATTGTCTGCTCTTAACGGAACGGTGAAATTTGATACATTCGGATTAGGCGGAGCTGTATTCGGAGCTATGTTTATTCTTTTCGGCATAGCCATATGGGAATTTTCATATTACATCACATTGCCGAAAAGCGAAAAAGAACTCTTAAAATCATCCTCATCCAAAAAAATCAAGCACGGGAAAGTGTGATATTTTGAACAGACTTAAAGATAAAAAGCTGTTTCTTCTTGACCTTGACGGAACACTTTATGTCAGTGAGAAAATCATCGGAAAATCTCTTGAATTTCTTGATGCAGTTGTGAAAAACGGCGGAAAGTATATGTTCCTAACAAACAATTCTTCAAAAAGTGTAGAAACATATATTGAAAGACTTAATAAAATAGGAATAAAAGCGGAAGAACATAATTTCTTTACTTCAGCACAGGCTACAGCTTACTATATTGAAAAAAATTACGGCAAGGATATAAGAACTTATGTTGTCGGAACAGAATCATTTAAAAGGTCTTTACGGAAAGACGGATTTAATATTACAGATAAGCTTGAAGACGGAATAAAACTTCTGGTTGTGGGATTCGATACAGAGCTTACTTATGAGAAGCTTGAGAATGCCTGTATTCTGATTCACAGGGGCGTTGAATATATTGCAACAAATCCGGACCTTGCGTGTCCGTCACAATACGGATTCATTCCGGATTGCGGTGCGATAACTTCATGTATAGAGTGCGCAACAGGCAAAAAACCTCATTATGCGGGAAAACCGGACCCCACCATGGTTTATATGGCAGTTGAAAAATCCGGATTTTCTTTAGATGAAGCATGCATGGTAGGGGACAGACTTTATACAGACATTGCAACGGGCAACAATGCGGGGATATTGAGCGTTGCGGTGCTTACAGGTGAAACAACAAGAGAAGAAATTGCATCTTCGTCAGGCTGTCTTGTTCCTGATATTGTGTGCGACAGTATAGATGATATTTATGAAGCTATAAAATAAAAAAGAGCAGCTGCAAAATGAATTGCAGCTGTTATTTTTATCTTTCGATATTATAAAAAAGTTTTAACGCAGTTTCATAGAATTTTACAATATACGGTTCAAAGAAAACCCAGTAATTTTCGTCGTAAAGAATTATCCATTTTGTTGCGGGGCGAAGGAGATACAGTGATTTGCAGTCTGAAACAACTCTTGAGGGATTTTCGCCGAATCTGACTACACCGAATGATTTATAATCATTGTAAAGTTTTTCTCTTTCCGCCATTCTTAAAATAAGCGGTTTCAGCGGAGAAAATTCAAGCTTTTTGTTACAGCATTTCCAGAATCTCCAGCAGAGCTCAGAACGCCTGATTCTATTGAGATAAATGTCATTATCTGCCTGGTTTTTTGTATTTTCCCAAAGCTCGTTACAGTATTTAATCTCTTTTGATGAAATGCCTTTTAATGTTTTTTTGACATCCTGACCTATTGTCATGTGATTTTTATTTGTTACTGCGTGTGAAATTGCAATATCAATAAATTTTCGGATGTTTTCCCAGCCGGCTCCGTAATATGCTTTAAGGAAACCGTTCATTTCCTTGTCATAATCGGTATAGGGGTTTTGCATAAGCTTTGAAAGAAGATATGCCCGAAGCTCGCCGAATTCACCGTCACATGAATTCAAATAATATGCCCCTTCTTCATAAACGCCTTTTACATTGTGCTCATAAAACATCTGCATATTTTTCTGAAGCACGCCGAAATCGGGGAAAAGATTTACTGTGTATCCGTAGTTTGTTGCATAATCCCATACATGAATTCTTTTGCAGATTTTACTCCAGCCTTCAAGGTCTTTCATAAATTCAACATTTTGGGAACAATTTTCATCGTTAAGGGAATGACCGAAGCAACATTCTATAGAGCATATTCTCACAATAACATTATCGTCGGGAACAACCTGAGAAGGAGTGTGGCGTGTGTACTGATATGCAAAAGTATCTATTGCAATATTATCGTATCCCGCTTTTTTTACTTCCCGTGCAATGTTGTTTGCAAATGTTATCATAGTTCCTGCCTGGGAACCGTTAGCGTCGTCAACAGCTTTACACTTATCGCAGGTGCAGTAATTACGGTTATCGTTCTGCGTAACGGAAACAATCTGAAGGGATTGGGTCGGGTCATATTTTTCTTTGATAACCTGAAGAACTTCTTTTGTAACAATTTCCTGAACTTCAGGATTAGTAAGGCAAAGCTGGTCAGGCACTCTTTTGCCGTTACGCAACGCAAAATATTCCGGGTGAGATTCAAAGTAAGTGTCTGAATTGCAGAATTTAGTTGTCAGTGTATGGGCAAGACCCGCAATGTAGTCTACAGTACCGCCCTGTTCAGGTGAAAGCCTGCGGTATGAACCGCCGCAAAGTCCGTTGGCAAGCGAATATTCCGCTGTTGTAGGACTTATCCAGTCTGTTTCAGTACTTTCAAAGAACGGTGTGTAAGTGTATTCTTCGTTTTCGGGAACGGAAATTGTTTCTGATTTCGGTATCACTTTTACATCTTTTGTGTACCAGTGACAGTCACAGTACTTTTCAAGAAAGCCGTAAACGCTGTAGATGTTTCCACGGCTGCCGCTTCCCGTCAGATAAAGAGCGTTTTCTTCAGCTTTTATTGTATAGCCGCCGTTAGGAAGCTTATCAGATGAAATAATATATATTTCTTTTCCTTTGATTTTTGGTTCGGAAGTTGATATTGACGGTTTTTCACCGGTAATTTCTTCAATGTAGTTTTGCAAAGTAACTGCTGCGTAATTTTCGGTTTCACTGCAGCTGACAGGCACAATTATTGAACATTTAATGCCTTCGCCTGCATAAATGAAAACTTTGTTTTCTGCATTAACAAAGAAAACAAGATTGACGGAAACAGTTAATATAGTAAGAATAATACTGATAAATTTTTTCATATTATCGCCTCCATTTGAAATTTTATCACAGCAATGCATAAAAATCAATATATGGTAAATTATGCTGCAGTTAAAAATAAAAAGCCTCGAACAAACGAGACTTTAAGTGGAGCAGGGTACGGGAGTCGAACCCGCCTCTGAGGCTTGGGAAGCGTCTGTACTACCGATATACTAACCCTGCAGATTAAGAGGCTGAAACAGCCTCATTTGTTATTTTGTGAATTATTCTACATCAGAAGCTGCGGCGGCCTGAAGGCTTTGACGGGCTTTTCTGATTTCCGCAATATTTGCAGAAAGAACATCGTCTGTATTCTTCATAATATCGTTTACATAACGGCTTGTTGCAAGACGAATGTTTGCGCTCCATTCAGAAGTGCTTTCTTTAATAGATGCGGCTTTGTTTTCGGCGTCCTTAACAATAGCCTCAGCCTGTTCATTTGCGTTTCTGACAATAGTTTCAGAATCGGATTTTGCCTGAGAACGGGTTTTGTCTGAAAAATCCTGAGCAAGGCGGGCAATTTCCGTCTGTTCTGCCATTTTGTGAGCCTGTTCACTTGCGGCGGCTAATGTTGCTTTAGCGTTAGCATCTGCGTTTTCGATAATTTCTCTTGCTTTTTCTTTTGCAAGTTCAAGAATTTCGTCAGCCTGTTTCTGAGCTGTGCTTGTTGTAACAGATGCTTCGGCAGAAGCCTTTTTAATAATGCTGTTGTAGCGTTCAACAATTTCCTGTGCTTTTTCGATTTCAACCGGCAAATCAAGTCTGATGTCTTTAACATAGGTGCGGATAGCGTCAACATCTACTGCGATTTTTGATGAGAAAGGTATGTTTGAACCGTTGTCAAGCACTTCCTCGATTAAGTCAAGAGTTCCCTGTACATTCATAATTGTTTTCCTCTCCTTTAATTCTTTTCACAATATCATCAGCGATTTCTGCGGGTACAAATTTTGTCATCTCTATATTTGCTCCCAGTTCGCAAATTTGTTTAACCAGGCTGGAGGAGAGATACATATGCTCTGCCTCAGCTGTAATGAATACTGTTTCAACATCAGGATTAAGCTGTTTATTTGTTAATGCCTGCTGAAATTCATCTTCAAAATCAGATACAGCACGAAGTCCTTTTACAATGGCAACTGCGCCTTTTTCTTTAGCATAATCCGCAAGAAGACCGCCTGAAAAATCGACTTCAACATTTTTCATATCCTTTGTGCATCTGGAAATAAGATCAACTCTTTCCTGAGCATTGAAAAGGCCTACAGGCTTCTTAAAGTTTACCATAACAACCACAATAACTTTATCAAAAAGCTTTGCCGCACGGCGTATTACAGCAAGGTGGCC
Source organism: Acutalibacteraceae bacterium (assembly GCA_045628495.1). GTDB lineage: Bacteria > Bacillota > Clostridia > Oscillospirales > Acutalibacteraceae > CAG-488. The sequence goes on from JAZQPL010000072.1 coordinate 36,616, forward strand.
GTTGGTTACAGGGTCAAAACTACCCGGACAAATGGCAATTTTCACTGCTCGTCTTCCTTCTTTCGATAAACGGTAAGAGCCGTTTTGCCGTATTTATATTCTCTGAAAAGAGAAAACTGACCTGCTGATTCAGGCATTGTTTCCTCTTTAGGATGCTCGCATACAATAACTCCGCCTTCGCTCATTCTTTCCGCAACAAAAGGGAGGGCAGCTTGTATCAACCCTTTCAGATAAGGCGGGTCAAGCAGTGCAATGTCGTAAGTTTCTTTGCTTGTTCTGATAAATGTAACAGAATCAGTCATAACAACGCTTGAATTTGTTTTAAGCCCGGTTTTAATAAGATTGTTTTTTATGCAGTTAATCGAATCTCTGCTGTTGTCAACAAATGTTGCGTATGCCGCTCCCCGGCTTAAAGCTTCTATTCCGAGCTGGCCTGAACCTGCAAAAAGATCCAGCACTCTTCTGCCTTCAATCTCAAATTGAATTATGCTGAACAGGGCTTCCTTAACTTTATCGGTGGTGGGGCGCACATCTTCGCCCGGCAATGTTTCAAGAACTCTGCCTCGTGCCGAACCTGTTATAACTCTCATAATTGCCTCCGATAAATCATTCTCAGGATATTATTGCATATTTAATACCCTGTTGTCAATCTTTTGAGTGAAAATGGTTGTAAATTTTATCTGCAATTACGGTATTTATACCTTCTGCAGCGCATAATTCCTCAGCACTTGCCTGTTTTATTGCAGTTATTGTCTTAAATTTTTTAAGTAAAGCTTTGCTTTTTTTCTCGCCAATGCCGTCAATTTCAGTAAGTGTGCCGGATAAAGAGCTTTTTTTATGCTTTGTTCTGTGATATGAAACAGAAAAACGGTGAACTTCATCCTGAATATTTGAAACAAGAGTAAAAGCCTGACGCTTTGAATTGATTGCAATTTCTCCGCCGTTTGTTGCTATTGCTCTTGTACGGTGAGAAGAATCCTTAACCATTCCGAAAACGGGAATGTTGTATCCGAATGCATCAATTATGGGCTTGACTGCGTTTACCTGCCCTTTTCCTCCGTCAAGCAGAATTAAATCCGGCAATATCCCGAACCCTTCCCCGGTATCCTTATGAATTTCATATTCGTTGAATCTTCTTGAAATAACTTCAGCCATTGAGCCGTAGTCGTCCTGACCCGAGAAGCTTTTTATGCTGAATTTTCTGTAAGATTTTTTATAAGGCAGTCCGTTTTTGAATACAACCATTCCTGCGACATTGTCACTGCCCATTGTGTGAGAAATATCGTATGATTCAATAAAAACGGGAGGCTTTTCAAGACCAAGCAGCTTGGAAAGCTCATCGAGAGCTGCTGTAACGCCGCCTGTTCTGCCGATACTTTGAGCCAGCTTTTCTGCTGCGTTGTTTTTGCACATCTTAATAATTTCTGCCGATTTTCCTTTTTGAGGAATAATTATTTCTGTTTTTCTGCCGGAAATTTTATTAAGCCATTGAGTTATAAGTTCAAAATCATCTGTTTCACCGTCAATAAAAATTTGCTGGGGAACGGGATTACCGTCAGAATAAAAATCAGTGATAAGTTCTGCTCTTGCAGACGGGAGATTTTCAAGAAAAGGTAAAATAAAATATTTGCTTTCTCTTAATCTTCCCGAATTAAATCTTAACACACAAAGGCAGGATTTTCCTTCTGTTTGAGATATTGCAAAAAAGTCTTTCGGTCTGTTATCTGTTCCTACAACCTTTTGCTTTTCAGAGGTTTTTTCAATAGAACGGATTTTATCTCTTATTTTAGCGGCTTTTTCAAAATCAAGATTTTCGGAAGCTGAATTCATTTTTTGTTTTAATTCTGCAATAATGCCGCCGCTGTCACCCTGCAGGAATTTCAAAGCTTCGTTTACAGCTTCATTGTATTCTTCACAGCTGACTTTTCCGCTGCATGGGGCCATACACTGTTTTATGAAATAATTAAGGCACGGTCTGCTTTTTCCTATTTCTTTGGGAAAGTTTTTGCCGCATGAGGGAAGCATAAATATTTTAAGAGCTTCGTCAACAGAATTTTTTACACTGAATGAACCGGTATACGGGCCGATATATTTTGCGTTGTCATCATCTTTTTGCAAAACAGCAGAAATCTTGGGCCAACTGCCTTTTGTGACTTTTATATAGCTGTAACCTTTATCGTCTTTAAGGAGAATGTTGTATTTAGGACTGTACTGTTTAATAAGACTGCATTCCAGCACAAGAGCCTCAAACTCGCTGTCGGTAAGAATATAGTCAAAATCGTTTACATTTTCCACCATTTTTCTTACCTTTGGGGTGTGATTATTCTGAGAACCGAAATATGAGCTTACTCTGTTTTTCAATGCTTTGGCTTTTCCTACATATATGATTTCATTTTTGCTGTTTTTCATTAAATAAACACCGGGTGTTTTCGGTAAAGCCATAGACTTTTTTCTTAATTCTGATAACTGCATACAATCACCGTCATTAAGGCAACGCCTTAAAAAAATAAGCACAGGAAAACCTGTGCCCGTGTTTGATATCTTATTCAGCAAAACCTGTACTTACAAGTTTAACAAGTTCTTCAACAGCCTGTTCTTCATCAGGACCGCCGGAAATTATACGAATCTGTGTTCCGCCCATAATACCGAGAGAAAGAATACCCAAAAGACTTTTTGCGTTAACTCGTCTTTCGTCTTTTTCAACCCAGATGGAAGATTTGAATTCGTTTGCTTTCTGAATGAAAAATGTTGCCGGACGGGCATGAAGCCCGACCTGATTCTGAATAACTACATCTTTAACATACATACTTTTTATCTCCATTCAAATTAAGGTTCATAAATTCTACTAACATATTATATCACAAAACTTGTCCTCGTCAATGAAAAGAAACATTGTTTTGAAATTTCGGCGTGAGTTCCAAATGTGATATTTTTATTAGGTTGCTGTTTGTGCAAAATAACAACAAAAAAAGTACATATTATAGCATATTTACTATTTTTATTATTCGGATTTCAAAGAATCAAGGAATTTTATGTCATTTTTGCTGAGTTCTGCTGAATGAAGCATATCAGGTCTGTTCTGATATGTGCAGATTAAGGACTGTTCACGGCGCCATTTTTCTATGTTTGCATGATGCCCTGAAAGCAAAACAGGGGGCACTTTTGCACCGTGCCATTCAACAGGCCGTGTATATTGCGGATATTCCAGCAAAGATGAATAGTGGCTTTCCTGCTGATATGCATCGTCATTTGCAAGAACGCCCGGAAGCATTCTTGAGATACTGTCTGCCAGAATAAGAGCCGGAAGCTCGCCGCCGGTTAAAACATAGTCGCCGATTGATATTTCTTCATCAACAATTTCGTCAATAATACGCTGGTCAATACCTTCATAATGACCGCAGAGGATTGCAATATTTTCTTCCTTTGCCAAATCTTTTACCGTTTGCTGATTAAGAACTTTTCCTTTTGGCGACATATAAATCAGCTTCGGTCTTTTCCCAAGTTCATTGCAAAGGCTTTCAAAACAGCTGTAAATCGGCTGAGGCTGCATTATCATGCCTGTTCCTCCGCCGTAAGGTGCATCATCAACACGGTTATGTTTATCTTGTGTATAATCTCGGATATTTATACTGTTTATTTCAACAAAACCGTTTTCTCTTGCTCTGCCGATAATGCTTTCGCCTAAAACCGAGTTGCACATTTCCGGGAAAAGAGTCAGTATATCAATCCTCATTATCAAAAATCCCCTTTAACGGTCTGATTTTAATTATCCCGGCTTCAACATCAACCCATTCAACAACATTGGGTATGGCGGGAATAAGATATTCTTTGCCGTTATCTGTAATATGCCATACATCATTTGCGCCTGTTTCGCTTACATCTGTAAGAATACCGTAAGTTTTATTTTCATCATCTGCGTCAATAACTTTACAGTCAAAAAGTTCGGCAATAAAATATGAGCCGTCTTTTATTTTTGCATCTTTTCTTTTCATAAAAAGTATTTTATTTCTCAAAGCAGAGGCTTTTTCAACTGTGTCAATGCCGTCAAGCTTCACAAGAGCAATGTTCCCGTGAGAACGGCATGAAATTATTTTAACGGGATTATTACCGTTTTTATCAAAATAAAGAGTTTTGAACTGTTTTATAAATTCAGGATTATCGCACCAGGGATTTATTCTTATTTCGCCTTTTACGCCGTGAGTTCCTACAATCTGTCCTATTTCAAGGTATTCTTTTATCATTATTATCACCTGTTATATAAAAAATCTTTAATGATTTTTCCGTCGTTATATCCTTTTTTATAAAGTCTGTCAAGGTTAGTTTTGTTTTTTGAAAGAGTGGTTATTCCGCAGCAGTCATCAGGAGATATTATTAAACATTTTCCTTCTTTTTCAAGGTGTAATGCTTTTTCAACAGATTTATTATACAGATCTGCTCTGTTTCTTAATGCTTGGGCTATTTGCGGATTTTTTTTATTAAGCAGTGCTGCGGCTTTCCCATCGGCTCCGGTGTTTTTTATTTGATTAACAGGTCTTGTTAAAACAAGAACGATTTTGTCACATCCCAGCTCTATCGCTCTGTTTACCGGAACAGGGTCTGAAATACCGCCGTCATAATACTTTTTACCGTTAATTTCTACAGGTTTACATACTATCGGAATACACGATGAAGCATTAAAAATCCTGTAATTGTCAAATGAAATATCTTCTGAAGAAAAGTAAACGGGATTTGCATTTGCGGCATCTGTAGAAACTATGTTTAACACTCCGCTGTAAGAGGCAATATTTTTGTAGTTTATCGGATTTTCACCTGAAGAATTGGTGAGTGTACCGTAGACATAGTCAAGACCTATATAAGAGCCGGTTTTTATTAAATTATAAAAACTCATATATTCTTTTCTGAATGCATAATCGTGATAAAAAATGTAATTTCTGCCTTTCTGATTTCCGAGAAATGAGGCAATATTCGCACTGCCTGCAGAAACACCTATGCAGCAATCAAAATAAATATTATCATCTAAACAGCGGTCAAAAACACCTGCACCGTAGATTCCTCTAAGACCTCCGCCAACATCAATTACACCAACCATAAGCACCTCATAATACTCAAAAACGGGAGCTGCTTAGCAACTCCCGTTGACTGATTACTCTATCTCAACAGAGATTTTTTCATCGTTTCTGCTTGCGGCTGAACGCATAACTACTCTGATAGCTTTTGCAATTCTGCCCTGTTTGCCGATTACTCTGCCCATATCCTCCTGTGCAACATTAAGGTGATAAACAATAACACCTTCATCGTCAGGTTCGTCAACAGTAACGCTGACAGCATCCGGGTTGCTTACAAGGCCCTGAGCAATCAAAAGCAATAATTCTTTCATTGCAAATTCCCTCACAAATTATTCAACTATACCGCTCTTTTTAAGAAGAACTTTAACTGTATCGGTGGGCTGAGCACCGTTAGCAATCCATTTTTTTGCAGCTTCGCCGTCAATTTTAATCTGGTCTTCGCTCTTCATTGGGTCATAAGTGCCGATTTCTTCAATGAATCTTCCGTCACGGGGATATCTTGAATCTGCTACTACTACACGATAGAAAGGTGCTTTTTTTGCGCCCATACGACGCAATCTGATTTTTACTGCCATTTTAATTTTCCTCCAAATAAATAAAATATAGAAATTATCAGCAATCATAAATTGCTATATATATCCATCACGCAATGCGTAAATATATGCTTACAAGCGTGTTGAATTAAATGTTGAAGCCTTTAAGCTGAGAAAGGTCAGGTCTGCCTCTTCTTCTTCTTTTCTTACCGGCTGAGTTCATCTGCCTGAACATTTTCTGCATCTGCTTATGCTGAGAAAGGAGCTTGTTAACAGCTTCCACATCCCTGCCGCAGCCTGCCGCAATTCTTCTTTTCCTGGAAGGATTGATAATGTCAGGATGTTCTCTTTCCTGAGGGGTCATTGATGAAACAATGGCTTTGATTTTATCAAACGCAGTTTCGTCAATTTCCACATCCTTAATCTGTTTGCCAAGACCCGGGATAAGAGAAAGAGTATCTTTAAGTGAACCCAGGCGCTTAATCTGATCAATCTGGTCAACAAGGTCATTAAGGTCAAACTTGTTCTGTTTAAGTTTTCTTTCAAGTTCCTCGGCTTTTTTTTCGTCGAGAGCCATTTCAGCTTTTTCAATAAGAGAAAGCACATCGCCCATGCCGAGTATTCTTGATGCCATTCTGTCAGGATGGAAAACATCAAGGTCACCTAATTTTTCACCGATACCGATGAATTTAATCGGCTTTCCCGTAACAGCACGGATTGAAAGGGCCGCACCGCCTCTTGTGTCACCGTCTAACTTTGTGAGAACTACGCCGTCAATTCCAAGTGCATCGTCAAATGTTTTTGCAACATTAACAGCATCCTGACCGGTCATAGCATCAACAACAAAAAGAATTTCGTGAGGGTGAACGGTTGATTTTATATTTTTAAGCTCCTCCATAAGAACTTCGTCTATATGAAGTCGACCTGCGGTGTCAAGGAATACATAATCATAACCACGGTCTTTTGCAAGCTTAATAGCTTCCTGAGCGATAATAACAGGGTCGGTCTGTCCCATTTCAAAAACGGGAACTCCTGCCTGTTCACCGACAACCTGCAACTGCTTAATAGCGGCGGGACGGTAAATATCGCAGGCTGCAAGCAAAGGTCTGTGCCCCTGACCTTTAAGCATCATTGCGATTTTTGCCGTATGGGTTGTTTTACCCGAACCCTGAAGGCCGCACATCATAACTACCGTCGGCGGATGGTTGGCTATTGCAATGCGGGATTTCGTACCGCCCATAAGACCTGTAAGTTCTTCGTTTACAATTTTAATAACCATTTGTGCAGGAGTAAGGCTTTCCATAACCTTTTCACCGACTGCACGCTCGGTAACTGTTTTTGTAAAATCCTTGGCAACCTTGTAGTTAACATCTGCTTCAAGCAAAGCCATTCTGACTTCACGCATAGCGTCCTTAACATCAGCTTCAGTAAGTGCGCCCTTGCTTTTTAAACGCTGAAAGGCAGCTTCAAGCCTGTCTGAAAGTCCTTCAAATGCCATAAATTCACCACCATGGTTGCATAAAAATTATTCTGTAATCAGTACTCTTGCAACTGCTTTTATTTTAGCAGTGTAATCATTAACCTCTCTTGAAAGTGTATTCATTCGGTTGTAATCACCGATTTTGTCAGCATAACTTATGATTTCTTCAAGTCCGCTTTTCATACTTTCAAACCTTGCAACAAGACCCAGCTTTTCTTCCATATCATAAAGCTGAGCTTCTGCACGCTTAATTGCGTCACGCACTCCCTGGCGGGTGATACCCTCATTTGCGGCAATTTCGGAAAGAGAGAGGTCATCGTTATAATAGTAATTCAGAAAAGAGTGCTGTTTCTGCGTAAGCATATCGCCGTATAAATCTATAAGCATAATAACATCAAGATTTTTAGCCGTAAAAACGCACCTCCGAATTAAAACTGCCTGTAAAGTTTTTTATCTTTACAGGCAGTTATTATACAGTATATAATTGCGTATGTCAAGAGGTTTTTTTACACTTTTTATCCCTGTTTTGCACATCTGAAATGTTAAAAACTTGTGGAATAGTTGTCAATAAGCATTTAAACACAAGCGGTTGTGGTTACGAGCGTTTTTTTATTTGAAAACACTGACAGGCAGTGCAAAATCCTGTGCAAAAATTTATTTTATTTTTCATTGCAGCTGTATTCTTTGCACCGTTTTTTTATTTTATAAATGTTGACACAAAAATAGCCTGTAGCAAGAACACCTGCGGCAAAAAGCAGAAGACATCTCAACGGGCCGACATCTTTTCCTTTTACAATAAAGTTAATATCAGCAAAATAAAAAACAGAAAGCAAAGCACCGAGCAAAAGAATAATAATACCTATTAATCCAACTGGAAACAAAGCGTTTTTTAATTGCTGTGAAAAAAATGCTTTTTCAATTTTTTTATCTGCAAAGCAGTCTTTTTCACTTACAGATTTTCCTCCCGTTATCTGAACGGAATATCCTGCAAAAATAACATCTTCAAAATAACTTTCAACGCCCTTGATTTTCTGAGTGATTTCAACTGTACATTTTGAAGCGGCGGAATTGAAAACAGCGTTTAAATCAAGCTGAATATGGCTTCCGGGTTTTTCGTCCTGATTTTTCAGGATTTCAAGACCTTTAGGCGCATTGTTAATATCGATTGTTTCTTTCGGAATACGCTTTCTGTGAACATTAAGCGTATGTTCGCCTTTACTCTGATTTTCTAAAGTTACAGATTCGTTATCGCATATTATTTTTTCAGTTCCGTCAATGGTAATAATAATATCGTCATCGGATTTATTGCATATTTTAATTACTGGCACAAAAAACACATCCTGAAAACAGAGAACTGCGCCATACGGCACAGTTCCGAATTGATTATAGTGAAAAATTATTCTACTGTAACGGTACCGTCTTCATCAACAGTGATAGTCATGCCGTCTTTAACATAGTCAAGAAATTCCTGACCGAGGCAGTCAACAACAGGCATGGGACTGTCTGTCCAGACTCCGCAAAGAACAGCACCTGCAGCTGCAAGAGAGTCAATATGTTCTGAGAAAAGAAGGCAGGAAGGACATTTACCCAATGCCTTTGCACAATAAAGAATCATACCGCCTGTAGTAGAACCGATAGTCTGAGGAAGGCAGAGAGCTTTGTTAAGCATAGGTTTCTGATATAAGTCCTTATTATTCTGATCATCACATTCGGTTTGTTTGTATTTTTTACCGATAATGGGAAGGTCACCAAACTGAAGTGCGCCCTGAAAAGAGGCAAGAGTGTTAAATCCGCTGCGGGAAACAAGAGCGGGAGCAGTGCATTTGCCTGCAACAACCGGACGGCCTTTAAACTGTTTCATATTACTTTACCTCCTTTGTGATTATTGAAAGAATCTCATCACTTGTATAATAGCGTGAGGTTGTGTATGTTCTGAGTTTATTGGAATTTGTAATAACAGGCATACTCTTGGCAAGAGGATTGTTCATATACATAAGCGGGCAAATATAGCTTAAAACAATTCCTGTAGCTTTAAGTTTTGCCGCATTGGGAGTTTTGTTGAATTTTTCAATAACTCCGGGAGCAGCAGTGAATACGGTGGGTATTGAAACCTTTGAAAGACCGCTTTTATTAAGCCCGTCAATAACTTTTTCTGTCCAGTCATTGAGCTGTGCGAGTGAAAGGTGAGGACAACCTACAAAGCAAAGCTTGGGTTTAGCGTTCTTATCTTTCCACATAACAGGGTAATTATTTTTAACTCTTTCAAGCTCGGCATCGTCAATTACATAAGTTTTTGCGCCTTCGGCAATAATACTTTCGCCCTGTTCAACAGCTTCGGGAGTAAGGTTTTCAATATGATAAAGACCTACCGCACCGTTGGAAGCAGTTGCGGCACCGAAATCTTTAAGGTATGCACAAGCATCGCCGTCAAGCTTATCTCCAAGCCATTTGTCAAGTCCTTTAACATAAGGAACATCTTCCATAACCTTCATTCCGATAGCTGAACCGAGAATCTGTGCTTCGGGTTTTTTGGATGTTTTTACTTCAACAATCCAGGTAGCTTTTCTGCCTTCATCTGTAAGCAATCCGAAATAAGGAACACAGCCTACAATAGAGCCGAACAGCTCAATAATACCTGAGTTACGGTTGCACTTTGCACCGAGGACGGAGTTTGCATATACAACAGCAGAACTTTCAGCCCAGGAAAGAACCTCTCCTTTATTGGGTTTGTTGCCTACTTCGTCAAGGTAGCAGGTGCAGGTGTATGCATTTTTATCAACAAGTCCGAGCTTTTCAAGCTGTGCGTCGTATTTGTCCTGTGCAGAATACATAAATTTCTTGAAAACAATATTCTGAGCAAAATTTACAGGAACATTAGGGTCAAGGGGCTTGGGGTCAACAGAGAATTTCTGAGCGGAAATTGCTCCGTTGTTAATAAGCTCATCCATAAGGTCATGAACGGGTTTCATAACTTTAAGACCGAAGCTTGTAACAAGATGACCTTTTTCACTTGTAACAGGAACCATCTTTTCAGCATCAAAGGCATCACCGTAAAGAACAAGAGTTTTCATAATCTTTGCCATGGTTTCGCCTTTTGAGCCGTGAAGGACGGCTTCCTGCTCGTCTGTAAGCTTCATTTTATAATTGAAGTTTTCATTCATGGGAATTCCTCCTTTTAATTCAGTCCGATAAAAAATACCGGTGCAAAATATATACACTTGAATTATACACAAAACAAACGGTTTATTCAAGTGTTTCAGCGCATTTTTTGATAATTATTTATCAAATGGGATAATATAACCGTAAAAAATAAATCGCCGAAGAATACCGGCGATTTAATATAATGATTTAATATAATATTATTTTTTAATTCTTGTTTCAATATTGTTTATAAGGGATCTGCCTATATCATGCAGGAACCGAAACGCAGAAGGCATTACATCTTCAGGAAAACGAAGTATAAAATTATCCGCTTCAAAAGTAAAATCACCTTTGTAATTTACATCTGCGAGAGCCTGTGAAATCTCATCCCAATCCAAATCACAGAAATAGGGAGGAAGATGCTTATCTTCAATATAATTATTATCGTGAACATGAAGACAGCCGAGTTTATCATGACCGAGGGATTTTATTAAATCCGGGGCAGTTGTTCCTACAAGTCCGGCATGGCCTATATCAACACAGGCGGTAAAATAATCCGGGTCAAGCATATCCATCATCTTATTAAACTCTTCACCTTCAGAGCAGATATTGGGAATAATATAATTACGGCGTCTGTCTCTGCCGAACATATTTTCAACTGCAATTTTAACATTGTATTCTTTGCAGTAAGGCAAAAGCCTGTTATAGAATTCTTCATTAAGTTTAAGATTTTCTTCACTGCTTTTTCTGAAATCAGTCGGGTGAACAACAATGTTTTTAACACCGAGCAAGCCTGCTATTTCAATAGAGCGGCAGATTCTCGAAAAAGCGGTTTTGTTGAAATTTTCATCATCAATTATATATGACGGAAAAGGAGAATGCGCCTGAGAAAAAGTTTTTCCGTAGCTGTCGGCAATTTTTTTCAGGTTGGCAACATAACTTTTATATGCCGGAGTGTTAAGAACACAGTCCTCATCCCGCATAGAGAACATAGAATAATCTATAGCATCAAATCCGGATTCGCAAATCCATTTTACAGCTTTTTCATCACCGAAGCGGGAACCTGAAATGTCAGTTTGTGTTACTAAAAGCATAATAAAAACCTCTTTACTTGAAAAGAAAATATTTGCAGATAATATGCCCTGAAAAATACATTCTGTTTTTCACAAACCAGAACATCAGCCAGTCAAGACTTTTACTTTTTCTTTCGTTTATGTCGTAATATTCAAAAACTTTTCTGACCATTTTCGAACGGGCTGCTTTACGGAAAAGTTTATATTTATTAACGCCCTCAGAATTGTAAATCCTGTTCAGGATACTTGAATAAAAAATATTTGTAAGAATATGTTTACTTGCGTCAATGTGATATCGGATGTCTTTATATACGCAGTATTTTTCGTAGTTTTCATCTCTTATTGAATCATATAAAACAAAATTATCAATAAGTTTACTGTCAAATGACTTGCTGACATTTTTACTTATTCCCGAATTTCTTTCCCTGTAGGCATACAGACAGTCTTCAATATAACAAATCCGGTTTGCAAGGAAAAAAGCTTTTGAATTAAAAGCCGAGTCTTCGGCGTAGCTTAAGCCGTCAACAAAATAAATATTGTTATTTATTAAAAATTCACGGTTGTAAATATCTCTCCATACAAAAGTGAACAGATGAGAGGAGCAGGCTGTATTTGCCAGTGCACAAATCTGCTTATTGTCGGCAATGCCTGCAAATGGCATAACATTTCTTCCTTTTATTTCACCGTTAACATCGTTTACAAAGCCGAAACTGATTATATCGGATTCGGTGTGAAAATATTCGGAAATTGTTTTCAATGCATTTTCAAGTATGTAATCGTCACTGTCAATAAACCATATATATTTACCGCAGGCAGCTTTGAAGCCTGAATTTCGTGCATTTGAAAGTCCGCCGTTTTTTTGATGAATAACTTTTATTCTGATGTCTTTTTCTGCAAAATCATCGCACATAGCAGGACAGTTATCCGGAGAACCGTCATCAACAAGAATCAGCTCAAAATCTTTGTAACTTTGAGTAATAATTGAGCTGACACACTGACTCAGATATTGCTCAACATTGTAAACAGGAACAATAATACTGATTTCAGGCATACTTTCACCTCTTGAAGTTTGGAAATTATATGCTTACGGAAATTTGTCAGTCTTTTGACAATTCGGTTTCTATTTCGGGTAACATAGTGTTGCCGTTAATTGACGGATCCCACTGGGTTTCTTTTGCATCGTTGGATTCTTTATCACCGTCAAGAATTTCAAAAGAAAACATTTCGGGAACAACATCATGAACGGTTTTTAATGTGTCGGTAATCTTCCACACTTCTATACCGGCGACATACTTATCCGGAGCAAGAATATCTTTTGTGTTTACCGTAAGGACATAATCAATTTCCTGGCCGGCTTTAAGTTGGCCGAGGTCCGGAGTTCTTGCACTTGCAAGAGTCTGATAAGAAAGATTTCTTATAACAAACATAATGCTTGGGTTATCACAGTCTTCAGTTATTTTAAGTCTGACCTTTATTTTAATTGATTCATTGTAAAGCCATTCGCATCTTTCTTTTTCAAGAATTTTAACATTTTCAACAACAGCCATCTGCGTGCCTCTTGGTTTATGATCCGAAAGGTCAATGTTTGTTGACTGGCTGACATCAGCAGTTTCCGTATACATGGCAATTCCTTTTTCAACATCACCGTCAAAAACAACCTGTCCTGCTTTAAGAACAATAACTCTGTCACAAAGCTGGCGAATGGTGTGCATCTGATGGCTAACATACAGAATTGTTTTACCGCCTTCTGCTATGTTCATCATTCTTGTAATGCATTTACGCTGGAATTTTGTATCTCCGACAGCGAGAACTTCGTCAACAATAAGAATATCCGGCTCAAGATGTGATGCAACGGCAAAGGCAAGCCTTACAAACATACCGCTGGAATATCGTTTAACAGGGGTATCAATAAATTTACCAACCTCAGAAAATTGAACAATATCGTCATATTTTTCATCAATTTCTTCTTTAGTCATACCGAGAATAGCACCGTTAAGGTAAACATTTTCTCTGCCGGTAAGCTCACCGTTAAATCCCGTTCCTACCTCAAGCATAGCGGAAACTTTACCTAAAAGCTCAATTCTTCCGTCAGTGGGTTCTGTAATTCTTGAAAGAATTTTGAGAAGAGTTGATTTTCCTGCACCGTTCTTGCCGATGATACCGACTTTTTCACCCTGTCTTACCTGGAAGGTAACACCGTTAAGTGCCCAGAAGTCCTCTTTTTCTTTTCGGTTGGAGGGATGAAAAATATAGTTACCTGCGTTTTTTAATTTGCCGGAAAAAGAAGTTGCTTTTTCCCTGTTGTGTCTGATAATATATTTTTTCTTAACATCTTTAATATCAATTACAATCGGTCTTTCATCCATTGCTTTCACCGCCTTAAACTATATCAACAAAGGTTCTTTCTGTTTTTCTGAAGAAATGAATTCCCAAAGGAATCAACACCACACACCAAACAACAGAAACCAAAAATGCGAATGCATTGAATTTCATTGAAGGAATGATGCACCATTTATATGTTTCCAGTATACCTACCGCAGGGTTAAGACAATAAAGGTTAACCCACCATTTGTCACCGAAGTTTGCATTTACAGAATATGCAACGGGGGAAAGATATTGACCGAGAGAAAGTAAAAAGGGAAGAGCCTGACCGAGATCACGCCATTTAACATTAAAAGCGGAAAGGAAAAGACCTGCGGAAAGGCCGAGAATCGTTGCAAAAACCAGAATAAGAGGCGAAAGGAATATTCTCGGCGAGGGTACAAATCCTTCAGTGAAAAAGAAAATCACCATAAGGACAAGAAGCACGGCAAAGGAAATAGATGTGTCTATCAAAAAGGCGAGAACCGAACCGAGAGGGGATAAAATTCTCGGGAAATAAACCTTCTGCATTATTCCGGCGTTGCTGATAAATGTGCCGGCTCCGGTTGAAACACATTTTGAAAGCAGTGACCAGGGAATAAGACCTGCGTATACCATTATGGGATACGGAACATTTCCTTCACTGGAAAGACCTGCAACATTACCGAAAATAAACGACATTATTATCATATTTACAACCGGGCTGACAACTGCCCAGCCGAACCCTACAAGAGTCTGTTTATACCTGACGGTTACATCTCTTTTTGCAAAGTTGAATGCAAGTTCACGGTATCTCCATATATCTTTCCAATATTGAAAATTATGACCGTTTGGTTCAATTATTGTACGCTGTATTTCTTTTTTTACCATTTTTTTCACCCTTCTGCGCAACATTTTACAGTCTAAAGTATATCATATGGATATAGCATAGTCAATACAAATCAATAGTAAATAATAATAAAAAGGAATATTTATGAACCGGCAAACTGGCTTTGATATAATTCTTTATAAAATCCGTCAGTTTTTATAAGTGAATTATGAGTTCCCTGCTGAATTATTTTTCCGTTTTTCATAACAAGAATTATATCAGCTTCTTTAACGGTTGAAAGACGGTGAGCAACGATGAAGCTTGTTCTGCCTTTCATCATTTGAGCAAAAGTTTTTTGTATTTGCAGTTCAGTTCTTGTATCTATTGAGGATGTTGCTTCGTCAAGAATAAGCATAGGGGGCAGTGCAAGCATCACTCTTGTAATGCAAAGAAGCTGTTTCTGACCTGCGGATAAATTCCCTGCTTCATCTCCGATAACTGTATCATATCCGTCGGGCAGTCTTTTTATAAAGCTATGAGCATGGGTAAGCTTTGCAGCGGCAATTATTTCTTCGTCAGTTGCTTCCGGTTTTGAAAAAGCGATATTTTCTCTGACAGTACCGTTTTTCAGCCATGTTTCCTGCAAAACCATTCCGTAGTTTTTCCTCAGTGAGTTTCTTGTGACGGCCTTTATATCTTCACCGCTGACTTTTATGCATCCGCTGTCTGTATCGTAAAACCGCATAAGCAGATTGATTACAGTGCTTTTTCCGCACCCTGTCGGTCCTACTATTGCCACTCGCTGACCTGAACGGACACGAAGATTGAAATTTTTAATAAGCTCTGTTTTTTTATCATAAGAAAAATTAACATTGTCAACGCTGACATCACCTGTTACCGATAAAAGTTCTTTGCTGTTTTTATCGGAAGTCTGCTCGTCTTTGTCGATAATCTGAAAAATTCTTCCTGCGCAGGCAAGGGATTCCTGCAACTCGGCTACAACGCCTGAAATTTCATTAAAGGGCTTTGCGTATTGTGTTGCATAGCTTAAAAGACAAACAAGCTGGCCGACTGTTATACCCGCAGAACCCAAGCTGTTGATAACGGCAATTCCTCCGAAAATTACAACGCAGGCATAAACAGTGTTGTTGACAAATCTGGTTGACGGGTTAACAAGTGAAGAAAAGAATGTGGCCTTCAGGCTGTATTTTGAAAGCCGTGAATTTATTTCTTTAAAGCGTGAAACAGAACAATTTTCATACCCGAATGCTTTTACTGTTTTTTGATTGCCGAGCATTTCGCTGGTTAAAGATGTAAGTTCGCCCTTGGTTTCTGATTGCTTTTTGAACATGCTGTAAGTTTTTCTTGCAATAAACGATGCAATAAAAAGGCTCAAAGGAGTAATGCATATTACTGCAAGAGCAACCTTAAAGTTTATTTTAAGCATGAAAACCAGAGTGCCGATAATAGTTAAAACACCGGTGAACAACTGAGTAAATCCCATTAAAAGCCCGTCAGCAAATCTGTCGGTGTCGTTAACAAGTCTGCTGACAATATCTCCGTGAGGATGTGAATCCGCAAATGAAATATCAAAATTCTGTATTTTGCGAAAAGCAGAGGTTCTGATATCTTTTACAACTCTGTAAGTTACATAATTGTTGCAGCAATTCATAAGCCACTGCACCAGAGCGTAAGCGGCTGTAACGGAACCGAACATAATAAGAGTTCTTAAAAGTGCGTTAAAATCAACATTTCCTTTGCCGATAATCAGGTCAACAGCTTTTCCTGAAAGAATAGGAGCATATAACAGGCATACTACTCCCGCAAAGGCAAATATCAGTGAAAAAAGCATAGGAACCCTATACATTTTAATATATATAAATATACGCTTTAAAGTTGTTTTACTGTTCATCTGCATAAAACTCCTTTTCGGAAAGCTGAGACAGGCAAATTTCTTTGTAAACATGACAGCTTTTAATCAATTCACTGTGCTTTCCCGAACCGCAGATTTTTCCGTCGTCAAGTACAATAATATTATCTGCCCCTTTAACAGTTGCAACTCTTTGAGAAACAATAAACACAGCTGCATCCTTGAAGTTTTCGGAAAGCGACTTGCGCAGTTTTGATTCTGTCACAAAATCAAGTGCCGACATACTGTCGTCAAGAATGAGAACAGGTGATTTTTTGACAAAAGCTCTTGCGATTGTCAGCCTTTGTTTCTGACCGCCTGAAAGATTTTTTCCTTCCTGTTCAATAACATAATTGAGTCCTCCGGATTTTTCCGAAACAAAATCTTCCGCTTCCGCAAGCTTTAAGGCGTTTTTTACTTCACTGTCTGATGCGTTATGCTTGCCGATTAAAATATTGTCTTTTACAGTTCCGTTAAATAAAACAGCTTTTTGAGGAACAACGGAAACAAGGCGGTTGATTTGCTCCTTTGTAAAGCTTTCAGTGTTTTGACCGAAAAGCTTTACTTCACCGCCGGTGCATCTGTAAAATCCGGGAATTAAATTTACAAGTGTTGATTTTCCCGAGCCTGTTGCGCCTATTATTCCGGTAACAGTTCCGGGGTATGCTTTAAAAGAAATATTTTCCAGGGCGGGAACCTTTGAACTGCCGTAGCTGAAATTGACATCGTTGAATTCAACAGCGGCAGATGATTTTATCAGCTCACATTCTTCGTCTGAAAATATTTTTTCGGGTTCTTTTTCAAACACAGCAGTTACTCTGGAAATGCAAGCAGCTGATTTATTTACAGTAACAATAAGATTTGACAGTTTAACAAGTTCAACAAGAATCTGTGACATATAGTTTATAAGAGCAACAACAGCACCCCTGGTTAAAGCCCCCGAATAAACTTTGTTTCCGCTGACCCAGAGAATCGCAATTACGGCTCCGTTAAGTATTATATAAGTCAACGGGTTAAGCAAAGCGGAAATTTTACCTGCGAAAAGTTGAAGATTTATCAGTATATCTGATTCTTTGTTGAAATCCTGAATTTCTTTATTCTGCCTGTTAAATGCTCTTATTACCCTTATACCTGTAAGATTCTCTCTTGTGAGCATAGTGATTTTATCAAAAGAACCCTGTATTTTTTTGAAAACAGGAATGGTCAGGAACATTATTCCGAAAACAACTGCGAAAAGCAACGGTATTGCAACTGTAAAAATAACAGCAGATTTAATATCTATTGTAAATGCCATTATCATTGAACCGAAAACAATAAACGGCGAACGAAGAAATAATCGGAGCACCATATTTATTCCTGTCTGAATCTGATTTATATCGTTTGTAATGCGGGTAATCAGCGAGCTTGTGCCGGATGAGTCAATGTTGCCGAATGAAAATTTATTTATATGAGCGAACAAGTCGTTGCGCATTTTTTCTGTGCTGCATATTGCCGCTTTTGCCGCAAAATACTGCGCAGTAACCGAGCTTGCAAATCCTGCTGCTCCCAGCGCTAAAAGAACAAGTCCCATTTTAACGATATAGTCTTTATCTGATTTGCCGATACCAAGGTCAATGATTTTTGTAACGATTAAGGGTACAATCAGTTCAAGACAGGCCTCCGTCATTTTGAAGACAGGTGCCAGTATACTTTCTTTTTTATAGTTTTTCAGATATTTGACAATAATTGACATTTTTCTCACCTGTTACATTATAATTGCTTTTGTAGGCTCAGTCAACTTAAAGAATATGCCGAAAAATAATAAAAATTTTTTTCACAGCTATTGACTTTACTGCTTGATTTATGTTAGGATAAGGTACAAGTCTAATAATGTCAATGTGTATAGGTGCGCCCTTTTTTAGTTTTACTGTTTTTTACACAGTAAATTGCGTACTGCACAAAATATACAATTAAACTTAGTCCACATAACAGAGAGGGTTGCTTATGGAACAGAAAAAGAAAACCGGAACAGGCGGAAAGCTCAGAGCAATAGAGCTTGAATACCAGCCGGTGTTTGATATCCATCTCAATATGGCAATTGATTATGAAATATCTATGAGAATAAACGACAGGGTTATGGGTGTTATGCTTCAGGATTTGTTTATTCCCATTGCAGAAAAATCAAATCAGATTTGCCAGCTGGGTCTTTGGGCAATCGAAGAGTGCTGTGAAGCTATTAAGCGCTGCGAAGCAAGAGAGGCAGACATAAATTCCTGCATAGTATGGATTTCTATTAAACATATCGCAAAGAAGAACTTTGTTCCGTCTGTTATGAAAATCCTTAATAAATATGATGTTAAGCCTGAAAGATTTTGCTTCAACATAAATGAAAGCATTCTTGAAGCTGTGAAAGATCAGGTTTTTGATAATTTCACTCAGCTGAGAGAGCTCGGGTTTAAGATATCTATTGACGATTTAGGACTTGAATATACATCACTGAGCAATCTCAGCCATTATGATGTGGATTATTTCGGTATTCATTCATCCCTTATTGAGGACATTATGGAAAGCGAAAAAACCCAGAATATGATTCAGGGACTTATTGATTTCTGCAAGAAGATTGAAGTCGAAACAAGAGTTGGCGGAGTTGATACTCAGGAAAAGGCGGATCTTCTTAAGAAAATGGGTGTTGACCAGCTTAAAGGTCCGTTTTACGGAAAACCGATTTCAGAAAAATCAATAGTATAACGAAGGGAGCGAGTTGCGTTGGCTAAAAAAAATAAAGCTGCTGTCGGCGGTCAGCCGTCAAATCCCGAAATGAGCAACAGCGACCAGATGGGCAGGTATTCTGTTAAGACAAACTCAAAAAAAGTTAATAAGCGTGAAGCTTTAATCAGAGTGCTTACCATTATTCTTATAATTTTATTGCTTTTCCTTTTTGGCTTATTTGCCTGCACTTCATATATCAAAGGCGGTAATTTTACAGTTACAACAAGTAATGAAGCTTTTAATGCAGGTATCGCTTTGAGCGAAACAAAAGATTTCAATTCTCCCCAGAGAATACTTGAAGGAAGTAAATTTGAGGAGATGAGAGAAGGTACATATCCGCTTATTCCGCAGGATATCGATAAATACGACGGTTCCAAGAATTTCAAAGAAAACGGAATGTACTATTTCACATATTCATTTTATGTTAAAAACACCGGAGAAGATGACGCAGGCTATTCGGCAAAAATCAACATAGACAGCGTTACCGAAGGTGCTGACGAAGCTCTTCGAGTTATGGTAATCAGAGACGGCGAAAGAACAACTTTTGCAAAGCCGAAAATGGGTACCAACAATGTTCTTGAAGAATTCGCTGATAAAAATTTCAAGAGTAACCGTCTTGTTTCAACGGTTACAAATGAAAAATTCAAAGCAGGCGACATAGAAAAACTTACAGTTGTTGTCTGGTTTGAAGGAGAAGATCCCGAGTGTGTTAATGATATTCTTGAAGGAGAGGTCAAGCTTTCAATGGATTTCAACATCTATGAACCTTGATGATAAGTGACGAGGGTATCGGCGTTAAATAAATGGAGCAGCCTTTATTTGACTTATGATATGAGTACTTTTCTTTAGGTCCGATCTTTAACACGCAGGATATATATTAAATGCGTTTGGTGACGCGTTAACGGTCACCAAGGCATAATCTTTATGGAGGTAAAGACATGAAAAAGACAATCAAAAAACGCGCTTTTGTATCTGCGATTGCTATGCTTATTGTTTCAGCTATCGTTCTTACATCATCGACATTTGCATGGTTTTCAATGAGTAAAGTTGCAACTGTTGATAGCATGGAACTTAATGTTTCATCACCTGAAGGCGTTCAGATTTCAGCAAACGCAAATGCATGGACAGCAAATCTTACTTCTGATGATTTGTTCAATGCAAAATCAACAAGTCGTTATAAGGCTTATGAGAACAATATCAACCTTTTAGCGTCAACACTTGTTCCTGTTTCATCTTGCTTTAACTATTTCACAAACGGTTTCCCGAATTTCTTTAAAGCAACTCTTGATGATAAAAAATATGCAACAGTAACAGCAGTTAATCAGGTTGCCGGAGCAGCTGACAGTGCAGGCCTTGTTGCATTTGACCTTTTCTTTAAGGTAGCACAGGAAACAAGAGTATATTTCTATGACAAGAACAACAAAGCTCAGGGTTCAACATTTACAGATACTTCAACATCCGGAATTCTTACAGCTCTCAGATGTGCATTCGTTCCTATGGGTACCACTCAGAGCTCAGTTGCAGCAGATGCTATTGCTCTTAAGAATTCAGATCGTAGTACTTGTATCCTCTTTGAACCTGACGGAACAAACCGTTGCACCGAGTTAAAAGAAAAAGGTGCAGGTTCAGGATATGTTGCTACAAACGGTATTGCAAGTACGGGCGCAGCAGGTACAGTAAATGATAGTTTTGTTCTTAACAACGGTGCTACCGAAGCACCCAGAGGTATTAAGGTTAACGAGACATCTTCAAGAACAGAAACATCTTTTGTACTTCCCGGCGGCGTTTCAAAGGTTAGAGTTTATATCTGGGTAGAAGGCAACGATATCGACTGCCAGAACTCAGTTGCAGGCTCAGTTCTTCAGGTAGCTCTTAAATTCACAATTGATTAATTTAAGAACATATTAATAACTTAATAACGCATTTAATCTTTAATCATACTTAATTTCAATTCGGTAGTTGCTCTGCCGTATTGAGAACCTCGTCGCTTATGAGGGCGGCGTAATCGGAACACCGCCCTCTGCATTTCCTCTCTCAGCTGTAAGGGTGATTTAAGAGTATATGCGATATACTTTTAATTGACCTTTACAGTGAAAAAATAAGGTCAACCCAAAAAGAGAGCAGGTATTTTACAAAAGATACTTATTCCGGGTTACCGGCTAAGTATAAAGCGTTTTACGCAAATCCGGCAAATTTTAGTAATGGAGATGAAGTCATGAGAAGAAAAAGCAAAAAGCGTGCCTTTATAACCTCTATGGTTATGCTCCTCGTTTCTGCAATCGTTCTTACAAGTTCAACTTTTGCATGGTTCGTTATGGGCGATAAAGGCGTAATCGAAGAAATGGATGTTAAACTCTATGCTTCAGAAGGCTTCCAGATTTCTGCCAACGCTACTGACCCGAGCTGGAGACAGAACCTTACATTGGATAATCTTTTCAACACTGATGCTTCAACATCAGATGCTACTTATGATGCGTATGCAGGAAACAGAAATATGCTTCCCGAATATCTTATTCCCGCATCAAGCAGCTTTAATAACTTTGGTGATTACGGTTATCCTAATTTCTACTGTCTTAAAGTTGATGCTGAAGGTGCAGTTGACGCAAGCAAAATCATAGAAGCATCAGGTAGTGCAGATGAAGCAGGAATCGTAGCATTCGATGTATTCTTCAAGTCCGGTGCGGCTCAGAAAATTGATTTCAGCAGCACAGAAGTTAAAGAAATCGGCGAAGAATCACAGAATGTACTTTCATGTATCAGATATGCATTTGTTCCTATGGGAACAGTTGAAGAAGGTACAGAAGCAGCTACAATCCAGCAGCTCAGCAATGCAAGCGCTGCAAAGGTTGTAATTACAGAAGCTGATTCCAAGGGCCATTCTGTAGAAGGCGCAAAGAATCCTTCACAGGCTACAGTACCTGTTAACAGCACAGAAGTAGGCACTGCAGATACAGATATGTACATAGTTAAGAGCGGTACAGCACTTCCCACCGGTACTGTTTACACAAGTGATGCAGCTAACAAGACATTTGAGCTTGGCGCAGGCATTACAAAGGTAAGAGTATATATTTGGGCAGAAGGTAACGATGTTGACTGCCGTGACAGTATTTCAAGCTCTGAACTTTCAGTTGCTTTCAAATTCACAGTAGCTGACTAATTAAAAGCTTATTTTTTCCGGCGGAGCGGTTTGCTCCGCTCTGCCGGACGAACTTGTTCAAAATCGAAGAATGATTTAAGAGTATATTTATGTATACTTTTAAGTGACTTTTCGGTCAAAAGTTTTACAAAATAAAGGTGGATACTATTATGGAGAAAAAAGGCAAAAGCATACTCGGAGTTGTTTCGGATATTTTACTGATTATCATTTTAATTATTGCAATTATGATAACGGTAATGACATTTACATCAAAAAACTCCGATACAGGATTGGGTAATTTGTTCGGATACATTCCGTTTTCTGTTCAGACTGATTCAATGAACCCCACAATCAGAGAAGGCGATTTGATTATTTCAAAAGCTATAACCGTTGACGAAGCCCGTAACGGCGAAGTTCTCAAAGTCGGTGATGTAATTACTTATTCTGCAATTATTTCAAACGAAGACGGTACTGCACAGAGAGATTATAATACACATAGAATTGTAGATATCAAGCGTGGAAAAGACGGTAAGGTTGAATACTACTACACAAAGGGTGACGGTGTAAGCACAGAAGATAGTTTCCCTATTGTACCTGACGAAGTTATTGCAAAGCAGGTTGGTGCTTCAGCCGATATAGGACCTGATAAGAGTGCCGAAAACATTAAAAAAGGTTTCGGTATCAGCGGATTAGGTAAAGCTCTCGGTTTCCTTCAGACTCAGCTGGGATTTATGGTTTGCATAATTATTCCTTTGGCCCTGTTCTTTATCTGGCAGGTATATAAACTTATTTCTATGTTTATGTCTGCTAAATCAGAGGATTCAACTGACGATATTAAGCGTAAGGCTATTGAAGAATATCTTGCTCAGCAGGAAGCAGAAAAGAAAAAAGCGGAAAATGATTCAAATTCCGATAAATCATAAAAATATCCACTATACTATATAAAATTTTCAAGAGGGTGACCAAAAATGACAGTAACAGCATTTATTTCAGAGTTCTTAAATCAGTTTTTTGTACAAGGCCTGTTCGGGATTTTCAAAGGAATCGGCATGGGAATATTCAATATGTTCAATATCCCCAGATATATTGATATATTTAAGAACAATTCAGAAAACTTTACAGCAACAGACTGGATTCTCGCAATTCTTACAGTAATTGCCACAATAGCTATTCTTGCAGTAATTGTAATTCTTGTTGTTGTTCTTGTTAAAAAATATCTGAGAGTTCGCAAGACTCTTGTTGACCAGGAAGAACTTCTTAACGAAGTTGCAAACCTTAACAGAGAAATTATCAAGCTTTCATCTGAAAAAGAAAGAATTCTTGCAATGAAAGTTTCTCAGCTTGGCTTGAAGCCCGGTGAAAGCCCCTTCGTTGAACAGGAAGAAAAAGACGAAGAAGAGAAGAAAGACGACGAAGTAGATATGACTGCAGACGATTACAGCCGTTTCTACAAATGTACACAGGTTGACCTCGAAATCGGCGATTATGTTGCCCCCGAGTTTGATAACGAAATTACTCTTCCCGAAATTTGCGACAGATTCCGCAATTTCGCCTGCTCTCAGTTAGGTCTTTTCTATGAGCCGAAGCTTATCAGACTTTTCCTTTCAGCATTTGCTACAACAAGACTTATTATTTTACAGGGTATTTCCGGTACAGGTAAAACATCACTTGCTTATGCATGGGGTAAATTCCTTCGTAATCCCGCAACAATCGCATCAGTTCAGCCTTCCTGGCGTGACCGTACTGAAATTTTCGGTTATTTCAACGAATTTACAAAGCGTGTTAATGAAACAGAAGTTCTCAAGAAAATGTATGAAGCTACATATAAAGAAGAAATATTCATTACTGTTCTTGACGAAATGAACATTGCCCGTGTTGAGTATTACTTTGCAGAGCTTCTTTCAATTCTTGAAATGCCTACAAGAGATGAATGGGTTGTATCACTTGTTCCCAGCGTTTGGCCTACAGACCCCAAGCATCTGTTTGACGGAAAGCTCAGACTTCCTGAAAATATGTGGTACATCGGCACAATCAATAACGACGACTCAACATTCGCCGTATCAGATAAGGTTTATGACCGAGCTATTCCGATAGATATTAACAGTAAAGGTAAATTCTTTGAAGCTCCCTATACAGAATGGCTTCCTCTCAGCTACAAGCATCTTGAAGAAATGTTCAGAGAATGCCAGGAAATTCATAAGGTTTCAGAAGAAAACCTTCGCAAGCTTGAAGAACTTGATGACTATGTTATTGAACACTTCCGTCTTGCTTTCGGTAACCGTATTGTTAAGCAGCTTAAAGAATTTGTTCCTGCATATGTTGGATGCGGCGGAACTGAAATTGACGGTATTGACTTTGTTCTTTGCCATAAGATTCTCCGTAAATTTGAAAGCTTGAATCTTTCATTTATCCGTGACGAAATTGACGGACTTATTACATATCTTAACAAACATTTCGGTAAATCAAACATGATGGAATCAAAAGAGTATCTCTTAAGACTCCAGAAGCTTATGTAATTAGCTTTACTATCCCGATAAATCAATGCAAAGGGGCATAAGGTGCAGATGGATAAATCATATCTTGAATTATTTTTAGAATATAAAAACAGCATGGATGCTCTCACAACTGATAATCAGTTCTATGATAATATGACTGATATCGTTGAAAGAGGTAAGTCAAATTATTCTTTGTTTAATCGCTATTTTGAGAAGAAAATTGACTTAACATGGGTTGAGGAAATCGAAGCGTGCATTATTCCGTTAGATAATATCATCCGTGTTCCCCGTAAATTTATTATTCAGGAAGAAGAAATTGTTCCTATTGAAAGAGCAAAGAAAATTACTGCTGAGTCAGTTCGCCATCTTGCACAGCATACAAATATGATTGCAAAAGTTGAGGGTGACGATGTTACACCCAACGAAATTCTTAATGTTTTCAGAGAAGAAAGCTTTGAGGTTTATGAAAATCGTTTTGTATTTACACTTATGCAAAACCTTATCAGATTTATTGATGTAAGATATAATGTTCTATTCAGTCTTTCAGATGATGAAAATATGGCATCACTGAAAATGGAAAACGAAACATACCGTGGAAATGAAAAAATAACATATAAACTTGAAATTTCCGCTCAGTCAGGCGGTAATGATTTGGAGGATACCGCAAATATTGACGGTGAAAACGCATCTGCATTCCAGAGAATTGAGCGTATTAAAAAGATTATTAACGAATATGCTCATTCAGGATTTATGAAAGAACTTCAAGGCTGCGTTCCCGTTCGTCCTCCGATTATGAGAACAAACGCTATCCAAAAAAATCCGAATTTCAGAGCATGTCTTAAACTGTGGCAGTTTATTCAGTCATACAGAGATGTCGGTTATGAAATTATCGCAAAAGAATCAAATGAAATGGTCAGCGATGAGTATAAAACAGAGCTTAACCGTATCATTGCCACAAACTATATGCTTCTTAAAAATAATTCAATATCGGAAGACTCATTGGGCAAGCGTGCTAAGATGAGAAAGCTTAAACCGAAGCTTCTTAAAAGACTCGCTGAAGAGCTTGTTTTGGATTATGATATGGAAGAGGTTGAGATTAAGCGCATTTTCGTCGATGAAGTTAAAAGAGTTTCCAAGCGTAAACTTGAAGGCGAAAAGAGAATTAAAGATGCTATTGACAGAGCTATTGCATCTGAAAACGCAAGAAAGAAAGCTATTGAAGATAAAATTAAAGCAAAAATTGCTCATGAAAAAGAGATGGAACGCCGTCGCATAGAGCGTGAAAAAGCAAGAATCGCAAGAGAGAAAGCTGCTGAGAAAGCTCGCAAAGAGAAAGAAAGAGCAAGACTCAAAGCTAAGAAAGAAAGAGAACTTGCACTTGCGAAAGAAAAAGCACGCAAAGAAAAAGAAAAGGCACGCCTTGCGAAGGAGAAAGCAGCAAAGCTTGCACAGATTGCAAAAGAAAAAGAACAGGCAAGAATTGCTAAAGAAAAAGCCCGCAAAGAAAAAGAGCTGGCTCTCAAGCTTGAAAAAGAACGCAAAGCTAAAGAAAGAATTCGACTTGCCAAAGAAAAAGCTGCTCAGCTTGAAAGAGAACGCAGGGAAAAGGAAAAAGAAAAAGCCCGCCTTGCCAAAGAGAAAGCTGCTCAGCTTGAAAGAGAACGCAAGGAAAAGGAAAAAGAAAAAGCCCGCCTTGCCAAAGAGAAAGAAAGAGAGCGTCTTGCAGCTCAGAAAGCAGCTCAGCTTGAAAAAGAAAAGGCTGCAAGAGAAAGAGCGAAAGAAAAAGAACGCCTTGCTAAAGAGAAAGCTGCGCTTGCAGAAAAAGAAAGAGCTGCTAAAGCTAAGGCAAAAGAGAAAGAAAGAATTGCCGCTGAAAAAGCAAAACAGCTTGAAAGAGAAAAAATTGCAAAAGAAAAGGCAAGAGAAAAAGAACGCCTTGCTAAGGAAAAAGCCGCTCTTGCAGAAAAAGAGCGCATAGCTAAGGCAAAGGAAAAGGAAAAAGAAAGAATTGCCAGAGAAAAAGCAAAGCAGATTGAAAAAAATCGAATTGCTAAAGAAAAAGCAAAGGAAAAAGAACGCCTTGCTAAAGAAAGAGAAAAACAGCGTGAAAAAGAACGCATAGAAAAAGCAAAACAGCGTGAAAAAGATAAAATAGCAAGAGAAAAAGCTGCTAAGGCAGCAAAAGCAAATGCTAAGAAATCAAATTCAGCAGAAGAACAGTAATTATTTAATTTTATACTTGATGCAGCAGTGAAGTATAAAAGATTTGAACCGGCGTGGAGGTTATTAAGATGAAGAAAAGATTTATTGAAAGGGTACTGGTATTGATGTTATCAATGGCAGTATTGTTATCGTCAACAGGGGCATACTCTGCATTTGCAGTATCTAAAAACGGTTTTATGTCCTTTTCTGCAATTAAATCTTCATCATCTGCTGCAAAAAATGAGCAGGAGACCACGACTCCTGAGTCTGATTCTGTTGAACCTAATCTTGTAAGCGACGGCGGAACAGTTGAGGCTGTTAAGCTTAACGGAAAAGGTACTGCTGAAAATCCTTATATTGTTTCAAATGCAGATGAATTATTTGCAATGCAGAGTGTTGCAAATGATTCAACCTCAGGCGATAAGTATTTTGTTCTTACTAAAGATATAGATTTATCCGGTGTCAGCTATTCTGAAATGAATGACAATTCTGTTCTTCCGGGAACAATAGTTTCAGTTGATAAAGCAGTGTGCAATGCTGCTCCTGATGAAGCTAAATTTATACTTGAAGGCAACAATCATAAGATTTTCGGACTTAATATTACAAATAACGGTTCCTCGGCGGTGGGTATTTTCGGTTATATCAGCCCTAAATCAGTTATTAAAAATGTTGTATTCGAAGATATCAGTGTAAATGTTTCATACAGCGGTTCTGTTTCTTCATCAGTTATTGCCGTATGCAACAACGGTGAAATCAGCGGATGCACTGTTAAAAATGTTGCATTGAATATCAGCGCTTCAGCTAACGGCGGCGTTAGTTCCAAGACTGTAGGCAAGCTTAAAATTAAAAATTCAACAGGACTTATCGGCAGAAATAACGGTAAAATCTGTGATATGGATATCAGCAAAGTAACTGTTGATATCAGTGCAGGCAAGGATACTATTGCTGTTGTTTCCGGTATGAATTCCGGTACAATATCAAATATTACAGTAAATAAATCATCTGTTAAGGCTGTTAAATCAGACAATATCGGCGGCGTTGCCGGTAAAAACAGCGGTAAAATAGAGTCTGCAACAGTTAACGGAATAAAAATTAAGGTTGACAAAAAGGCAGTTTGCGGCGGTATTGTCGGTGAAAACTCGGGAATAATTGATTCTTGTGTTGTTTCCGGCTCCGTTACCGGTTCATCATATTCAGGCGGAATAGCAGGTTATGCCGTTTCGGAAAGCAAGTCAACTGTAAAGAATTGCTATTCACTTGCAGGTGTTTCAGCTAATAATGAAACAGGTGCAGTTATAGCCGCAGGTAAATCAGTTACAAGCGGTAATGTCTGGTCATCGGATATCAGCGGTAGAATCATGGCTTATGAAAACGGTTCTGTTGACGGAAAGTTTAACCGTGAAAACAAGCTGATTGTTGTACGCAACGGCCAGAGTGAGATTTTAAGCAAAGCATCACTTTCAGGAAGCTTTGCAGGTTTAACATATTCTCTTGACACATCAAAGGATATAGCTTTTGACGGCGAAGGAATTACATTCAGTGAAGATGAAAACAGTATTGTGATTACCGCAGATTCCGCAGACAAAACCGGAAAAATAACATATACATCAAAAGTTTCAGTTCAGGCAGGATGTAACGGATTATCTGAAATTGATGTTAAGTTTAATACAGTAGTGCTCACTGTTCCGGAAGGAACTGCAGGCGATGGACTTACAGAAGCATCAGCTCTTGAAATTAAAAACAGTGCAGAACTTTCAATGATTAAGTCTGCTCCTTTTGCAAATTATATTCTTTCAAAAGATGTTACAATGTCTGAGTCCTGGGATTCCTCAATTTCATTTACAGGAACATTGAACGGCAACGGTAACACAATCAAGGCAAGAAAAAATCTGTTTAAGTTTACTAACGGCAAAGTTTATAACCTTAATGTTGTTCTTTGCGCATCAATAAAAACTGCTGTGTTCGGCAATGCATATAATGCAAAGTTCTCAAAAGTAAAACTTTCTGCACAAAAGAGTGAAGATGGTTTTATCGGTCTTAAAACTGATAAGAGTAACACAGCAACATTTATAAATACTGCAAGAGGAAATATAACAATCAGCAACTGCTTTACAAGCGTGCCCGTAAATGTAAACGGCTCAGGACTTAAAAATATTGCAGGCTTTATTGCTGTGCTTGATACTGATAATGCAGTAATATCATCCAGCGGTTCTCTTACATCAATTACTGTTAAAGACGGTTGTAAGATTTCATCAAGTGCCGCATTTATCGCATCTGCCGACGGAAATAAGAATGGCAAAATCAATGATTGCTATGCAACACTCTATTCCGATGATGTTAAAAATATTCTTATTGCATCGGGAGACAGCAGTATTAAAATGACTGATTCAGTTTTCAGTTCATCATCATCAAAAGCTGTTGCCGCTCCGAAAAAATTTGTTAATATAGAAGGCAAAAAGTGGGCGTTTGAATCAGGCGAATTCGGCTTTGTTTCTGCAGAGGGAAGCGTTGTTTCAATAGCAATCCCCGTTAATGTAATAAAGGGCGCAAGTGCGGATGATTTCAAAGTAATGTTTGATTCGGAAGTGCTTAAGGTGAATTCCGAAAAGCTGACAGTTAAAGACAATGTTCTTAATATTCCCGTTGAGGCGGCAAAGCCCGGAGTTACAATTAAGAACAGTGCACTTGTTGTTACACATAAGGGAACGGGTCTCAGAGCAGAAATAAGTCTTTCAAACGGACTTGAAAAAGATAAAGACGGTAACTATATAATTAACTGCGGAGCAGATTTCCTGTTTATTAACAATGACTTTGACAATTTCTGTGATAAAAGCTTTATCCTTTCCGGAAATATTGATATGTCAGGCATTGATTTTTCAACAATCGGCGGCGCTTCCGGTAAATTTACCGGAAAGCTGGACGGTAACGGATATACCGTTAAAGGTCTTAAAATCAACGGAACTGCTAAAGCAGGATTATTCGGAACTGTTGACGGTGCAAAAATAGTTAATATTTACTTTGAAGATGCGGTTGTTAATGCATCAAATGATTACGCAGGTGTGCTTGCCGCTCAGATTACGGGAAATACAACAATTAAAGCGGTAAACTTCAAAAACTGCAGTGTAATCAGCACCGGTAATTATGCAGGTATTGCAGCCGGCGAAACAGACGGCATAAAACTTTACGGAATTTCAGTGGAAAATTCATCTGTTAAGGCTCTTAATTATGCCGGATTTGTTGTAGGAAAAGCTGAAAATTCAGAAATTAAAAACATAAGTGCCAAAAATGTTAAAGCATCCGGCGAAAACAATATCGGACTTTTCGGCTGCACGGAAAATTCAAAGCTTGAAAAAATAGCTGTTAACAACGGCATTGTATCAGGCGGTAAATTTGTCGGAGGAATTTCAGGCTCGGCAGAAGAATCAGAAATATCAAATGTTAAAGTAAACGGTACAACGGTCAGCGCGGCTGCGGATGTTATGGCTTCTGCTCCTGTTGCAGGCGGTGTATGCGGTTTCTTAAGCGGAAAGCTCAACGGAGCAGTTGTTAAGTCACTTGAAGTGAAATCATCCGGCAGTTCTGCTGTTGCCGGCGGTGTTGCAGGTATAACAGAAAATGCCGAAATCAGCAACGCTGAGGTATATGGTGATGTTAAAGTTTCAGCTTATGTTGTCGGCGGTATAATCGGCGAAGCTGAAAATAATACATCAGTTTATAATTCAAAATCACTTGCAGCTGTTTGTGGAAGCGATACACAGTTAAGAGTTGTAACAGGCGCAGGCGGAGTTATCGGCCGTGTAAAGGCAGACGATTTTGCAACAGTTAAAATCAGCAAGGTTAATGTTTCTGGTAAAATTACCGCTGTTGATTCTGTGGGCGGAATTATCGGTTCGGTTATTTCCGAAAAAGCAGACGGTGTAAGCGTTAAAGATTGTGTATGTGCCGCAGAGATAGTTGTTACATCAGATAACGGAATGAAAATATCCGGCTGCATAATAGGCAATGTAACAGAGCTTAAATCAGATGCTCTGGAAAAATCAGTTGAAGGTATCGTATATTCTTCATACGGTTCAGGCCTTAATGCAATCGGCACAGCAGATGTTAAATCAGGATATTACGATGCTGATAAAGCTGTTAAAGCTGTGGTACCTGATTTAATTAAAACAAGAGCGGAAAATAAAATATCTGTTTCAACAGGAGATATTAAAAAATACGGTTTTGTATTTGACAGTGATAAAGGTTGGCAGTCTGAATCGGCAAAGAGAATCGTTGTTGTTGATTCTTCAGAGAATCAGGTTAAAATCAAGGCAGTAAGATCAGGCAATGTCGGAATAGCTGCGGAGTACAAACTTTCTGCCGATAAAGATATAGTAATTAAGGTTCACTTTAATGTTAAATCTGAAATAGCAACAACTCTCAAAGGCGAAGGAACAAAATCAAATCCTTATGTAATCAATAATGCTTTTGATTTGGAAAATGTATCATATTATTCAGGCGAGAACAGTTGCTTTGTTTTGAATAACGATATTAAGTTCAGCGCAGATGCCTTTAAGTTCAGCGGAGATTTTTATAACGAAGGATGCGGATTTACTCCCATTGGTTCGAAAGAAAATCCGTTTAACGGAAAGTTTGACGGTAACGGTCATAAAATAAGCGGACTGTGTGTTAACAGTGAAGACGGTGCGCTTTTCGGATATGCTTCGGATGCTGAAATTAAAAATGTTACTGTTGAAAAAGCAACAATAACAGGAAACAATTCTGCGGCGGCAGTAGTTGCCCGTCTTGTGGATTCTGAAATCACCAATGTATTTGTTACAGGATGCAATGTTGTTGCAACTGATGTTGAAGGAAGTGCTTCTGCGGTTGTTGCTTATGCAAAAAACAGTAAAATTGAAAATGTTAATGTAGAATCTGCAGAAATTACAGCTTGTCCTGCTGAATTTAAGGAAAAAAATGCAAGCGCAGGTGCAGTTTGTGCAAGAGTAACTGATGTTACTGTAAATAAAGTTACAGTTAACGGCGCAGATGTTGTTTCGAACGGTTTTGCAGGCGGATTTATAGGATATTGCGATAATGCGATTATCAGCAATTCAAAAACAGTTGCTGAAATCAAGGGCAATATTGCAGGCGCAGTTTCAGCGGATACTGCAGGAAAGCTTACAGCAGAAAATATTGTTGCAGGCGGAACGGTTTACGGTCATGAACTTGCGGCAGGTCTTTCAGCAAAATCTGATGCTCCTGTTGTATGTAAAAATGTAATTATCTCCGCTAAAGTAAAAGGTGAAGGCGTTTCCGCTGTTGTTACGGCGAAGGCAGATGAATCAATATTTACTGATTCTGCCGATAGTGAAGTTGTTCTTGAAAACATTGTTTATTCAAGTTATCAGAATAACCTCAAACCTTTCGGAGATAAAAAAATAAATATGTTCCAGAGCGCTGATTATGTCGGAAATGTTTACGATGCGAATGTTGCAGAAGTAAAAGAGGGCAATAGCCTTGTAATCGGAAAAGACAAGACAGATGTTTTCGGTTCAATTAAATCCGAATTCGATTTCAGCAAGTTTGTTTGTGAAAATATTTACAGTGTTCCCGAAGGACTTGTGAAATATAATAAAGCAGATAATACGGTTACTGCAGCGGGCACAAATGTTGACGGCGCTCAGCTTGTTATCAGATTTGATAACGGCATTGAAATAGCAGTACCTATGGTAAGCGTTGTCGGACTTACAGGCAACGGTTCTGATGTTTCCCCGTTTGTTGTTAATTCTGAAGACACACTTAAACTTCTCAAGGTATATCCTGAATCAAACTTTAAGATGTCAGGTGATGTTGAACTTAAAAATGTCTGGACTCCGGTTGAAAACTTCAGCGGAAAATTTGACGGAAACGGATACACAATATCAGGCCTTAATATTAAAGCGGACAATGCAGGTTTATTTAATACTGTTTCAGGAAAAGCGGTTATTAAGAATATATCCTTTACAGACGCAGTTATTGAAGGTAAAGCTTCAGCAGGTGTTCTTGCGGCAAATGTTTCGGAAGATGCGCAGATAAGCGGCGTAAGTATAGGAGCATCAAGTGTTAAAGCAGATGAATATGCCGGTGCGGTTGCCGGAAATATTCAGTCAACAAATTCTGCAATCACATTATGTTCGGTAACCAGCTGTGAAATTTCAGCAGATTATGCGGCAGGAATTGTCGGAATGGTTTCGGGCAAAGCGAGTGTAATAAGCTGTGAAGTAGAATCTTCTGAAATAAAAGGTGCTTTTGCGGCAGGTGCTGTTGCAGGATTGGCAAGTGCAGAGAAGTTTGAAGTTTTATCATGCAGCACTTCGGCTGATGTAACCGCTGAAAATGCAGGTGCTCTGATAGGCATAGAAGAAAAGAATGCCGTTATTGACAAATGCGCAACAAACGGTTTGGTTGCAGGTAAATATTCAGAGGGCGGCGTAATTGGTATTTCTGATGATACAGTAAGTATTAAAAATACAAAATCCTTTGCTTCTCTTTCAGGCAAAGCAAAACACAGCGCTGCATTGATTGGTATTTTTGCAGTTAAGCCTGAAGATAACGAAGCTTTCTCGGATTCATTCAGCTCAAATACTGTTTCTGGAGAGTTTGACGAGTTTGAACCGTCGGTTATGAAATATCAGAATTTCGTTCCTGCAAACCGGGAAGAAATAAAGCCGCAGCTTAACGGTGAAGGCACAAAGGATAATCCGTACATTATTTCCTCAGCAAAGGATTTTGCTGAAATTCCGGATTCTTCAACAGCTTATTTCGAATTGGCTGATGATATTAAACTTTCAGCAAGCGATTACGGCGTTTCATACGATAAGAGCGGTAAAGCAGTTTACGGGGTTTTCAACAACGGATATAAACCGATTAAGAATTTTGCAGGTGTATTTGACGGAAAGGGTCATGTAATCAGCGGATTGTATATTGATTCAGAGTCTGATTATGTAGGTTTATTTGCAAATATCACTGCATCAGGTGTTGTTAAAAACCTTCATGTAGAAATTCTTGATAAGAGCGAAGGGCTCGGCTTTGATTCCGTAACAGGCAGAAATTATGTTGGCGGTATTGCAGGTTACTGTGATTCGGTTAACGGTATTGAAAACTGCTCGGTTGTCGGCGGAAGCATAAACGGCAACAATACAGTCGGCGGAATAGCAGGCGGAATAGCAGGTTCCGAAATAATAAATTCAGTTGCGATTACTGAAATCAACGGCCAGAATAAATCAGGCGGTATTGCAGGTACAACCACAGGAGAGTGTATTATTAAGAATTGCGCAGTATTGTGTGATGTTAATGCCGCAGGCGGAACTCTGGTTGGTGTTAATACAGGAACGCTTTCCCTTACAGATGTATTTGCAAACGGTTGTTCATACGGTTTGGGAGCAGTTGCAGTAGAAACAAATAACGGAACAATAAATGCTCAGAATGTTCTTGTTTCAGGTGAGAACGATGCAGATAAATCATCTGTTCTTAAAGCTCAGAAAGCAGAGAATGTTTATTGCGACAGAACCTTGCTCAGAGCTTACGATGATAATATCAAGCCTATGACAACAGAGACTCTTACTTCGTCAAAGCCTGACGGACTTGAAAGTTGGACTCAGGTTAAAGGAAGATATCCTGTTCCGGTTATGGCAGACAGTTATGCTAACGAAAAAGCAGCCCTTGCCGCTGTTCCCGGTGAAGCTAAACCTGTTGAAAAGGCAACCGGTAATGTTTCAGTAAGCTATAAGCTTTCCAACAAATCAGACGATGCAACATTGAATAATCAGGTTATCGGAATTCTTATGAAATCTGTTAACGGCAAGAAAATTGTAACTGAAGATTTCTTTACAAATTGCAGTTCTGATGAAGTTAAGTTAAATAAACTTCTTGTTACAACAGGAGGATTCTATATAGATTCTTCCTTGCCCCAGGGATTTAAAATTCAGGTTTCTGCAAAGGATTCTTACGGCAACAAGCTTGCAGTTAAAGATGCAGGAAGCGAAGGGCTTTATGTTGAATCAGGAAGAGCAGATAATGTAACTCTTTCAATCGAAATTGTTAATACAGACATTCCATGGGGAGCTTACTCCCTGTGGGAGAGTCTTGCAAGATAATTATTTACCAAAGGATATGAGGGTTGAAAAATGAAAATCAATTTTAAACCGGTTAAAAATATAATATTGCTCATAGCTTCGGCCCTCACTTTGGTGGCTGTCACTTTTGCGTGGTATTCATTAAGTAAAAATGTCGGTAATTTTCAGCTTGATTCTGATGTTTCAGGTTCAACACTTTCTGTTAATTACTTTGTTTCTTCTGACGGCGGCAAAAATTATTCAAAGCTTATCGGCGATATTTCAATGAATAATGTTGCCGAAGGTCAGGTTGAGTATTACAGAATGGATGTAAAAACATTCAAAGATAAACCGGTGAAGCTTATCATGAGCTTTGAAGGACTGACTTCGAACAACATCAGTTCTCATGTATATTTTGATTATACTCTCAAGCGTAAGGACACGGGCGTAGTGCTCAGCGAAGCTCAAAAGCTTAAAATGTCTGATTATGTTTCAAATAATGTTTTTGCATTTGATGTTTCTTCGTTTCAGAGTTCCGGCGTTAATGAATATGTAATTGATTATAATGTATATGTTGTTTCAGACGGAGAAAGTATATCCGGTTCATCTTCTTTGGGAGAAGTTAAAATTACCGGTCAGCAGGTATAACTGATATGAAAAAAAAGCCTGAAAAAGAAGTAAATCCAAAGGTTGAAAAAATCAAGAATATAATTAAAAGAATTTTGTCTGTTATTGCAGCTGTTTCTTTCGTTTTGGGACTTGTAATTTTTATTTCGGTTTTAAGAGCTAATAACGGTGAAGTGCCGAATATATTCGGTTTCAGTGTTATGAGAGTACAGACAGGAAGTATGGAACCGGAGCTGAGAGTCGGAAGCATTGTAATAACAAGGCATGTTCCTCAGGAAGAAATTTCCGTAGGAGACATTATAAGCTTTTACTCTATTGATCCGGGATTGAATAATCAGGTGGAAACTCACAGAATTGTGGAAGAGCATTATGTCGGTAAGGAAAGAGAGTACATTACAAAAGGTGATGCAAACCAGGCGGATGACAGTTATCCTGTTATTTACAGAAATGTAATAGGTAAGGTTATCGGGAATTTGGGAGTTGCATCCGGCTCAGTAATAGGTATTCTTCAGAACAAGAATGTTATTTTATTTTTAATTATTATACCGCTGGTATTTATTACTTTTTCTGAAGCGGTAAATCTTGTAAATCTGGTTATAGAAAGCAGAAAAACAGCGAAGGAAGAAAATTCAGATGAATCCGAAAATGAAAAGAAAAACAAAAGTTCTGATTAGTTCAGTTTTAATCTGTATTCTTTCTTTTTTGCTGATGATAATATATATACCTAAAATTATGGGTTATCAATCGTTTTATATTCAGTCAGGCAGTATGTCACCGTCTATTCCCAAGGGAAGCTATGTTTTTGTAAAAAGAGCAGAGTTTGAAAAAATAAGTGTCGGTGATGTGGTTACTTTCAGGAACAACGAAGAAACAGAATTTTTCACTCATCGGGTAGTTGATATTGATGCTACCAACAAAATGTTTACAACTAAAGGCGATGCGAATAAAGAAAACGACCCTTCGGAAACGAGCTACTATTTTGCAGTAGGAAGGGTGGATTTTTCTATACCGGTTGTAGGCTATATTGCCGAGTTTTTTAATAAAACAGTAGGTAAGGTTGTTTTAGCAAGTGTATATATCGCATGGATTGCGATTGAGATAGAATTTATCGTTATGAAGCGAAAAGCTCCTCAGGAGGATTAGTATGAAGAAAAGGATTATTGCCGTTATAGCATCTCTTGCAGTGGTTATCGGACTTATGTCAAGCCAAAGCTCATATGCGTGGTTTGTAACATCAGTTAAGAGAGCGCAAAATATAAATATTGCCGTTGTTAATTACGATAGCGAAACTGAACTGCTCGGCACGGATGAGGCAGATTTTTACGGCAGAGCGTGTATTCTTCCGGGGCAGAATCTTGTTCTGGTTAATGATAAAGACGCAAAGCTGACAATGAACAATAATTCTTCTATTGATACTCAGATAAGAGTAAAAATTGAATATACAAGTTATTCCTCAGGTTCTGCAAAAACGGTTACATATTCAGGCAGCGGGGAAGATGACCTTGTTGTTGAGTTCGTAAATCCGTCACAGTGGCTTCCTTATGATAACGGAATGGACGGAACATATTTCTATTATGTCGGACCGGATAATAAATCCGCAAAGTTAACTGATATTGATAATGTGTATTCAATAACACCCTCAGTTCCAAGTGTTGATATTGTAAAATCCGTTTCGTACAGAGAAAATATTGATACCTCACTTTACACGGGCAACGAAGTAACTGTTAATATTATTTTTGAAGCAAAACAGGCAGATTATGTAGGCTGGAGCGCATTAGGTCAGTATCAGGTTAATTCGGGTATCAACTAAGTTATGAAGATTAAACCGTTAAATGTTTTATTTAATATTTTAGCAATAGTAACTGTTATTTCAGTTTGCTTTGTGGGATTCAATGTGATAAACAAAGCAAAAGGTTATTCTGTTGTTACAGACAGTATGACTCCGGTTTATAACAGAGGAGATGTTGTTTTTGTTAAGAAAACGGATTTTAATTCTCTTAAAGCAGGGGATATTGTCACGGTAAGATTTTATGACGAAAGCGGGTATTTTACTCACAGAATAACAGAAATTGATTACAACGCGGGAATGTTCAGAACAAAAGGCGATGCAAACGAAAACGAAGACCCGCAGCCTTCCGAAAAAGAGCAGATTGTCGGCAAGGTGTGGTACAGTGTTCCGCTTTTGGGATATATTTCAATATTCATTTCATCAATGAATTTAATAAAAATCAGTGTGATATTGGCAATAGTTGTAATCATACTTGTTACGGCAACAACTATTATTTCAAAATCTAAAAAATCTAAAACGAGAGGTGACAGCAATGAACAGTGTTAAAAAAATATCTGCAATAGTTATGTCTTTGGTTCTCATCATGTGTGCGGGATATTTTTCAGTGATGTCACCGACTACGGCATGGTTCTATCAGTCACAGTCGGTCAGCGGAGCAAACAATAAGTTCGTATTTGCTGATTTTGATATTGACGGGGAGTATTCGTTTGAAAAGCTTCTTACTTTTGACGGCGCCACGGCTTATGCAGACGAAACTGAAACAATGTTTGATTCAGTTGTTAAAGTTATGGATGTTGAAGTTAAAAACGAAGGCGGACTTCCTGCAAGAGTTTATTCAACAGTTGAAAACAAAACAGAGTCAAAAGGGTTAAGATATTTTTGTTATACCGATGATATGATCGTAAACGGAAGTGTCAAAGAAACAATCAGAAAGGCTCTGAACAATAATCTTAACGACAGACAGCTTGATGTTTACAACATAGGCGAAGACGGAAACGGCGGGTTTTATGTAAATTTGAATCCCGGTGAAACAAAAAAGGTTAAGGTTGCACTTTGGCTTGAATATGACGAATGCAGTGCAGAACTTGCATTTGCCGAGTCAGCGTGGGAAACAGTTGATTATCAGATTGAAATTACTATGACAGCAACCGAAGATTTTGACGGTGCTATGGAAAGATAAGTTTAAGGGCAGGGTTGATTGATATGGAAAAAAGCAGAAAAAAAATTGCTGTAATCATAGTCAGCATTGTTGCGATAATTGCTGTTGTGTCAGGTACACTTGCTATGTTTACAAGCAAAAGTTCTCTGGTTCAAAACGGCAAACTTTTCGGATTCAGCAGCAATGCCCGTGTTTATTTTGAAACAGAAGACGGAAAAACAATGAATGCTTCTGCCGATAAAGACGGATTGTACAAACTCAGTCTTGACTCGAATGCAAAAAATTACATAGGAAATTTCAGAGTAAATGTGGTTAAAAAAGGTCGTTCAAAATGTTATGTCAGAGTAAAGCTTAATGTTGAGTGGACTTTACCTGACGGCACAGTGACTGAGAATATAATGCTCCCGTACAATTTTGCAGAAAAATGGTATGATAACCGCAGCAAGGATTATTGCGTTTATTATACTGAAAACAGCGGACTTGAAGAAGATTACGATAAATCTATAATAACAGGGTTTGATGAACAGAAATTCCTTGAAGAAGGTCTTACAGAAACAGCTGTTCCCAGAGTTTCTGTTTCGGTTGAAGCTGTTCAGATTAACCGTTATCAACAGATTTGGGGCATTGAAAAGCTCCCGTGGGAATAAATTTCAAAGGGATGACTTGTTATGTCAGCAGAAAAGAATAAAAAACACAGAAAGCCTGCGGTGGGGAAGCCTGCCGCAGGCAGTAATAATAAAAGAGAGAAAACGGATTCACATAAAAAATCAGTTAAACAGACAAATGTAAAAAACAATAATAAAAGTGCCGCTAAAAACAAGAATATTAAAAATAAAAACGATAAGCCAAAACCTGTTTCAAAAAGCAGGAAAGAGAAGCTGAAAAAAACTGATTTTGCTCAGAAAAAATTATCCGTTAAAGAAAAATTTGAAAAATTCAGAAAAGATTATGATATCGGAAGAATTGCGCTGGCGATTGCTGTTGTAATAATTTTTATCGCAGGGATTATTATTCTGATTGTATCGTTGACAGGCAGGAATTATTCTGTTCCGGATTATGTGAAAGATGCGGGATATAAAGGCAGAACGGAGCCGGATTCTGTTGCCTTTGATATGGATATTTCTCTTAATCAGCAAAAATCACTTGTAAAGGCAACTAAAAGAAAAGGCGAAAAAAGGAAATTCGGATTTTTTATTAACGACGAGATTAAATTGGCGGAAAGTGATGAACCTGCTCTTTTGGAATTCGGCAATGTGGAATCAAATGACTGCGTTCTGGTGTTTTTCCTGTTTGACGAAAAAGGAAACGAAATTTACCGCTCATTAGGTGTTGCCCCTGGTAAGGAAGTCCGCTCTGCAAGTTTCTTTGATGAAATTTCATACGGGACTCATGATATTACAGTTGCGGTTATAGGATACGACCCGCAAACATTTGAAAAAACAGGAATGCAGACTTCTAAACTCAAACTGAAAATCGGTGTGGATTAATTTGAGAAAAAATATAAACAAGAAAAAAATAACATTCATTATAAGCTGCATCATTTCACTGGTTTTTGTATCTGTTGTAATTATTCAGCTTGTTACTCCGGGTATATTATGGCTTTTCACTCCGAAAGCAAAAGCAAAAAACGGAATTATTGAAAATGCTGAAAGTATTGAACATACAGAAGATGTACCTGAAGGTGAAATAAGGTATATAGTTAACGATAATGTGGCAATAAAAAAAGGAACATTAAAAGGCAGCTTTATGTTTGAAAACCCGAAGGCCTGTAAATATTCATTGCAGTTTTCGGTATATGAGGTTGTAGGTGACGAAAAGGAAGACAGGCTTCTATATACTTCTGAGATGATTGAACCCGGTCAGTTTATCTGTGAAGATAAAGCAGATTCAAAAATGGAGCCCGGTGAGTATAAATGTATATATTTTGCCAGAGCATATCTTGACGGAGAGTATGCGGGCGAAAGATGCGGAGATATGACAGTTACCGTTTACTGATTTTCCGAATAGAGGTGTTTTCTTGAATATTCAGAAAAAGCTTTGTGAAATGCTTTATGAAAACGGTGTTTCCGATGTTGGATTCAGCAAAATTCCGGACGGGCCGTTCGGAGAAAATTCTTATGCGCTGACAGTTGTAGTAAATCTTTCAACTGCAGTGGTTGATGAAATTGACGAAGCTCCGACGCATACATATTTTCATCATTACAGAACGGTAAATACTTTTATTGATAATGTTTGCCTCAAAGCGGGATTGCTGTTACAGCAGGCAGGATATAAATATATACCGGTCGGCGCTTCTCAAAGCATAAATAAAGACGGATGGAATTATAAAGGCCGCTATTCCCATAAAAAGGCGGCAACGCTTGCAGGGCTGGGCGGAATAGGCAAAAATTCTCTTTTTCTTCATAACAGATACGGAGCAAATGTCAGACTGGGGACTGTTATTACCGATTGTCCGTTTGAAGTGAAGAAAATCGACTACGCTTCACCGTGCTTAGAGTGTAATGCCTGCGTAGATGCCTGCCCGTCCGGTGCAATAAACGGGGCTTTGTGGCAGCCCGGCATGGAGAGAGAAGATGTTTTTGACCCCCAGAAATGCAGTGAATATATGAAGAAAGAATTTAAGAATATAGGCAGGGGCGCAGTCTGCGGAATATGCATGAATGTTTGCCCTGTGTGTAAAATCAAGGAGTAAGTATGGAACAGTCAAAAATTGACAGAATAAATGAGCTTGCAAGAAAATCCAAATCAGAAGGACTTTCGCCTGAAGAAAAAGAAGAACAGGCAAATCTGAGAGCTGAGTACATTGCGGCATACAGAGCCAGTCTTGTTTCGACTCTTGAAAATACATATATTGTTGATGAAAAAGGCAACAAGAAAAAAGTAACAAAGAAAAACGGCATAAAAAACTGAGTGTCGGAATTTACGGCTGTGTTATCGGGTGCATTTAATGAAAAATCCTCATTAAAACGCATCGGATAATACGGCCGTTTTAATATATATTGTGTAAACAATATAAAAAACTTGACATCAATCACCAAATGGTGTACAATGACAAGGATAATAGTCTAATATGCCGTATTAGATTATATCGGCGGTTGTTTCCGTTCCTGATAATTTTATCAAACTATTATAATACAAATTTTCACAAGGAGGTGTTGTTAACTTTGGTAAGTATCAGTACATTGGTTTTTGTAATAATTATTCTTGCCTGCCTTATTGTCAGCCTTGCAGTAGGTATTGCAATCGGTATAGTTTACCGAAAGAGAAAAGCAGAAGCTGCAATCGGTTCGGCAAAGCAGGAAGCTACACGAATAGTTAATGAAGCGGTTTCAAAAGCTGAATCCGTTAAGAAAGAGAAAATCATTGAAGCGAAAGACGAAATTCACAAACAGCGTTCTGAAATGGAGCGTGAGTTGCGGGACAGACGCAGTGAAGTCCAACGGCAGGAGCGTCGTCTTAACCAGAAAGAAGAATCTCTTGA
The DNA here is from genome assembly GCA_045628495.1 of Acutalibacteraceae bacterium. GTDB lineage: Bacteria > Bacillota > Clostridia > Oscillospirales > Acutalibacteraceae > CAG-488. The sequence continues at coordinate 78,696 of JAZQPL010000072.1, forward strand.
TAAGAAGACCGAAAACCTTGAAAAGAAAGAAGAAGCACTTGCAGAAAAAGTTAAGGCTGCTGAAAAGAAAGAGGAAGAGATTGAATCCTTAAAACGCAGTCAGCTTGATATGCTTGAAAGAATTTCAGGTTTCACCAAAGAACAAGCAAAGGATTACCTGCTTAAAACTCTTGAGGAAAGCCTCTCACATGAAAAGGCTGTTAAAATTATGGAGTATGAGCAGAAAACAAAAGACGAATCCGAAACTCTCGCAAGGGAGATTATTGCAGCGGCAATTCAGCGTTGCGCAGCAGACCACAGCGCAGAGGCGACAGTATCTGTTGTTGCTTTGCCCAACGATGAAATGAAGGGCAGAATTATCGGCAGAGAGGGAAGAAACATCCGAACTCTTGAAACAATTACAGGTGTTGACCTTATTATTGACGATACACCCGAGGCTATTACAATCTCATGCTTTGAACCGGTTCGCCGTGAGGTTGCAAGAAGGACACTTGAAAAGCTTATTGCAGACGGCAGAGTTCATCCTACAAGAATTGAAGAACTTTATGAAAAATCCCGTAAAGAAGTTGAACATACAATTAAGCAGGCGGGTGAAAGAGCTGCGGTTGATGCAGGCGTAAACGGCATTCATCCTGAGCTTCTTCGTCAGCTTGGTAAACTTAAATACCGCACAAGTTACGGTCAGAATGTTCTCAATCATTCTCTTGAAGTTTCATATATTGCCGGTCTTATGGCTGCAGAGCTTGGGGCTGATGTTAAACTGGCAAAGCGTGCAGGACTTCTTCATGATATCGGTAAGGCTCTTGACCATGAAATGGAAGGCTCTCATATTGAACTTGGCGTGGAATATGCTAAAAAATATAAAGAAAATGAACAGGTTGTTCATGCAATTCACGCACATCACGGGGATGTTGAAGCAAAGACTGTTGTTGCCTGTCTTGTTCAGGCGGCGGATGCTGTTTCAGCGGCAAGACCCGGCGCAAGGAGAGAAAATCTTCAGAATTACATTAAACGACTTGAAAAACTTGAAGAAATTTCAAATTCATTTGAAGGTGTTGAAAAGTCGTTTGCGATTCAGGCAGGCCGTGAAATCAGAATTATGGTTAAACCTGAAGCTGTTTCTGACGACCGTATGGTTCTTGTTGCAAGAGATATTGCAAAGAAAATTGAAGAGGAACTTGAATATCCCGGACAGATTAAGGTTAATGTTGTTCGTGAAAGTAGAGTAATTGATTTTGCAAAATAATTAAAATATACGGCAGAACATAAAGTTTACCTTTGTTGTTCTGCCGTTTGATTTAGGTGATGTTATGATGGATGTTACTCCGTTTATAAAAAACGAAAATGAAAAACCTCTTGACAGAATTTGTTCTGACGGAGGAATGTGCGGAATATTCCGCTGTATAGGATGTATCGGTGACAGCCTTTCTTCAGGTGAATTTGAAATTGTACAAGAAGGTAAAGATAAGATTTATCTTGATTGCTTTGAGTATTCCTGGGGTCAGTATATTGCAAGAGCGGCAGGGTTGAAGGCTCGTAATTTTTCCCGGGGAGGAATGACTGCCAAAGAATACTGGAACAGCTTTGCACAGCAAAACGATTTCTGGAATGAAAATCTGATTTGTCAGGCATACATAATTGCTTTAGGTGTAAATGATGTGCTTAATGCACATCAGAAAATAGGAAATGTTACAGATGACGAAGAAGATACTTTTGCGGCATATTATTCAAAAATAATCAGAAGATATAAAACCATGAATAAAAATGCAAAATTCTTTCTTGTTACCATGCCTCTTGATAATGTTTTTGAAGAACGGACAAAGGACATAAAAAGTACAAATAACCTTATAAGAAATTTTGCAGATTATTTTGAGAATACTTATGTGATTGACCTTGAGAAATACGGCCCTGTTTATGATGAAGAATTCAAGAAAAATTTTTATCTTGAAGGCCATCTTAATCCTGCGGGATATCTTCTGACAGGCAAAATGATTTCATCATATATTGACTGGATAATCAGAAACAACTGTGAGGATTTCAAAAAAGTCGGTCTTATCCCTTATAAATAAAATATAAACAGTATAGCCGGAAGCTGCTTTAATGAGCGGTTCCCGGCTTTGCATTTGTGTTGAATACAAACAAAGAAAAACCCGCAGTCTGCGGGTCGAATTATATTTATGCTGTTTTAGATATCAGTTTGGCAGATTGTTTTTTACAGAACATAAACTGTAACCTGTCTTGAACCGAAATCATAACACGAATTAAGAGTCGGCATATAAAGGTCAACGAGTACATCTGTTGAGTATATAAAGCCGCCTGTATCTTCAGCAGAACAGTATCCGTAAACATATTTTTTGTCGTTGGAAACAATCCACATTTTTGAATGATACGGAATTTCTCTCGGGTCTACGGCAACTACGCCGGGGCGAACGGCCGCACCTGTTGCGGTGGTTGTTCCGCAATGATATGCTGTAGCTCTGCCGACAAGCTTCTTTTTATATGTGGCAGGAGCTCCTGAACTTGTAAGCTTAAGTGAAGCAGGCGGAGTAAATGTGGAAATAGTTTTAACAGACGATGCGTATTTTACGCCTTTATTGCCGCCTGACGAATTTGTTTTGTTGCCTGAGGCAGGTTTTGAATGTGAAACAGATGCTGATGCCGAAACAGCTGCAGCTTTTGTTCCCACAAGTTTAACGCAGTTAACAGCCGGTTTTGTAATTGTTGTAGATTTAAGGTTGGACTCAACAAGTTCACCGTTAACAAATTTATCCTCATATATAGCAATTTGTTCACCGTTTTCACCTGTCTGTTTGATTTTTGTTTTACCTTTTGCAAGTGTATTATCATTTTGCTCAACTGTTTTATATTTTATTATCTGAGTTTCCTGCCTTTCAACAGTTTCAATTTTTGTGATTTTAACTGCAGTGTTGGAAGTAATGACAGTGTCAAGGGGTTTGGAAACAATATCGTCATCATCAGCAGTGATTACGGCTTTGTTAAGCGCATCTGCAATCGTACTGCCTTTGGGTACATAAACTGTTGTAATATCTCCGTCAGCTGAAATCATAACTGAAACAGCTCTCTTAATATTGATAACCATCCCGGGTTTAATATAATCTGTTGTTTTATAACCCTCGATTTCATCATTTTTATTAAGAGTAATGTTTGCTTTGTTCAGCGCATCCTCAATAGTACCGTGAACATTAACCTGAGTTTTTTTATCTTCATCAATAATCATTACTCCGCAAACGGTTTCGATAGTTATAATACCGTGTTTATCAAGCTTTGAAGTGTCAATATAACTTTCAGCTCTGTCAAAATCAATGCCGCTTTGATTTATTATGCTTTCAGCATCAGTTCTGAGAGTTCTCACCTGATACTCGTCACCGTTATATATAATTTTAACGGTGTTGCCGGCAGAAACAGTTGTAAAAAGAATTGCGGCACAAAGGACAAGACAGGTTAGTGTTGTTGCTATCTTAACCCTGTTATTATGCAATGATTTAACAAGTTTGCTTTTCTTTCCTTTCATAATTAACTCCTTATATGAAACAATTTGTAACTTTTTAATACGATACAGATACAATCCGACCGTTGCGAGGCTTATTATAAAAAATAACGCTTTCTTTGTCAAATATTTTTACAGCTATATTTTATTCAATTTGCACAAATAATATACCGAAAACCATAGCTTTAAGCTATAAATAAGCTTGTATTTCCTATAATACGCCATAATATTTGTGCAAAATATAAAAAGTTACAAAAAGTTACAGAAATCACAAATGCGGTAACATTTATTTACAAGTTTGCAAAATTAAAAGAATTACAAATAATAATTGAATAACTTTAAATGTTATGGTACAATAAAGGAAGTAATTTTTGAGGTGATATTTTGGCAGTTCAGAAGAAAAATATAAGAAACTTTTCAATAATTGCGCATATTGACCACGGAAAATCAACACTGGCAGACAGAATGCTGGAGCTTACGCAATCAGTAGCATTGCGTGATATGACTGCACAGCTGCTTGATAATATGGACCTTGAGAGGGAAAGAGGCATTACAATAAAAGCCCATGCCGTTAAGCTTGATTACAAGGCGAAAGACGGGGAAAATTATGTTCTGAATCTTATTGACACTCCCGGTCATGTGGATTTTAACTATGAAGTGTCCCGTTCGCTTGCCGCTTGTGAGGGTGCGGTGCTTATTATTGATGCTTCGCAGGGCATAGAAGCTCAGACCCTTGCAAATACATATCTTGCTCTTGACCATGACCTTGAAATTGTTCCTGTTATAAATAAAATCGATCTTCCTGCCGCTATGCCGGAGGAGGTTGCAAAGCAGGTTGAAGATGTTATCGGCCTTGACTGTGAATTTGCTCCCAGAGTTTCGGCAAAAACAGGGCTGAATGTTGAACAGGTTCTTGAAAGAATTGTTCTTGATATTCCCGCACCTTCTGATGCTGATGATAACAAGCCGCTGAGAGCGCTGGTTTTTGATTCGGTTTACGACAGCTATAAAGGTGTTATTGTTTATGTCAGAATTATTGACGGAAAGATTAAAGCCGGAGACACAATGAGAATGATGGCAACAGGTGCGGAGTTCACCGTTGTTGAGGTGGGTTATATGAGGGCAACTTCAATGGAACCTGCCGCTGAGCTTACCGCAGGAGAAGTCGGGTATATAACGGCATCTATTAAAACAGTAAGAGATGCAAGCGTGGGTGATACGGTCACCCTTGCATCGAATCCCGCTTCGGAAGCACTTCCCGGTTACAGGAAGGTTAATCCGATGGTATTCTGCGGCGTTTATCCGGCAGATGGCGCTGATTATGAAAACCTCCGTGATGCTCTTGAAAAACTTAAACTGAATGATGCTTCTCTTTCTTTTGAGCCTGAAACATCAGGTGCATTGGGATTTGGCTTCAGATGCGGATTTCTCGGTCTTCTTCATCTTGAAATTATTCAGGAAAGACTTGAAAGAGAATATAACCTTGACCTTGTAACAACAATTCCGAGTGTTGAATATAAAATTCATCTTACGGACGGGAGCGTTGTAACTATTGACAACCCCACCCATTACCCTGACCCTGCTCTTATAGATTACAGCGAGGAACCGATAGTTAATGCTCATATTTTCTCACCTCAGGAATATGTTGGCGCTATTATGGATTTATGTCAGGACAGGCGCGGAGTGTTCAAGACAATGGATTATATCACCCCCGAGCGTGTCGATATCAGCTACAGCCTGCCCCTTAATGAAATTATTTATGACTTTTTTGATGTTCTGAAATCAAGAACCAAGGGATACGCATCGTTTGATTATGAGATTGCAGATTATCAGCGTTCTGACCTTGTTAAGCTTGATGTGCTTCTTAACGGAGATACCATTGATGCACTTTCATTTATTATTCATTCTGAAAGAGCTTATGCAAAGGCGAGGAAAATTGCAGAAAAGCTGAAAGAGAACATTCCAAGACAGATGTTCGAAATACCGATTCAGATTGGCATCGGAGGAAAGATTATTGCCCGTGAAACAGTTAAAGCGATGCGCAAGGATGTTCTTGCAAAGTGTTACGGCGGCGACATAACAAGAAAGAAGAAACTTCTTGAAAAGCAGAAAGAAGGTAAAAAGCGTATGCGTCATTTCGGAACAGTTGAGGTTCCGCAAGAGGCATTTATGGCTGTTCTTAAGCTTGATGAATAAAAATTTTTGTTATTTTATAAAAATTTTAAATAAATTGTTGCAAAACTCATTATATCTGTGCTATAATGAGTTGTCACATTTTATAGTGAATTGACTTATCTCTTAAAAAAGGAGGATGAGTATGGCTAAGAAAACAAAAACGGCTGAAATTACCGAAGAAAAAGCCGGTCGTGATATGCCGAAGAACAGACGATATGTCGGAAGCCGTGAAACAACCGCATATGTTCTTTACGATATTGCTCAATCGCTTACACTTTCGAGTAAACAGACCTACTTTGTTACCGACGTTCTTGTTGTTGCACTCAGATGGCAGACCATTGTAAGTGCGTTTGTAGGCGTATGGGATGTTATTAACGACCTTTTCCTTGCCGCATTGGTTGACAGAACAAATACAAGATTCGGTAAATTTAAACCATATCTTATTTTGTACGCAGGTCCCGGTGCTGTATTGGGAATACTTTTCTGGGCGATGCCCGTGTTTTTCCCCGGTGCCAGTGCATCTTATATGCCGAAAATTGTGGCGTATTTTGTCTTGCAAATGGTGTCAAATCTGGTAACATCTCTGTATAATGTTGCCAAAACAGGTATTCTTGCTACTATCACACCGGATACTATTGACAGAACCCGTCTTATCAATCAGGCAAACCTTATTTCCAGTCTTGTTGAAAATTTGCCGAAGCAGTTGATAACAATTTTTATCGACCTTGTTAACAACGGCGTTATGAAAGTTAAGATGACTTCTCTTTTCGTTGTAATGGGTGTTGCAACAGCAGCAGCTTCCAGCGCATTGGGCTTCTATTTTGCATTGGTATTCAAAGAGAGAGTTCTTCAGTCTGTTGAAAAACCGAATTACAAAGAAACAATAGGTTCTATTTTCAAATCAAGACCGCTTATGCTTCTTGCTTTGTCTGATATGCTTTCGTCATTCGGCAACCTGGGTACAAGCATCAGCCTTTACTATATCAATGTTCTTAACTTCAGCTCTGCAGAGCTTGTTGTTGGTATTCCCGGAATGTTTGTTACATACGCAAGCTACGCTTATGTTACAAAGCTTCGTGAGAAATTCTCAACAAAGACCTTATGGATTGTCGGCGACCATTGGGGCAACTTCCTGTTGCTTCTTGTATATGCCTTCGGTTCTATCAATAAGAATTACAGCAAGAAGTGGATTATGATTGGCGCATTTATGTTCCGTGAAACTGTCTGGAATGCTGTATATGCTTTGCGTAAGGTTGTTCCCACTGAAATCGGTAATGAAGTTATTGACTACGGTGAATGGAAGTACGGCTACCGTACAGAAGGTATCACAGGCGTTATCAAAGGACTTGCAAGTAAGATTGTCGGCGGTTTCGGTACTGTTCTCAACACAGCGTTGCTTCAGCTTATCGGTTACAGACAGGGTCTTAAACCCGGTCAGCAGACTGCAAAAACTGAGTACTTGCTGTTCATGACAACAACACTCGTTCCTGCTGTTACAGGTCTTATAGGTATGATTCCCAAGTTCTTCTATAACATTGATGATAAAACAAGAAAGAGAATGTATGCTGAGCTTGCAGAACGCCGCAGCGAAGTTGCAAAAACTCTTAACGATGAAGCTGATAACCTTGTAATCGAATAAATCAGCGAAGTATAATATTCATATTAGACCACAATAAATTAAGCACTTTTGAGAATCCCTGATTTTCAGAAGTGCTTGTTTTAATAGATGATATGAGGTGTATTGTGAAGAAGATAGTTGAAGCTCTGAAAGAGCTGAAAATAAAAAATTTTATCATTCTGACCATTGCAGGTATAATCAATGCTTTCGGAGTAACAGTATTTCTTATGCCGGTAAAGCTTTATGACAGCGGGCTGTCGGGTACTGCTATGCTGCTTTCTCAGATAACGCCGGCTTCCCTTTCCTTGTCGGTGTTTATTTTGATTCTTAATGTGCCTGTTTTTATTTTCGGATTAAAAAAGCAGGGGTTAACCTTTACCGTGTACGGAATATATACTGTCGGCATTTATTCTCTTTTTGCATGGCTTATTACTGATGTTATTCCTCTTGATGTCAGATTTTCTTCGCCTTTTGCAGGGAAGGACTTATTGCTTTGTGCTATTTTCGGCGGAATTATTGCTGGAACAGGTGTAGGTCTTGCAATACGATTCGGCGGAGCTATTGACGGAGTTGAGGTTATGGCTGTAATATTTGCCAAAAAGCTGGGTCTGACCGTCGGGAATTTCAATATGGCATATAATGTTGTTTTGTATATTTGCTGCGGAATAGCACTTAAAAGCTGGACTCTTCCGCTTTATTCTATTGTAACATATATGGCTGCGCTTAAAACGGTGGATTATATTGTCGAAGGTATTGACAGAGCAAAATGTGCAATGATTGTAACATCAAAACCGGATGAAGTCTGCACAGCACTCAGTGAAAAGTTTGAGGAAGGTATGACTGAAGTAGATGCACGAGGCGGTTATTCGGGAACAGAAAAGACTATAATTTATTTTGTTATAAACCGTTTTCAGGTTACTCAGATGAAAAATATTGTTCATAATATTGACAAAACAGCTTTTATTTCTATTCATGAGGTTTCGGATGTCTTTAAGGCAAATCAAATAAAGTAATCGGGAGGGACCTGAATGGAAAAGGCAGGAATATATGTTCACATACCGTTTTGTAAAAGCAAATGTCCGTATTGTGACTTTTATTCTGTCAGATTAAAAGATTTTTCTGCTGATGCATACACAGATTATGTTATAAAGAAAATTAAAAGCGATAAAGAAAAATATGATATCATGGCAGATACGCTGTATATCGGAGGCGGAACACCCTCACTTATGGGTGGAGATAATATTGCAAAAATTGTCAATACCGCAAAGATATTCGGAGATTTTCAGGAAATAACCGTTGAATGTAATCCGTCATGTATTGAAAAAGATTTTTTTGAAAAAATATCATATTGCGGTGTTAACAGAATATCGCTTGGTCTTCAGTCGGCGAATAATGATGAAAGGCGTTCTCTTGGCAGAACGGCAGGTATCACTGAAATAAAAAAATGTATTGCAGATTGTTTCAGCGCAGGAATAAACAATATATCCCTTGATGTTATGTTGGGCATTCCGAATCAGACAAAAAGCTCTTTGCGTGATACTCTGAATTTTTGCACAGATTCGGGAGCGGCTCATATCAGCGCATATATACTGAAACTTGAGGAAGATACATATTTTTATAAAAATCAGAACAGGTTGAATTTACCTGATGATGATTATACTGCCGATTTATACCTTGATATGACAGATATTCTTAACAGTAAAGGCTTTTTACAATATGAGATTTCAAATTTTGCAAAAAACGGATATGAAAGCAAACATAATCTTAAATATTGGAAATGCCGGGAATATCTGGGGATAGGACCTGCCGCTCATTCTTTTATAAAAGGCAAAAGATTTTATTATCCGAGAAGCATTGAACATTTTATGTCCGGCGGAGACACGGTTGACGATGGACCGGGCGGCGATGTTTATGAATATGTTATGCTGGGACTGAGATTAAATCAAGGTGTTTCATACAGTGAAATAATAAAAAGATGCCCTGATGCACATATTGAAAAAATTAAAGAAAATGTAATTCAGCTGGTTAATAATAATTTTGCCGTTTTAACTGATGACGGATTTCATTTAACTGCCGAAGGTTTTTTGATTTCAAATACAATAATAGAAAATATTGCCGAAAAAATTTAATATAAATCTGTTGACAAAATCAAATAATATGTTATTATTTTATTGTCGAAGTTTATAAATGTTGATTAAGTAACGAAAGGAGATAATAACAATGAAGAAAATTATTGCTTCACTTGCAGCGGCACTTATGATTGGAGCAACATCGCTCAGCGCATTTGCAGCTGTCAGCCCCACAGCCTCTCCGGAAGAGCCTGAAAAGAAGCCTGTTTCTCCTAACACCGGTTATTCTGTTATGGCAGAGGTTGGTGCTATTGCGGCTGTTGTTTCTTGCTCAGCAGCAGGCATAGTTCTTTCAAAGAAAGTAAAATAATTATTGTTTACTATTGACATCAAAGCTCTGTTTTGTTTTATAGACGGAGCTTATTTGTTTTGATTAGGCTCTTATCTCTCCTTTGCAGAGAATTACTTTGCGGGATTACAATTAGAAAAAGTGCTTTCAGTGTAGGCATATAACCCTGCGCAATTCGCCTTATTTGACGGATGTTTACGATTGATTAAGGATAAGTGATTTTATGAAAAAATCAGATTACGATATTGAAGATATTGAGGAAGAGGAAGAAAAGAAGGGCAAAAAAGCCATTCTGATTATTCTGATAATACTTTTATTTATCGGCTGTGCAGTAGGAACGGTTTACCTTGTAATAAACTGGTATAATCTTCACAAGAGCTCGCAGTTTTATACCGATGTTGTTGATTCATATGTTGATGACGGTGATTCTTCGGCTGATAATGAAAAAATGGCAGATAATCCTGTTGATTTTAAATCCTTGCAGGATAGGAACAGTGATGTTTATGCATGGATAGTTGTTCCGAATACAAAAATAAATTATCCTATTGTTCAGAATGAGCAGACGGATTTTTATCTTCGCCGTTCTCTTGATAAAACTTATTTGTTTGCAGGCTGTATATATACAAACGATGATAACAGCAAGGATTTTTCAGACCCTGTAACTGTTGTTTACGGCCATAATATGAGAGATGACACAATGTTCTGCATGCTTCACAGATTTGAAGATAAAAAGTTCTTTGATAAAAATGAGTATTTTTATATTTATACTCCGGGAAGGAAGCTCACATACAAAATAGTTTCTGCGTTAAAGTATGATAACAGAAGAATTACAGTTGCTTATGATTTTTCCGATCCCGAACAGGTTGAGAGTTTCCAGTTCAGTATTCTTAATCCGAAGTTTGAACTGTTTAATTCAAGAAATATTAAACTTGATGTTAATTCAAAAATTGTCACATTAAGCACTTGTGTTGCAAACAGACCTAAGTACAGATATCTTGTGAATGGAGTGTTAGTTAAAGATGAGCCAACAAAATAACTCTGATGATTTAGAATATTCATCCGGTTCCTCACATCATCACAGCTCGGGTTCTTCACATCATCATCACAGCTCGGGTTCTTCACATCGTCATCACAGCTCGGGTTCTTCACATCATCATAACAGCTCGGGTTCTTCACATCATCATCACAGCTCGGGTTCTTCGCATCATCACCACAGCTCGGGTTCTTCACATCACCACCACAGCTCAGGTTCTTCACATTCGGATTATTATTATGAGTCTGAACTGAAAGAAGAAGAGAAGAATGAGGCGAAAGAAAAAATAAAACGCATCGGTCAATCATTTGAAAGACGAATTGTCGATAAAGAGAATGATTACGATGATGACGATAGCTTTGAAGAGTATAAAGATGAATTTGATGATTATGAATTAGAGCATATAATAGAAAAAAAGCAGTCAAAAGAATTAAAAAAGGGCAAGAAAAAAGGCAAGAAAAAGAATAAGGCTTTAAAAATTGTTTTAGGTATTTTTATTTTCTTCCTTCTGCTTATTCTTATCGCCGCTATAACATTGCTTATTATGATAAGAAGCGGTAAAAAAGATATGCTTAATTATGACGATGCCGATATTCAGACTGTTGACGATGCCGAAAGTGAAGATGACGGTAAAACAATCAGGTATAAGGGCAAAATATACCGTCTTAATGAGGATATAACATCAATCGCCTGCCTTGGTATTGATAAAAATGAAATAAATAAAAAGGTTGTAAACGGCAGGTCCGGTCAGGCGGATACAATAATTGTTCTTGCTTTTGATACAAAAACAGGCAATGCAACGCTTATTCCCATCCCCAGAGATACTATAGGCGAAATTGAAGTTTATGCTGATGACGGTTCATTTAAGCGTATTGAAAAAACCCAGATTTGTCTTTCTTACGCTTACGGAAGCGATGGCGAATCAAGCTGCAGGAATGTTGTGTCTTCAGTTCAGAAGATTATTTTCGGATTACCTATTCAGGCGTACGCTGCACTTGATTTGGCAGGTATTGCTCCGTTAAATGACGCTGTGGGCGGCGTTACGGTTACTCCTCCGGATAATTTTGAAGATGTATTTGTTGCAGGTCGGCCTATCCGTCTTAAAGGTGAAATGGCTATGAGGTTTGTCCGTTCCCGTGATACCACAAAAGTGGATTCCAACCTTGTCCGTATGAATCATCAGAAAATATATATTCAGGAGTTTACAAAAACTGCTGTAAGGCAGGCACGGCAGAAGCCGTCAACTGTTACGGATTTGTATAATTTAGCTATGAATTATTCTTATACCGATGTTGATTTTTCAGATGCTTCATTCCTCGTATCAAAATTCATTACTGTAGGAACCGCCGAGTTTTCTCAGGTAAGTGTTCCGGGTAAAATGATTGCAAGTAAAGAAGACGGATTTTCGGAATATTATATTGACCGTGAAAAGTTTTTTGAGGTAATACTTTCAGTTTATTATGATGTAATAGGCACATATTAAAAAAACAGGGGTTGCAAATTCTGCAATCCCTGTTTTCGGTATTATTTCACTGCGCATTATAAGCTTCTGCAACGGCCTGCGCCAACTGGTCGGGACAGGATGTTTTTTTAAAACCGCACCTGATACCCGAAAACTTTTCAACTACTTCTTCAACTGTCATATTTTCAACAAGTTTTGATATTCCCTGAAGATTTCCGTTACAGCCGCCGTAAAATTTTACTTTTTTAATAATATTCCCGTCAAGCTCAATTTCAATTTCAGATGAACAGGTTCCTTTTGTTTTATAAATATATGTCATTATACTTCCTCCTGTTTAATGCTGAATATATTATAAACTATTTAGCGGTGTTTTTCAACCTTTCAGCTGATAATATAAACAAGAGCAAGTATAAGCAGCTTATCTCCTTTATCTGAATACAAAAGAAGAATAAGAGCAAGTATAAGAACGGTATCCCTGTCACCGAAAATTCTGTCAATAAAATTTGATGCAGGTCTGTAATTGTTGATATTTTTTGCTTTTTCGGATTTTAATTCTGATTTTTCCTCAGTTGAGTTATCCATGGGAACAAAATCCAGTGAACAGTTATGCATTGTTATCACCGCTGATATTAAGGTCTGAAATAAGAGGAAGGATTTCAAGTATTTTCAGTATCTGCATTGCACGGTCAGCTTTTTGTCTTCTCGGCTGACTCAGGTTAGGCTTTAACGCTTCAATCAGCCTGCACCTTTCACTGCCCTGTGAATTTAATATGTTCATAACAGAAGAAAGCTTTATCAGCATTTCAGGTGAAATGAAGCTGTCAAAATCCTGCTCCTTCGGCTGTCTGCTGTCATTCTTTTCGTCCTGACTTTCCGAACCGAAAATTGATTCAGCCATTGATTTTAATGAATTTATATCATCAGGGGTAAGCGATGAAAGAATATCATTTATGCTGTCCATTTCCGTTACCTTTCAGTTTAGATAAAATCCGCTGTGCTTCAGGGCTTGATAAAATGCTGTTCAGCTTTTCTTTATCACTCAGAATGTTTTTTATTTGCGCAGATTGCTTTGAATCCATATTGTTCAGAATATTCATTGCTTCTTTTTTTTGCTCTGCTTCACTTTTTGATGCAAAATTTTTGATAAAATCTGATGAATTGTTCATTTACATTTCACCTCCGGGGTGATATTATATTTATATTATATTAAATGGTGGTGTATGAATGAGAATACTTGTTATTTCAGATTCTCACGGAAATTATTATAATATTCTTAAAGCTGTTGAACAACAACCTTCCGCTGAAATGATAGTTTTTCTCGGTGACGGTGAGTCTGATTTTGCAAAATGCCATGTTGAAAAACCGTGTATTCAGGTAAAAGGAAACTGCGATTGGGGAAGTGACCTTCCCGCCTGCGTTATTACAGAAGAAAAAGGCCGCATAATTTACTGCACTCACGGATATGCTGAAATGGTCAAATTCGGCGATGAAAATCTTATTATGCGTGCTAAGGAAAATCACGCTCACATTGCATTATATGGGCATACACATAATCCTGTTACAGATTATAAGCAGGGCATATATCTTGTAAATCCGGGAAGCATTCACGACGGGAAGTATGCGGTTGTTGATATTACACCAAACGGGATTATGCCGATATTGATGGATTTAAGATAACAGTAATATATATGACTTTTTACGAATATAAATTATTATCCTTCGGAGGTGTAATTTATGTTCGTTTTTTCATTGAAAGCAAATAAAAAAAGAATTATTCTTATGGGTCTGCTTATTGCAGGCATTGTGACGGGCCTCGTGCTTACAAGAAACAGCAATTTACCTGTAACTGAGAATACAGGCGTTAATTACAAGGCTTCAACAGATGAAGAAAGAACGGCATTTCTATCTCAATTCGGCTGGGAGATTGATGAGGACCCTGTTTCAGTTGAAGAAATTATTATTCCCGTAAAGTTTGACGAAGTGTATGAAAATTATAATAAAATACAGCTTACGCAAAAGCTTGATTTGCTGCCTTATGCGGGAAAAACCGCAAAGAAATGGACATATAAAATAAAAAACTATCCTTCATTCAGTGACGAAAGCTGTGATATCAGAGCAAATCTGATAATTTATAACGGGGCAGTAATAGGAGGGGATATAAGCAATATGCAGCAAAACGGTTTTGTTCAGGGATTTGATTTTCCGAATTTTGAATAAGTGCTGAAAAATTTACCAATCATAAAAGAAAAATGATTGGAATGATTATATGAAAATTATGCAGGTAAAAAAATCCGGCAGAAAAGCAATTAAAGGCAATGTTTTGAAATCGTCTGTATTTATTTTGCTGTTTGCAGTGAATATGACGGCTTTTTCATCATTGCCTTTTTTTATTGACAGATTTTTCTCATATAACAGGATTATATCGGCAGCATTACTTATACTTGTTTTTGCAGTGGGAATGATTGTTTTTTCATCACTTAAATCCGGAAGCAGAGCATGGTTCCTGTTTTATGATAAAAATAAAAGAGGAGTCAAAACCGCTTACTGGTTTCGACCCTCAATGTTATTAAGAAGTTTTCATTTATATTTTTCACTTTTTATCAGAAAATTTTTCTGGAGCTTTCTGTTTTTTCTCCCTTCCGTTATGCTGATTGCAGGGGCAGTTATTGTTGCTTATAACGGAGGTGTTGAATTCAATCTTTTTGCAACTTGGATTGCAGGCGGTGCTGCGCTGGCGTTAAGCTCATTTGTTTTTTTATCTGTTTTTCTGCAAAGGTTTTTTCTTGTTCCATATCTTCGGGTTCTTTTCCCTTCAATGAAGCATAAGGAACTGTTCAGAAAAAGCAGAGAATATATGAGTGAAAATATAAAAAAAGTTTTTTTAATGAAACTGAGTTTTGTTCCTCTCTTTTTATTGTGTTTAACTGTTTTTCCCTCATTTTATATTATTGGGTACTACAATCAGTGCTGTGCTGTTTTTGCTGAAAAAATTTATCAAGCCTCACAGCCCGAAATCAATTATCAGAATTGAGGGATTTGCTCATTACCTGATGCCGCCGCCTTAATAACCGTAAGGTCGTCAGCGGTAATTCTTCTCATTCCGTCAACATCGGCGGCTTTTTTCTGAATGTCGGAAAGCAAACTGTCGTCTGTAAAACAATCAGAAACAAGGGAGCTGTCATCAAAGTCAATTACTCCGTTGCCGTCAATATCGCCGTAAATTAAAACAGTGTATTTTTCAATTTTTTCGTCAGGATATTTTATGTAAATCAAAGAGCCTGTACCGTAATATTTGAAAGATTTATTCGATTTTTCAAAAGAAATTTCAACGCCTGAATAATCAAAATAATTTGCAAGCTGACCGGAAGTAAGGCCGGTTTTCAACCCTGAAATTATTCCCGAAGAATTTACGGAAGCTGTTGAATTTTCTTTGATTTTAAAATAGCTTTCGTCTTTTTCTTTATCCGTGATTTCTATTTCATAAGAGTCATAATAATCTGCATTGCCCGAAAGATAGACTTCGATAATATTTGTCCCGATAAAAAATTCTTTCCCGTCTTTCGGAGAAAACAGAATATTTGATTTATAAAATCCTGATTTCAACAAAGTTTCTTCATATTTGATTTGTTTTTTTGAACCGTCGCTGTATGACACTTCTACAATAAGTCCGGCCATATCAATCATGCCACGCTCACCGTACTGACCTCCGCCGGGGTTGTGAGTAAAGCTGATGAATTTTGATTCTTTCAGCAGACATTTGCCGTGATTTTCTTCATCGGTAACCCACATTCCGTAAATCCAGTCGGTTCCTTTATAAAAAACTCTTTTTTCGGGAGCATTAATAATTTTCAAACCGGTGATTGAAGCGGCCGATGCTGATATGTAACAGGAAAAAGCACCTGAAAATACAATCAAAGCAAGCAGAACCGATATGATTTTTTTTGTCAATTTCATATTTCCTCCGGGAATGAAAAATTACTTAAAAAGATTGATTATTGTTTTCCAAAGGGAGCTTACAGCCTGAGCAAAACTTTTTGCCCAACGAAGCAGGAAGAATTCTTCTTTTTTATTTTCGGGAGCCTCGGGTTTATCCGGCTCGGTGCTGCCGGGTTTTTCTTTATCTGTAATATCTATTGTGTAGGAATCATATTTGCTTGTATCTTCCGCAAGATAAACTTCAATAGTATTTTTGCCGATGAAAAATTCTTTTCCGCCTTTAGGTGCTGAAAGAATATTAGCGCTGTAATAGCCCGATTTCAGTTTTGTTTCTTTATATGTTATTTTGTTTTTCGTTCCGTCGCTGTATGATACTTCTATAACAAGACCGGTCATGTCTATCATACCACGCTCACCGAAGGTTCCGCCGCCTGGATTATGGGTGAAGCTGATTTTTTTATTGCTTACAAGCGAACATTTACCGGGTTTGCTTTCGTCTGTAATCCATTCGCCGTAAACCCAGTCTGTGTTTTTATAAAAAACTGTTTTATCAGGAGCAGTTATAATTTTTAAGCTTGTAATTTTGCGTGATGCGGAAAAAGAATATGTACAGAAAAACACAGAAATCATAATAACACTCAGGAGAATTGCTGTTGCTTTTTTCAAAAATTTCATCTTATTTGCCTCCTGCAAATTTTTAAATAATTATATCATTTGCAGAAGGCAATGTCAAACAGTATAATCAGTTTTTGATAAAAGTAATATTTCCGAAACAGCATCTGTAAAATAAATCTCTGTCTTCCTCTGAAACGCAGGAGGCACTGTTGATAAATTCTTCTGTATTTAATGACAGATTTTTTACAGCGTAAGGTATTGAAAGCGTTGCCTGAATTTTTCTTATTTCGTCAATTAAAGATTCCGATTTATTTTCATTTACCGGTGTCGGTTTCAATTCATCTGCAAGCAAGGTGAATTTTTCAGTGTAATTATCATATAAAAACTGAGCAATCCCTGTAATACACACAGCAAGTATGCTTATTTTATTGTCATTCCACTTTGAAAAGAATTGCGCCGTTCTGTAAGAAACCGACTGCCAAGAATAATCGAAGCTGTTTAGGTATGAATTATATGCATGGAACAATGCGTTGCAAAGATTTTCTCTTGCGGAAATCTCCCCACGGTATGCCGGCATGATATGCTTTATTATTTCACAAAAAGCTTTTTTGCCTGTTTCGCTGATGAATCTGTCAGGGCACATAATATACGCTTCAAGGGCAAGGCAGGCTGTACCAAGTGCATTATAAGCAATTTCGGCTGAATCTGTAAGGTTGATAAAGGACGGGTCAATAATAACTTTATCAGGTGATTTTCTGTAAAGAAAAGAATCAAGAGTATCATAGTCACTCAGACTTCCGGGAAGGTTTTCAACAATGCAGATAAGCGCAACATCACAGATTGAAGAAAGTGCTTTGCCGCAGTCAAGAATTTTTCCGTCGCCTATTGCAATTATTCTTTCGACTGAATTTGCTTTAAGATATGCTTTGCCTTTTTCAAAGACTTCATTTGCATTTTCTGAAATAATAATTTCATTTCTTGTAAAAACAGAATCAAATTTTCTTTTTATTTTTAACAGCGTGCCGGTTCTTTGAGATAATTTATTATCTGAAATAATCAGTACGCTTTCATAATCTTCGTCAAACAGTTTTTCAAGTGAATCCATTCCGCATATCAGAATTTGCGGAAATTGATATACTGACATAATATCACTCCTCAACACTATTTTTTTCTGATTTTTAAATAATAAACCGTATAAAATATTGTAAACAGACAGCAAAGTATTTATGTATTTGTTTTTTTATTTTTCCATTGTTTAACAGCTTATTTTTGTGCAATTTTCTATTGCATTATTTGCAAATATAATGTATAATAAATCAGTTATCTGTTTAAAAAGAGAGGTGTCGCTTTTGAGCGATAAAAGGACAGTGAAAAGTTTCCTTGTACCTAAAGAGGAAATCAAAAAACAAATGGAGTATTCATCACTTGCAAGTGCTGTTATCGGCGCCAAATATTGCGGAAGACAGCCTCTTGCATTTGTGCATACATACGGCTGTCAGGGTAATGTTTCAGACGGTGAAAGAATCAAGGGACTGCTTGAAAAATGCGGATACGGTTTTACAGATGATGTTAATAATGCGGATTTGGTTCTTTACAACACCTGCGCTATCAGAGAACACGCAGAAGACAGAATATACGGCAATGTGGGCGCATTGAAAAACATAAAAAAAGGCAGACCGGATATGATAATAGCATTGTGCGGATGTATGATGCAGCAGGAAAAGGTTTCTCAGAAAATCAAAAAAAGTTATCCTTTTGTAAATCTGGTTTTCGGTACTCATGTTATTCATAAACTGCCGGAGCTTCTGTATAATGTTCTTCGTTCAGGTAAAAGAGTTATATGCAATCCTGACAGTGAAGGAGTTATTGCAGAGGACCTTCCCGTTCACCGTGACGGCGCAATCAAAGGCTGGCTGCCGATTATGTACGGATGCAATAATTTTTGCAGTTACTGTATTGTTCCGTATGTACGAGGGCGTGAAAGAAGCCGTGAGCCCGAAGAAATAATCAAAGAGGCAAAGGAACTGATTGAAAACGGGTGTAAAGATATTACGCTTCTGGGTCAGAATGTTAATTCGTACGGCAAAACTCTGGACAGAGATATTAACTTTGCAAAGCTGCTGAAAATGATAAACGATTTGCCCGGGGATTTTATAATCAGATTTATGACTTCTCATCCCAAAGACTGCACTGAGGAATTGCTTGATACTATGTCCCGGTGCGAAAAAGCGGCAAGACATTTTCATTTGCCGTTCCAGAGCGGAAACAACCGTGTTCTTAAAGAAATGAACAGAGGGTACACAAAAGAAAAGTATCTTTCACTTGTGGAATACGCAAGAAAAGTTATGCCGGATATATCTCTTACAAGTGATATTATTGTAGGCTTCCCCGGTGAAACATACGAAGAATTTAAGGATACCCTTGATTTAATATCAAAAGCGAAATTCACTTCACTTTATACATTCATTTTTTCGCCCCGTGACGGAACAAAAGCCGCAAAAATGCCTGACCCTGTTTCAAGAGAGGAAAAAGGAAGATGGTTCAAAGAACTTTGCGATTTGCAGGAATCTATTGCGGGAGAAAGAACCGCCGCAATGAAAGGTCAAACTTACAGAGTGCTTTGCGAGGGATATGCCCGTGAAGGAGTTTACAACGGCAGAACAGGCGGAAATGTTATGATAGAATTTCCCGATACAGACGGGGGCGAGTCGCTCGGCAAATTCTGCACGGTTAAGGTTACAGAGCCTTTGACATGGATTGTCAGAGGAGAAATTGAAAAATAAATTTACAGGAGAAATAAAAATGGACATTATTGAACTTACAAGACAGCTCGGTGCTGCAATTCAGAAGGAAGAAGCTTATATTGCTTTTCATAAAGCAAAGGATATAAATGAGCAGGATGACGCTCTTAACGAGCTTATAAATAAAATTCAGCTTATTCATATGTCATATCAGCACGAAGCTGCAAAAGATGATGCAAATGAGGAAAAGCTTCAGGCATACGATAAAGAATTCAGCGAAGTTTACAAGCAGGTTATGGCGAACCCCAATATGCAGAATTTTGAAAAAGCAAAAGACGGACTTGACCAGCTTATGAAGAGAATAACAGGCATTCTTTCACTTTGCGCTCAGGGTGAGGACCCTGAAAAATGCGAATATCAGCCCTCATGTTCGGGCGACTGTTCTTCTTGCTCAGGTTGTTCAGATAAATAATTATTTTCCCGGGAAGTGTAAATAAATGGCTGAAATGACGCCCATGATGCGGCAATATCTCGAAACGAAAAAAGAATATTCCGATACAATTCTGATGTACCGCTTAGGCGATTTTTATGAAATGTTTTTTGAAGATGCAAAAGTTGCTTCCCGTGAGCTGGAGCTTGTTCTGACGGGCAGAGATTGCGGTCAGGCGGAAAGAGCGCCTATGTGCGGTGTGCCGTTTCACAGTGCTGACGGATATATTGCACGGCTTGTTGCAAAAGGGTATAAGGTCGCAATCTGCGAACAGATGGAGGACCCGGCAACAGCTAAGGGAATAGTAAAACGAGAAGTTATCAGAGTTGTTACTCCGGGTACGGTTATTGAAAGCAATATGCTCGATGAAGCCAAAAACAATTACCTTGCCTGTATTGTTGTTAATTCAGACAGAGCGGGAATTTGTTTTTCGGATGTTTCAACCGGTACTGTTAACCTTACATTTATTGAATCAAAAGATGTTCAGACAAAAATAATAAATGAGCTTGGCAAGTATATGCCTTCTGAAATACTGTATTCTTCCCAGACGGTAAAGCTTGCAAAATTGGGAGAATTTATTAAAAACAGGCTTAATTGCATGGCCGATTCTATTGATGACGAATCTCTTGATTATGAAAAAAATCTTCAGCTTGTTCTTAATCATTTCAATGTTTCCGATATTGATACGCTGGGTGTTTCCGGTGAAGAGGCTGTCTGCGCATTGGGAATAACACTCAGATATCTTGCAGAGGTTCAGAAAAGCGCAGTGGGAAATATTCGTTCAGTTGATTTTTACAGTGAATCCCGTTTTATGAAAATTGATGTTTCCTCAAGGCGAAACCTTGAACTTACGGAAACTATGCGCAACCGTGAAAAACGGGGCACACTTCTGTGGGTGCTTGACAAAACTAAAACAGCAATGGGCAAAAGACTTATTCGTTCATGGCTGGAACAGCCGCTTGTCAGCCTGCCGAGGATAGAAAAAAGACATTTTGCCGTAGGTGAACTGATTGAAAATCCCATAGAGCTTGATGCGTTTATTGCTTCTTTGAGCGGTATAGTTGATATGGAGCGGCTTATGGCAAGAATAATGTATGAAACTGCCAACGCAAAAGAACTCCGCTCATTGTGTTATACAATAAAAAACATTCAGCCTGTAAAAGAAACTCTTAAAAAGTTTAACTGTGAGCTTCTCAGTGAGCTTGAAAGTTCCCTTGATACTCTTTCAGATGTGGAACAGCTTATTGAAAATTCGATTTGCGAAGAACCGCCTTTTACAGTTCGTGAAGGCGGAATGATTAAAGACGGATTTAACACAGAGCTTGATTCTCTGCGTGATATTGTTGTAAACGGCAAAGGATATATTGCTCAGGTTCAGATGGACGAGCAGGAAAAAACAGGAATAAAAAAGCTGAAAATCGGTTATAACAGGGTTTTCGGTTATTATATAGAAGTTCCTAATTCATTTAAGGAGCTTGTTCCTGAGGAATACATAAGAAAACAGACACTTGCAAATTGCGAAAGATATATAACACAGGAGCTTAAAGAGCTTGAATCAAAAGTTCTTGGAGCTCAGGAAAGAATAGTAAAGCTGGAATACGAAATTTTTTCAACTGTTCGCAGTAAAATTGCCGATGAGTTTTACAGGATACAGAAAACGGCTTCTGCCGTTGCTGCGGTTGATGCTTTGTGTTCATTTGCAGTTGTATCATCAAATAACGGGTATGTTTGCCCGGTTATGACGGAAAAATCACTGATAAATATTAAAGACGGAAGACATCCGGTTGTTGAAAAAATGCTTACGGATTCACCGTTTGTACCTAACGATACCTTGCTTGACTGCGATGAAAACCGGTGTGCGATTATCACAGGCCCGAATATGGCAGGTAAATCAACATATATGCGTCAGGTTGCGCTTATTGTGCTTATGGCTCAGTGCGGATGTTTCGTGCCGGCATCAAGTGCGGAAATCGGAATTACGGACAGTATTTTCACAAGAGTCGGTGCTTCTGATGACCTTGCTTCAGGCCAGTCCACATTTATGGTTGAAATGAGTGAGGTTGCCAATATACTGAAAAATGCCACCCCGAAAAGTCTTTTGATTTTTGATGAAATAGGAAGAGGAACTTCAACTTTTGACGGAATGAGCATTGCAAGAGCTGTGCTTGAACACACGGCAGATAAAAAAAGACTGGGTGCAAAAACACTTTTTGCTACTCATTATCATGAGCTTACTGAGCTTGAAAATAAAATTGACGGGGTTAAAAACTATAATATTGCGGTTAAAAAACGGGGGGATGATATTACATTCCTTCGTAGAATTGTAAGAGGCGGTGCGGACGGGAGCTACGGCATAGAGGTTGCAAAGCTTGCAGGCGTTCCCAATTCAGTTGTGAACCGTGCAAGAGCCGTGCTTAAAGAGCTTGAAGAAAACTCGGCTCCTGTTAATATGAGTGCTGTTTCAGCTCCGAAAGAAAGCGAAGAAAATTTAATGCAGATTTCTTTCACAAGCGGAGCACACGAAGAAATAGTGGAAAAACTAAAAAGAACAGATGTTAACACGCTTACACCTATTGAAGCTATGCAAAAGCTTTATGAGCTTGTAAGCGATGCACAGAAGATATGATCGGGAGGTGATTCCGTGCCTGAAATAAATATTCTTGATAAACATGTTGCGGAGCTTATTGCCGCAGGCGAGGTGGTTGAAAGACCGGCTTCTGTTGTAAAAGAGCTTATGGAAAATTCAATAGACGCAGGTTCTTCAAGTATTACTGTGGAAATAAAACGAGGCGGAGTCACCTATATCAGAATTACCGATAACGGATGCGGTATAGATCGCAGTAACATTAAAAAAGCTTTTATCAGTCATGCAACAAGTAAAATATCAAAAGCAGATGACCTTGATTCTATATTTACATTGGGATTCAGGGGGGAAGCCCTTGCATCTGTTGCCGCAGTTTCCAGAGTTGAGATTATGACAAGGGCGGAAAATGAAGATGCAGGCACAAGATACTGCATTGAGGGCGGAGAGGAAACGCTCCTGAATGATGCCGGGTGTCCTGAAGGAACTACAATAATTGTAAGAGATATTTTCTACAATACTCCTGCAAGAATGAAGTTCCTTAAAAAAGATGTTACAGAAGGAAATGCTGTTGCGGGCGTTGTAGACAGAATTGCACTTTCTCATCCTGAAATCTGTGTCAGATTTATTCGTGACGGCAAAGAGGTTCTTGTAACAAACGGCGACGGGAATATGAAAAATACAATCTTTTCAGTGTTCGGCAGAGATTTTTCACAGTCTTTAATTCCGTGCAGTTACGAATTAAACGGAATTAAAATCAGCGGATTTGTTACGAAACCCGTTAATTCAAGACCGAACAGAACAATGCAGTTCTTTTTCCTGAACGGAAGGCTTATAAAAACAAGAACAGGTACTGCGGCTCTTGAAGCAGCCTATAAAAATTCCATTATGACAGGGAAATTTCCTGCCTGCGTATTAAATATTCAGTTGCCTGCGGGAGCAGTTGATGTTAATGTTCATCCTGCAAAAACGGAAGTCAGATTTGCGGATGAAAAAAAGGTGTTCGATGCAATATATTACGGCACAAAGCTTGCTGTTGAAGAAAATGATACAAGACCGAAAATGAGTTTTGAATCAAAGTCAAAGATTATTATTAATTCACAGCAGATGCCGCAGACGGTTAAAGCAGAACAAATAAGATTTAATCAAAGCGTTGCCGAATTTAATGAAACAAAAAAGCCGGTTGAAAAAAGTTTTGAACCGGACATTTCCGTAAAAAAAGAATCGGCCTTTTTCACTGATGAAAAAGCAACGGTTAAAGTTAAAAATGAACCGGTTGTATTCAGGTCTGACAACAGCCGGATAAAAGAAGAATTTATTCAGAGTGATGAAGATATTCTTCTCAACAATTCTGCCGCTGTTCCTGAAAAGAAAGAAAAGAAAGAATCAGAATACAAGCCGGAGCCTGTTGCTGAATACAAAACTTATCAGGAACCGTTCAGAGTGATAGGGGAGGCATTCAAAACATATATTCTCGTAGAGCAGGGGAATAAAATACTTGTTATTGATAAACACGCCGCTCACGAAAGAATGATTTTTAATTCTCTTAAAAACAATGAAGACTCTGTTGAAAGTCAGTTGCTTATTACACCTGTTACCGTCACTTTAAGTAAAGAGGAGTACGATGCGATAACTGACAACCTTGAGATTTTGTCAAAAGCAGGGTACGAGGTTGAAGACTTCGGGCAGGGTATGGTGATTGTTACAGAATGTCCCGCTTACCTGGAAGCAGGGGATATTCCCGATGTTATCAGTGAGCTTGCTTGTTATCTTGCAGATAATAAGCGTGATATTATTACCGAAAAGCTTGATTGGATTTATCACTCAACTGCTTGCAGAGCCGCCATAAAAGCCGGGGATAATACAACCGGTTATGAGCTTGAAAAATTTACAGAAAAGCTGTTAAATGACAAAAATGTCAGGTACTGTCCTCACGGAAGGCCTGTTTTAATAGAAATGAGTAAAAAAGAAATAGAAAAAAGTTTCGGAAGAATACAATAAATTGTATCAGGAGGTCCTCAATATGAACAAAATACCCCTTATTGTTATTGCGGGACCTACAGCTTCCGGGAAAACAGGACTCGGGGTTGAAATATGCAGACGAATAAACGGTGAGGTTGTTTCCGCTGATTCAATGCAGATTTACAAAGGTATGGATATAGCCACGGCTAAGCCTTCAAAGGAAGAGATGCAGGGCATCCGCCATTATCTGATTGATATTGTTTATCCTGAAGAAAGTTTTTCAGTTGCTGATTTTAAAACACTTGCTCAGGAAAAAATAAAGGAAATATATTCAGAAGGCAAAATCCCCGTAGTAGTGGGGGGCACAGGTCTTTATATCGATTCTCTTGTAAACAATATTACATTGAGCGACAGTTCAACAGATGAAAAAATCAGGCAGAGTCTTTATAAAAGAGCCGAAAAAGAGGGCGCTTCCGTACTTCTTGAAGAAGTAAGAAAAATTGACCCGGAGTATGCACAGAAACTTCACGAAAACAATCTGAAAAGGATTATCAGAGCATTGGAGCTTTGGGAAACTTCTCACATTACAATGACTCAGCAAATCAAGAATTCCAGACTTGTACCGTCGGAATACAATGTGTGCTATATTGTGCTTGATACAGAAAACAGGGAATATCTTTATGAAAGAATAAACCGCAGAGTAGATATGATGATAAGTGCGGGACTTTTGCATGAGGCGGAGCAATACCGCTTTTCATGCGGAAAAACATCTGCTCAGGCAATAGGTTACAAAGAGCTTGAGCCTTATTTTAATAATGAAAAGTCCCTTGAAGAAGCGGTTGAATCGTTAAAGCAAAGCACACGGCGCTATGCCAAAAGGCAGATGACATGGTTCAGGCGGAATGACACAGCGAAAAGGATTTATATTGAAAACTATGCTTCACTGAAGGAAATGGCGGATGAAGCAATGATAATAATAGAAAAATCAGGAGTAACGGAGGGATAATTACGAGCAGTGACAAAAAAAGTCCCAAGGCGAAAAAAGCCGTAAAAGGGAAAAAGTCAGTTAATCAGATAGTAGCAATTATTCTTTGTGTTGTTGTTTTTTCATATATCGGTTATAACGCTTTTGCATATTCGTATTCTCCTGTTTCATCAATAACTCTTACAGAAAAAACAGAATTTGAACAGACTTTTGAATTTGACGGATTTGTTGTAAGAGATGAAGAAGAGATTTCAAACACCGCAAACGGAGCAATAATTCCTCTTATCAGAGACGGAAAAAGAGTTGCGAACGGAGACTCTATAGCAGTTGTCTGCAATGATGAAAGTCAGGCGGTTGATTATAAAAAGCTCGAAAATGCAAAGGAGGAGCTTCAAAGATATCAGAGCCTGAATAACAGCGACGGATTACAGGATATAAGCGCAGAAAAGTTAAATTCAGAAATATCTGCCGCATACAGTTCTGTTATGGACAGTGTTACATCCTGCAATTTTGACGGGCTTGATGATGCTTTAACTCAATTTGCACAGAAAAGTATTACAAAACAAATGCTTGCTGACGGCAGTGTAAATGTAACCAAGAAAATTACCGAGATTCAAAACGAAATAAAAACAATCGAAAATAAAAATATCAAAGTATCACCCATAAGTGCGCCTGATTCGGGATATTATGTTAATTCTCTTGACGGATACGAAAACACTTTGAGCTATGATGATGTTTTGACTTTAACGCCGGATAAAATAAACAGTGCGCTGGAATCAGATGCCGGACCGGTTAAAGACGGTTCATTGGGCAAACTGGTGGTCAGTTATCGCTGGTATGTTGTGGGCATTGTTGATTCAGAGTATTCAACAGAATTTTCGGGCGGTGGTAAAGTAACCGTTAATTTTCCCGAAAGCGGCTTGAAAGATGTTATTATGAATGTAGATTCGGTTAAAAATAATGACGAGAGTATCGTTGTTGTTTTAAGCTGTGATCTTATGAATGAAACATACGCAAACATGAGAAAAGAAAAGGTCGAGGTTGTAACAAGTTCCGGCACAGGGTATAAAGTCCCGGCCTCTGCCGTAAGATTTGACGGTGAAAATCAGTCGGGAATTTATGTGCTGAGAGGGAAAATAATAACATTTGTACCCGCAGAAGTATTATATTCTGATGAAAAAAATGCAATAGTGAGTTCTGCTGATTCAAAGGGCGGCGGAATAGCGCTTTATGATGAAGTTGTTACTAAAGGAAAGGAGTTGAAAGATGGAAAGGTTATCAGATGATAAGCGTTTTGAAGATATTACCGAGAATTATAAAGAAATATCCGAAAAAATAGCAGTATGTGCGGAAAAATCAGGCAGACGGGCTGAGGATATCAGATTTATGGCTGTTACAAAAACGGTTGAACCCAAGTATATAAATCATGCTCTTTCATTAGGACTTGATTTAATAGGCGAAAACAGAGTTCAGGAATATCTCGGGAAAAAAGACGAACTAAATCTTCAGGGCGTAGAAAAGCATTTAATCGGTCATTTGCAAAGCAATAAGGTTAAACAGATTGTGGGCAATGTTGATTCTATCGATGGAGTAGACAGTTTGAAAATTGCGAAAGAAATCGGCAGAATTTCCGAAAAATCGGGAATAACAACAGATATTCTGCTTGAAATCAATATCGGAGCAGAGGAAAGCAAATTCGGTTTTTCACTTGATTCAATAGTTGAAAATGTGTATGAAATAAGTGAAATTAAAGGAATAAATGTCAGAGGACTTATGGCAGTACCCCCAATTTGTGACAATTCTGTAAAAAATCGTGTATTTTTTGAAAATATGCACCAACTGTTTATTGACATTCATGCAAAAAAATTAGATAATATCAATATGGATATTCTGTCCATGGGGATGTCCGGTGATTATGACGAAGCCATACTTTCCGGAGCAAATATGGTCAGAATAGGCTCTGCTCTTTTCGGAGCAAGAAATTACAGATAAAAAACGGAGGATTTATTTATGGGATTTATGGATAAATTTAAGAATGCGTTCAGTATGTCAGAAGAAGAATATCTTGATGAAGTGGATATGGAAGAAGACGAGGAAGAGGAAGAAGAATATACTTATACCAAGCCCCGTTTTTCACGCCACTCAAGACAGGCAGAGGAAGAACCGCAAATTGACAATGTTGTTAATATGCGCACAAACTCAAACCAGGCCCCTAAATCAGATGCAAAAGCTCATGTTGTATTTAAGAAAATTGATACCTTTGAAGAAGTTATTTCTGTTGCAGATGTTCTTATTGAGCAGAGAATAGTTATCCTTAACCTTGAAACCTGCGCAGATGATGCTTCACGCAGAATACTTGATGTACTTTCAGGTGTTGCTTATGCAAACGACGGTAAAATCCGTAGGGTTGCGGGCAGAGCATATATTATCACACCTAATAATGTTCCGCTTACAGGCGAGCTCCTTGATGAAGTAGTAAATTCTGCTGCGAATAATTCAGTATTTTAATTATTTTTAATTTGCGGTTTTCCGCTTTACAGGAGGTAAAATTTGATGTTAACACCGTCAAAGATTAAAAATCATCATTTTGAAATTGCGGGCAAAAATGCATACCGTGCTCAATCTGTAGACGAATTCTTTGATATTGTCGCTGATTCTTATGAGCAGATGTTCAAAGAAAACGGTGAACTCGTTAAAAAAATCGGTCTTCTTGCAGAAAGAGTAGAAGAATATAAAAATGATGAGGACAATATTCGTGCCGCTCTTTTAACAGCTCAGCGTATGGCTGATAAAATCATGAAAGAGGCAAATCAGAAAGCTGAAGCACAGCTTTCCGAAACTGCACAGAATGTTAAAAAGCAAGAAGAAGAATCAGAAGTAAAATCAAAAAGCATAATTGAAGAAGCCGAGAACAAGGCAGCTCTTATTTTGAAAGAAGCTGAAAACAAGGCTGCAGATGTTGTTAAACAGGCAACTGCAGAAGCAAAAGAAGCTGAAGTTGTTGCAAGAGACCGTATGATTAAAGCTCAGGCAGGCCTTGACCTTATTGAAAAAGAAGCAGACAAATTTAAGCGTGAGCTTCTTATGCTTTATTCCGAACATATTGAACTGATAAATAAAATCCCTGAAACAGAAATACCTGAGGTTGTTGAGGTCGCAGAGGAAGAAATCCCCGAAGAACCCGAAATTATTCCCGAGGCTGAACCTGAAGCAGCAGAAGAGCCGGAGACTGAAGCTGAAGTTGAAGCTGAACCTGTTGTTACAGAAGAACAGGCGGAAGAAGATGAGATTGAGGAACCCGCAGAGGAAGAACCCGCAGATGATGATGAAACAGGATTTTCAGTTGAAGACCTTGTGAACAAGTATTTTGATGCTGATTATCAGCCTGAAGAAACAGGAGATGTTTATCAGAAGCAGGAAGAGCCGGCGGCACAGGCTGAAGCTGAGGATATTCCTGAAGAAAAAGATGAAGAACCTGAATTTGAAGCAAGTCAGAAGCAGGATGATGATAATCAGAAAAACGGCGGATTTAAGTTTGACATTGACTCGTTAAATGTTAAAGATGATGATGACGATGACGATGACGACGATTATTATGATGATGACGATGACGATGATGACGATGATTATTATGATGATGACGATGACGATGATGACGACGAGGGCTTTTCATCAAAATTCAAAGGATTCTTCAAGAGATAATGAGTATAGCTGTCAGTTTATTATCAATAATCAGTCTTACAGCTGTTGACCAGATTATTAAGTTTTTTGCCGAGCGTTCTCTTTCCGGAGCGCAGGAAATTGTTGTTATCAATAATTTTCTTTCTTGGGATTATGTCAGAAATACAGGTGCCGCATTCGGTTCTTTTTCCGGCAATACCCTTGTGCTTATAATTATCACGGGTGTGCTTCTTGCAGTGGGAATTATTGCGATTTTATCAAAAAAAATCACCAACAAATTCTTATTGACTGTTTCTGTTATGATTATATCCGGAGGCATCGGCAATCTGATTGACAGAATAGCAAAAGGATATGTTGTTGATTATATAAAAGTGCTGTTTATAGATTTTCCTGTATTTAATTTTGCCGATATTCTTGTTACCTGCGGTGCATTTATGCTTATAGGGTATCTTGCGTTCGACACTTACAGGGACTATAAAAAGAAAAACAACAGGGAGTAATAAGGTGGAAAGAATTGTTTTTACTGCCGATGAATCCTTAGATAATATGAGGATTGACAAGGCGCTTTCACTTGAGGTGAAGGACTTTACCCGTTCCCATATTCAAAATGTTTTTGATGAAAACGGTGTTACGGTTAACGGCAGAACAGTTTCAAAAAGCTATAAGCTTTCTGTGGGAGATGAAGTGGTATTTTCTCCCCCTGAATTAAAGGTGCTTGATGCAAAGCCTGAGAAAATTCCGCTTGATATTGTTTATGAAGATGATTATCTGCTTATTGTAAATAAACCGAGAGGAATGGTTGTTCATCCTGCTCCCGGTAATTACAGCGGAACACTTGTTAATGCTTTGATGTATCATTGCGGAGACAGACTTTCCGGAATAAACGGAGTTATAAGACCGGGGATTGTTCACAGAATAGATAAAGATACAAGCGGATTGCTGATAGTTGCAAAAAACGACTTTGCACATGAAAAGCTGGCATTACAAATTAAGGAACACAGTTT
This sequence comes from Acutalibacteraceae bacterium, assembly GCA_045628495.1. Classification (GTDB taxonomy): domain Bacteria; phylum Bacillota; class Clostridia; order Oscillospirales; family Acutalibacteraceae; genus CAG-488. The sequence continues at coordinate 108,905 of JAZQPL010000072.1, forward strand.
TACAAGAAGATATATGGCTGTTGTTCACGGAAATATTAAGAACGATACCGGAGTTATTGATGCTCCTATCGGAAGAAATCCTAATGACAGGAAAAAAATGTGCGTAACAGATAAAAATTCACGAAACGCAGTTTCAAAATATGAAGTTTTGGAAAGATTCGGGAATTTTACGCTGGTAAGAGTTACTCTTGAAACAGGCAGAACCCATCAGATAAGGGTTCATATGTCTCACATCGGTCATCCTGTTGCGGGAGACCCTGTTTACGGACCGAAAAACGGGGTTGCAAAATTACACGGTCAATGCCTTCATGCGGAGTTTATAGGTTTTTGCCATCCGTATGACGGAAAATATATAGAATTTTCAAGTGAATTGCCTGATTATTTCAGTGAGTTTCTTGAATTACTGAGAAAAAATAATAATTAACCGGAGGTGTTATTTTGGACGCATCAGCAAAAAAACAGTTACAGATTAAGGCGTGCAAAGTAAGAATGGGCGTTATCGAGGGTGTATTTAATGCAAAATCAGGTCATCCCGGTGGCTCACTTTCAATCGCAGATATCCTTACTTATCTTTATTTTAATCACATGAATGTTGACCCAAAAAATCCCAAATGGGAGGAAAGAGACAGATTTGTTCTTTCAAAAGGTCATACTGCACCTGCACTTTATGCAGTTCTTGCTCATAAAGGCTTCTTTTCAGTTGATGAGCTTAAAAATCTTCGTAAACCCGGTTCTATGCTTCAGGGACATCCCAGCATGAAGCTGACACCCGGTGTTGACATGAGCACAGGCTCATTGGGACAAGGAATTTCAACAGCCGTAGGTATGGCCCTCGGTGCAAAACTCGGCGGCAAGGCATACAGAGTTTTCACCGCTCTCGGAGACGGAGAAATTCAGGAAGGCCAGGTATGGGAAGCCGCAATGTTCGCAGCGGCAAAAGGACTTGATAATCTCGTTGCTGTTGTTGATAACAACAATCTTCAGATTGACGGTTCTGTAGCAGAGGTAAATTCACCTTATCCTATTGCTGAAAAATTCAGTGCATTCGGTTGGAATGTTATTGAAATATGCGCTCATTCTTTTGATGAAATAGATGCAGCTTTTAACGCAGCAGCACAGTTTAAGGGTAAACCTACAGCTATTATTGCAAAAAGCGTTAAGGGCAAAGGCGTTTCTTTTATGGAAGATCAGTGCTCATGGCACGGAACTGCCCCCAACGAAGAACAGTATAATCAGGCAATGGCAGAGCTTCAGGCAAGCCTTGCAGAATTGGAGGCTTAAGTTATGGCAGATGTTATTAAGGTTGCAACCAGAGAAGCATACGGTAAGGCTCTTGTTGAGCTTGGTGAAAAAAATGACAAGGTTATAGTTCTTGACGCTGACCTTGCCGCCGCTACAAAAACAGGTATGTTCAAAAAAGCTTTTCCTGATAGATTTGTTGATTGCGGTATAGCAGAGTCAAATATGATTGGCGTGGCCGCAGGTCTTGCTACAACAGGTTACACTGTATTTGCAAGCTCATTTGCAATGTTTGCGGCAGGCAGAGCATTTGAACAAATCCGCAACACAATAGGATATCCTCATATAAATGTTAAAATCGGTGCAACTCATGCTGGTATTTCAGTAGGTGAGGACGGCGCAAGCCATCAGTGCTGTGAAGATATCGGACTTATGAGAACAATTCCCGGTATGGTTATTATCAATCCTGCTGATGATGTTGAAGCCCGTGCCGCAGTTCTTGCAATGGCTGAGTATGACGGACCGGCTTACCTCAGATTCGGCAGACTTGCAGTTCCGAGAATTAACAGCCTTGATTATAAATTTGAACTCGGCAAAGGTGTTCAGCTTTGCGAGGGCAATGATGTTACAATAGCTGCAACAGGTCTTATGGTCGGCGAAGCTCTTGCGGCAAAAGAGATTCTTAAAAACGAAGGAATAAATGCAAGAGTTATCAATATTCATACAATTAAACCTATAGATAAAGATATTATTATCAATGCGGCAAAAGAAACAGGGGCTATTGTTACTGCTGAGGAGCATAATATTATCGGCGGCCTTGGTTCTGCGGTTGCAGAAGTTGTATGTGAAGCCTGCCCTGTTCCTGTATACAGAGTTGGTGTTGAAGACGAATTCGGAGGTTCAGGCCCCGCTGTTGAAATGCTTAAGATTTACGGACTTACAGCAGAACACATTGTTGAAAAAGCTAAGGCGGCCATCAGCGCAAAATAAAAAATTGCGGAGGAATGTCAAGTGGAAAATAAAAAATCTGATTTGACAAATACTCTTACTTCAGAAGAAGCTCGGGCAGAGGATTTGTCCGGGCTTCTGCCTGTTATTGAGGAGTTGAAGAACGGAGTTGATATTCAGCCTCTTGATGATGTTGAGGATTCGGAAATTATCCCTTTTGAAGACAGATGTGTAATCAATAACGGTTATGATGAAGAAATGCTGCGGAATTCCGAACGAAAAAAACGAATAATAAAACGCATTGTCAGATGCCTTATTGTAATTATTGTTGCAGGCGCATTACTTGCTTCGGCGTACAATGTTTTTCTGAAGCTGAACGATTATTCTCACCCCGCTGTTGCAGTGTATCAGAAAGATGACTGTGTGGAGGTGCTTCTTGATAATAACAAAACTGTCAAAATTGACGATGTAATAGAGGCAAAAATATCTGCGGACGGAAGTTATCTTGCATATTCAGAAGAAAGTTCGCAAAAAACGGGAAAGCTTGATATACGGCTGGTTGAATTAAAAAAGCGGTCATCAGTTAAAAACAAGGGAACTGTTGCGGTTTGCGGAGCTGAAGATGACTGGCGAATGAGCAAAAACGGGACATATATTTATTATTCGGTAACGGAAGAAAAAAACAAACATTATTATGCTTATTCCGCTGAAAGCAAAAAAGCCGAGTCAGTTGTTTCAAGCGCAGACGAAGTCTTTTTACCCCCTGACGGCGATATCGTTTATTTCACCAGAAAAGGTGAAAAGAAAACAAAGCTTTTCAGAACAAGAGTGGGAGAAAAAGCCAAGGAAGTTGCGGACGCTGACGGAATTAAAGGCTTTTCAGATGAAAACAGCCTTGAAATTATTTATACAGTTTCAAATTCAGATAATCTTATTGATATTTACAGGGTTACACAGGAAACGGAACCTGTTGAAATAGCCAAAGGAGTAAGTGAGGTTTTCCTTGAAGATTATCAATCAGGAGGGAATCTTTATTATTTTATAAAAAACGATTCTAATTTTGATTGGAACGATTATATTACAGATAATTATGCTGAAAGCGATTCAAAACTTAAAAAGCCTGATAAAGACGATTATTCAATAACAGTAGGCTGGATTTTCAAGCGTAAAAAGCTTGACGAAAGCGCATATAATTCGGCTATGCAAAAATATAATCAGAAGCTTTTGAGGGATTCAATCAGAGAAGCTCTTGATGAATACGAGTTTAATTCAAAGCTGTCGTCAGATTATAAAATTAAAGTGTTCAGCAGTGAAGGGAATAAAGAGCTTGCCGGCGGTGTTAAAACAGACGACCTGATATCCTATACAAAAACAGGTCTGCCTAAAATTCTTATTCAGAAGAACGGAATTGATTTGTCTAAAAAAATAAGCATAAACGATTTGTTCGTTACGGCAAAAAATTCTTCACCTGTTGAAGCTGTTGAAAAAGCTTTTTCATCACTTGAAAACAGTGGATACCGTGTAGTAAACGGATATAAATATGTATTTTACAACGGCACAAATGTATATCAATACGATTTCAGCCCGGATTTTAATGTTAAAGAAGCATCAATTCTTTTCGGCTCAAAAAATTCAATTTTTACCGCTGTTAAAGAGAGCGGAGATAATACAAATTACAAAATATATTACTGCAGAGTTGAAACAGACGGATTTTCAGAACCGAAAGAAATATCAGACAAAGTTGTTTCTTTTGAGATTTATAACGAAGGTCTTTACTTCGAAACGGAATCATCAGGCGTAAATAATACTTTGTATTTCTGCAATGTTGACGGTTCCAAGGTTAAGGTAACAGACAATCTGGCAGAGTATAAAGTTAATTCTGACGGGTCTGTGTTTGTATTTACTGCAAAAGAAGATAAATCGGTTATTGAAAAAGCAGATTTGCTGCTTTTCAGAAACAACAGCACAAAAGAGATAGAGAAAAACATTTATTATAAAAACTATATATTTAAAGACGGGAAAATCGCTTATATAAAGGACTACAAAACTTCTGACAGCGGAAAAGGCGGAAATATGATAATATACTCAGGAGATAATAAAAAATCCGTTGAAGGAACAGTAAGAAAGATATTTGATATAAATTAAGTGCGGCGTGAATAGTAATTAAACATCGGTATAATGCATCTGCTGTACCGATGTTTTTTCTTGACAAAATAAGGATATAGTGGTAACATAAAATGTGAAATTTTGGGGCTTATTCTCCGGCGTATCTGAATGTCTTGTGAAAGGAAGAACGATATGATAAATTCAGATAATTTATGCATGAGCTGTATGAAAGATATAGGAAATTCGAAGCAGTGTCCGTATTGCGGCTTTTATGTAGATTCTCAGCAAAACTCCGATTATCTGCCTTTAAGAACGGTTTTAGGCAACCGTTACCTTGTGGGCAAGCTTCTTGAATTTAACGGTGACGGAGCTACATATATGGGGCTTGACCTTACAACGAGACAGACTGTCAATATCCGTGAATATTTCCCTCTCGGTATAGCTTCACGAAATCCGAAGACACTTGCGGTGTCTCCCGTACCGGGCAAGGAAAGGATTTTTGCAGAATATATGCAGAGCTTTATGGCTCTTTGGCGTAATTTAATGAGACTTAACGGACTTTCTGCTCTGCTGAAGGTTATGAATATTATTGAAGGCGGAGGAACCTGCTATACAATAACCGAAAATATTGACGGTATTACATTGAGAGAACATCTTTTAAGAAATAATTCTGCGGGATATATTTCATGGGAAAAGGCCCGCCCGATGCTTATGCCGGTTCTTTCAACTTTGGGCACACTTCATAATGCGGGGATTGTTCACAGAGGAATTTCACCCGGAACCCTTATTGTCGCACCTGACGGGAAAATCCGTATAACAGGATTCAGCATAAGTGAAGTTCGCTCCTCTCATACTGAACTTCAGGAAGAGCTTTTCACAGGTTATGCGGCATTTGAGCAGTACGGTTTTAACGGCAGACAAGGCCCGTGGACTGATATTTATGCATTCGGTGCAGTTCTGTACCGAACCCTTATCGGCACTGACCCTATTGATGCTAAAGAGCGTGTCGCAAATGACAGACTTATGATTCCGGGAAGATTTGCTGAGCAGCTTCCGGCTTATGTTATAAACGGACTTGTTAATGCATTGCAGATTTTGCCTGATGACAGAATTAAAAGCATTGAGGAGCTTCGTGATGAGCTTTCAGCTTCTCCTAATGCTGTTGCGGCGGCAGGCGGAATGAATGTGGATGATATTCGCCGCAATCAGCGTGCGGATGTTGTACAGCAGAGTGATGATTCTGAAAGAGCAGAATCCCGTAAAAAGCAAAACCGTTCTACAGCGGTTATTGTTACTGTCACTGTGCTGATAATTGCCGCTATTGCTGTGGCTGTTGTTCTTCTTGTTTCTGACGGGAAATTCGGCGGCAACGAAGATGCGGAAAATACAACATCAGCTTCTCAGAGTGAAGAAGTTGAAGTTCCAAATTTAGTTGGTGAAAACAGCAGCTTCGGCTTGTATGAAGATTTAATTCAGAATGAATTTATTATCAGCAATTTTAATATTGAAAAAGAAGAAGTGTTCAGTGATAAAGAAGAGGGTACTGTTATAAAGCAAAGCATAGCACCCGGTAAAAAGGTAAGTAAAAAAACAACCATTGTTCTTACTGTCAGCAAGGGAAAAGAAACAGTTGTGTTCCCTTCAAGCGGAGTAATCGGTGTTCAGTACGATGAGGCAAAAGCAACATTGGAAAAAGAAGGCTTCGTTGTTACAAAGAGCCTTAAACCCAACACTGCGGGCTATGAAGCGGGAATAGTTTATTCGTCAAATCTTGACGCAGGAAAAGAATATGAAAAAGGCGCAACTGTTACTCTTATTGTATGGGATCAGGTTTCTACAACAACATCTGAAACTTCCGCATCAGAACCCTCAACATCATCGGAACCGACTACATCTTCATTAGATGACGCTAATCCGTTTAGTATTTTCTGAATAGTTGATATGACAGTTGTTTAATATTCAAACAAAAAGCCCGCACCGTGAGGTGCGGGTTGTTATATATAATATTTGCATGTAGACTGAAGCGTTTATGTTCAGTCTATTTTTTTCAGGGTTTTTAAGTCATAGGGCGTTGATTGATATACAAAATAATTCAACCAGTTAGTGTAAAGAAGATTTGCATGGGAACGCCAGATTACAGGGGAAGCTAAGAAATCATTTGAAAATAGCATAACAATAATGCATAAAGCCAGTTTATAAAAAGTAAGTCTGGTATTTTTATGAAAAATTAATCATGTATATATGATTCAATTAAATCATTAACAAATCTTTTTTGTTCTGATGTAAGTAGTAGCCATTTATCGAACATTATCTTTTGTTCTCCTGTTAATATTACAAACATTTCACTGCTTTTGTCTAAAAAGAATTGAGACATCGAGATACCAAGTCCGTTACAAATTGCTTCAAGAGTAGGAAGTGTTGGCTCGGTATTCCTGTTGAAAATATTTGAAATTGTACTTTGAGAAAGACCGCTGAGTTTAGATAATTTGTATTCTGTGATGTTTTTCTGTTCCATAAGTTCTTTAATTCTTGTTTTGGTATCCATAGCAAAATCCTCCGATAAGTTAATTCTACTATGATATTTGACAATAAAATAGTTAAATGATGTATTGGCATTATAACTCAATTGAGTTATAATGCAAAAAAGGAGGAATTATATGGAATTTTTTATTGCGTTTGATGTCGGCGGTCTTATAATAGCGATTATTGTGGGCATTGTTCTTATTTTTTATGCGGTGATATTTGGAATAGAAGATTTTGTTTCTTATATTCATTCAAATGAATTAAAAATGTTTGTAACAATTACTATAATATTAGCAGTAATAGCTGTTATTGCATATCTTTTTATGCGCAAAGAATTAGATAAAAGCTCTCTTAAGTTTTCTACATTCCTTTCACTAATAAGTGCATCAATTTGTATATCGCATACGCTTTTCTATTTTATTAATTCTTTAGTATCTTCCATTTTTGATGCGCATGATGGTTTTGATTTGGTGTTTCGAGTTGTTCTAGGTTCTATTCCATGGCTGTTTTTCGTTCTGCTTGTTCTTCTACTGGTTTTAGGGGTTCCTTCGTTAGCAATGATAGGAGTTTACATAGGAACATCGTGTTATTCAGATAAACCGTTAATTAATTGCTTTGGTGGGTTGTTGAATATTGTAATTTCTATCATATGTGCATATTTTGTGGTTCATCCAGCTTTAATTGGAAATTTTAATATTTATGAAATAATTTAACAAAAAAATGGCTTCAAGCAAAGGATTTGCGTTTGAAGCCGTTTTTATTTAGTCTATTTTTTTCAGGGTTTTTAAGTCATAGGGCGTTGATTGATATACAAAATAATTCAACCAGTTAGTGTAAAGAAGATTTGCATGGGAACGCCAGGTTACAGGGGGAGGATTTTGCGGATTGTTGTCAGGATAATAATTTTCCGGAATATCTGTATCAAGACCGGCTGAAATATCACGGCGGTATTCTGAGTCCAGGGTAAGCGCATCGTATTCAGCGTGACCCATTATAAAGAACTGCCGCCCTCCTTCAGTGGATATTATATGAACACCGGCTTTTTCAGATGAAGCAAGAATTTTAAGCCCATCAACAGCCTCAATATCTTTAATGTCAACATAAGTATATCTTGAATGAGGAACATAAAATATATCATCAAAACCTCTCAGCAGCATGGACTGTGCATAATCCGCTTTATGGGGGAATATACCGAAAAGCTTTTGAGGCAGCATTCTTTTTTCTATTCCGAAATGGTGGTAAAGACCTGCCTGTGCACCCCAGCAGATGTGAAGGGTGCTGTGAACATGAGTTTTGCTCCAATCCATAATTTCACAAAGCTCGTCCCAATAATCCACCTGTTCAAAGGGGAGAAGTTCAACAGGGGCGCCTGTGATAATCATTCCGTCAAAGCTTTCATCCCTGATATCGTAAAATGTTTTATAAAAAGCAAGAAGATGCTCTTCATCGGTGTTTTGAGATTTATGAGTAGCCGCTCTTATCAATGTAAGCTCAATTTGCAGGGGAGTGTTACCCAAAACTCTTGAAAGCTGAGTTTCAGTTTCTATTTTTTTGGGCATCAGATTAAGCAAAAGAATGCGCAGCGGTCGAATATCCTGAGTGATTGCTCGGGTTTCCGTCATTGCGAAAATGTTTTCTTCAGCTAAGGTCTGAACGGCGGGCAAATCATTAGGAATTTTAATAGGCATTTATTTTCCCTCCGATAAAATCAGATTTGGGCAAGAGCCTGTTCAATGTCGGCAATAAGGTCCTCGGCATCTTCAAGTCCGCATGAGAGTCTTACAAGGTCAGGAGAAACACCTGCTGCGGCAAGCTCTTCGTCGGTCATCTGACGGTGTGTGGTAGTTGCAGGGTGAAGACAGCATGAGCGTGCATCGGCAACATGAGTTTCAATGGCGATAATGTTAAGCTTTTCCATAAATATACCGGCTGCTTCTCTGCCGCCTTTTACGCCGAAGCTGACAACTCCGCAGGTACCGTTGGGCATATATTTTTCAGCAAGTTCATAATCTTTGCTTGATTCAAGACCGGGATAATTAACCCACTGAATTTTAGGATGGCTTTCAAGATATTTTGCAACGGCAATACCTGTATCGCAATGTTTTTTCATTCTTACATGAAGGCTTTCAATGCCTAAGTTAAGAAGGTACGCACTGATAGGTGCCGGAACAGAACCTAAGTCACGCATAAGTTGAACGGTTGCTTTTGTGATGAATGCGCCTTCAAGTCCGAATCTTTCTGTATATGTTACACCGTGATAACTGTCATCGGGAGTGCAAAGGCCGGGGTATTTATCGGGATATTTTGTCCAGTCAAAGTTACCTGAATCAACAATAGCACCGCCAACGGCACTGCCGTGACCGTCCATATATTTTGTTGTTGAATGAGTAACAATATCTGCTCCCCATTCAATAGGGCGGCAGTTTACCGGTGTGGGGAAAGTATTATCAATAATAAGAGGAACTCCGTGCTCATGAGCTGCCTTTGCAAATTTTTCAATATCAAGAACATTAAGTGCAGGGTTTGCTATTGTTTCACCGAAAACAAGTTTTGTTTCAGGTCTGAAAGCTGCATTAAGTTCTTCTTCCGAGCAGTCGGGAGCAACAAAAGTTGTTTCTATTCCCATTCTTTTCATGGTTACAGCCAAAAGATTGAATGAGCCGCCGTAAATTGCAGAAGATGAAACAATGTGGTCACCGCAGCTGCATATATTGAATGCTGCAAAAAAGTTTGCTGCCTGACCGGAGGATGTCAGCATTGCGGCGGTTCCTCCCTCAATTTCACATATTTTTGCGGCAACGGTATCTGCTGTGGGGTTCTGAAGTCTTGAATAAAAATATCCGCTTTCTTCAAGGTCAAAAAGCTTGCCCATTGCAGCTCCTGTGTCATATTTGAAAGTAGTACTCTGAATAATCGGTATCTGACGAGGTTCGCCGTTTCCTGCACGGTATCCTCCCTGAACGCACTTTGTGCCGATTTTTGCATTTTTCATAATCTATTCCTCCGAAACAATATTACAATCTGAAATTATAACACTATTTATAAAAATAATCAACCTAAAACTGCAATAAAACAAAAGCTCCGAATCTTTTTTAAGAAACGGAGCCTTTTATTCAGTTTAATTACTTAACATCTGCCGAAGAAATAATGTCTACGCCTGTTGAGCAGATATCTTTAATGAGAATATCTCCTCTCTTGACAGGTGCTGTAAGTTCAAGCTTTCTGATTTCAGCCATGCAGTCAAAAAGCTTATCCTTCGGAACGGGAGCTTTACTTCTTACCGCAACAAGAGGAGTTTTGGCACCTTTGATTTTTGCGGTTGATGTAAGAATACGAACAGGAGAAATAAATTCATTTTCACCGTATTTTTTACCTCTGGGGCATGAAAATCCTTCAATACTGTTTATTACTCCGTTTTCACCTTCAACATGAATTACACAACCCATGGGGCATACGGTACAAATAATATCTTTTTTCATAAGTTATGCCTCCTTAACGGCTACTGTAAGGTTTTTAATATCTTTAACATTTACAGTTGCTTTTTCCATTTCACCGGGATTTACTTTAACTGCTTTGCGGCTGAAAAGAACTGTGTCACCGTCACATACGGTAATCTGAACATTCTTTTTCGGCTGAAGAACTCTGAAATAGAGGTCAACCTTTTCATCGCACGGTACTACATTGTGAGGACATACATAACGAACATTTTCACCTGCTTTAACTGCAACGGCGTCTGATGCGTTAAGATTGCCCGCTGCGTAAAGAGCGGCGTTTTTGCCGGCTGTTGCGCTTTCTGCAGATACATTATCAACAAGGTCGTTTACATGAACAACATTGCCGCAGGCGAATACGGAGGGAGTACTTGTCTGCATGAACTGATTAACTTCCGGCCCTTTTGTAACGGGGCAGATTTTAATACCTGCTTTATTTGTAAGTTCGTTTTCGGGAATAAGACCAACAGAAAGAAGAAGAGTATCACATTCGATTTCTTTTTTGGTGCTTTCGATGGGCTTTTTGTTTTCGTCAACTTCTGCAATAACAACGCCCTCAACACGGTCGTTACCCTTAATCTGAACAACTGTATGGGAAAGAAGAAGGGGAATGCCGAAATCGTCAAGGCACTGAACCCTGTTTCTTGTAAGTCCGGCAAGGTAATCCATAATTTCAACAACGGCTTCAACCTTTGCTCCTTCAAGAGTAAGGCGGCGTGCCATAATCATGCCTATATCGCCTGAGCCTAAAATTACAACCTTTTTGCCTACCATTTCGTTTTGTCTGTTCATAAGGCGCTGTGCTGTACCTGCTGTGTAAACACCTGCCGGACGGGTGCCGGGGATAACAATGTTTGCACGGGTTCTTTCTCTGCATCCCATAGCAAGAACAATGGATTTTGCAGTTATTTCACAAACACCGTATTTTGAATTTATGCAGTATACTTTTTCATCTGATACTTCGAGTACCATACTGCCTAAAAGTGTTTTAACGCCGATTTCTTCCGCTTCGTCAATGAATCTTCCGAAATATTCAGGACCTGTAAGCTCCTCATTGAAAAGCTTAAGACCGAATCCGGGGTGAATGCACTGCTGAAGAATACCGCCGAGAGATTCGTCTCTTTCAACAATAAGAACATTCTGTGCTCCCTGTTTTTTTGCTGCTACTGCTGCGGCAAGGCCGGCAGGACCTCCGCCTACAACACAAACATCACATTTGATTTCATACATAAGCGTCACCTTATTTAACCTTTCCGCAAACCATATATGATTTACTGTTACCCTTACGGATTTCTTTTGCATCAACATTCAATTCACGGGCGAGAATTTCAATAACCTTGGGACCGCAGAATCCACCCTGACATCTGCCCATTCCGGCACGAAGTCTGCGCTTAACGGCGTCAACTGTTACAGCGGGAATAGGAGAATGGATAGCATCTACAATTTCACCTTCTGTGATTGTTTCACAGCGGCATACAATGTTGCCGTAAAGAGGATTCTTTTCAATAAGCTTATGCTGTTCTTCTTTGGAAAGCTCTCTGAAACGAACTATTCCTTTACGCTTTGCAATAAAGTTTTCGTTCCATGCCATATTAAGACCCATTTCTTTAAGAAGACTTGCAACATAAGTGCCGATAGAAACGGAGTTTGTAAGACCTGTTGAACGAACACCTGAAAGGTTTATATAATGCTTAACATCGTCATAAGTATCAATGTTAAGTCCTTCGGGGTTGCGGTTGGGGCGAAGGCCGGAATACTGAGTGATAGTATCTCCGAGTTTAACGCCGGGGATGAGCTTCTGAACATCTGCACGGATACTGTCAAGTCCTTCAGCGTTTGTAGATTTGTCATATTTATCTGTAAGGTCTTCCGCAGTGGGTCCTACAAGCATATTGCCGTGAATAGTGGGGCACATGAGCTTGCCTTTTGTAACCTTTGTGGGAATGGGAAGAACAATATGATTAACTTTGCATTCTGTGTTTTTATCAAGGATATAGAACTGACCTTTTCTGGGGTTTACATAGTAATCGTTCTTGCCTACCATTGCGGCAATATCGTCACAGAAAAGACCTGCGGCATTGATTATGTAATCAGCTTCAATGTAACCGTTTGTAGTTTCTGCGCCTACAACCTTATCGCCTTCTTTGCGAATGCCTGTTACTTCAGTGTTAAGCATAAACTTTGCACCGTTGGCAACAGCGTTTTCAGCCATGGCAACTACAAAAATAAACGGGTCTATAATACTTTCTCTGGGAATATAAAGTCCGCCTTTAACATCGGGGTTGATGTTCGGCTCCATAGCAATTATCTGTTCTTTTGAAAGGTATTCAACATCATAGACTCTGTTTTTAACAGCTTTTTCTTTTATTGCGGGAAGCTGCTCAAACTGTTCATCTGTAATAGCAGGAAGAATGGCACCTATTCTTGAAAAAGGAATATCAAGGTCCTGGGTCAGCTGATCATATCTGGGGTTTGCGGCAACAACCAGCTGTGATTCAAGTGTGCCGGGCTTTGCGTCATATCCTGTGTGGATAATAGCAGAATTACTTTTTGAGCAATCTCCGCCTACATCTTCTCTTTTATCAACGCAGATAACATTCAGACAGTACTTTGTAAGCTCTCTTGTGATAGCTGTTCCGACTGCACCTGCACCGATAACTAATACATCGGTTTTCATAAATATGCCTCCTATATTTTGATAGTCAGATTGTACATCAAAATACCACAAATGTCAACATAATACCACGGCTTATCATCAGAAAACTGTCACAAAAAGTTGATTATTTTTTTGGCAGGGTGTATAATAGAAAAAAGGACGGAGATTTATATGCTAACAAATGTCAGACAGGAATTGATAAAGAAAATCGCATTGCGTGACGGCGAGGTCATTATCAGCAGAGTCGCAACAGAATTGGGTGTTTCATTTGAAACAGTCAGAAGAGATATAAATGCCCTATGCAAGCAAAATGTTTTGTGCAAGGTACACGGAGGGGCAGTCCCGATAAAAATAACCGAGTATGAAGGGAAATATCTTAAAAGAAAAAGCACCAATATGCCTGTTAAAAAAGCTCTTGGTGCATATACTGTTAATTTAATCAGAAATTCCGGAGTGGCATTTTTTTCAGTGGGTACAACCCTTGAAGCGGTTGCAGCGGAAAGTGCGGTTCTCAATACGGTGAATATTATCACAAACTCAATTCCCGTATCAGAGCTTTTCGGTAACGGACTGAATGCAGCCGGATATCCTTTTAAGGTGATTTTTGCCGGAGGGCACCTCAACACGGAGGAACACTTTACATTCGGAACGGAAACAAAAAATCAGATTTCCCGTTACCGTGCGGATGTTGCGGTTATAAGTGCTGTCGGAATAGATGAAAACGGTGTTATGTGCGCTTCGGATGATGAAGGCGAAATTATCGCAGCTATGATGAAATCGGCAGACAGAGTTATACTTGTTGCCGAAAGCAATAAATTTTCACAGAAATCAGTGTACAGGTATGCATCGCTGAATGATATTGATGAAATTGTTACGGATAATCTTTATCCAGTACCCGACGGTATAATGAAAGTAATTAAGAACAACAAGATTACTTTGCACAAGGTTGAGGTCTGATTTTAATCTGTGATTATTCTGTCTATTGTAATATCTGTTTTTTCAGTGGGGATATTTTCAAATATCAACTTTCTGAAACAAAGGCACATGGTGTATATATCGGTATTTTCAAGGAATCTGTCATAGTATCCTGCTCCGTGGCCCAGTCTTTTCCCGGTGCAATCAGCTGCAACGCACGGAACAACAGCAAGGTCAATGCTGTCTTTACAATAAGGCGCATTGTCACCCGACGGCTCATATATGCCGTATTTACCCGGATGCAATTCATCAAGACTTTTTATTTCTACCGGAATCATCCGATTTTTTGAAACGCATTTGGGAACGCAGACGGTTTTATTATCTTTTAATGCCTGCAGGATAATTGATTTCGTTTCAGGCTCGGATAATGTATTGACATATATAAATATTACACTGCTTTTTTTGAATTCATCCGAAGTGATTACTTTTCTTCTGATGGATTCATTTGCTTTTTCTGTGTAGCTTTCGGGTAAAGATGCAGTTATCTTTTTCGCCTTGTTTCTGAAGTCGCTTTTATTCATTTTGTAGTACTTCCCAGTCCGCCGTTGCGAACTGCCTGTGCGTTATCGTCAAATGTAATTCCGTACTCGGTAAATATACCCTGAGCAAAGCCGCTGCCTGCTTTGAGCTCAATGGTTTTATTTTCGTTAGTATCATTCATTATCTTGATGAAAATATGTCCTTCATTATCTGAATAATAATAATCGCTGTCAATTATTCCTACTGTGTTGTTAAGCTGAAGTCTGTATTTAAATCCCAGACCGCTTCTGGGGTAAATCGAAAGAACCCATCCTTCCTGAATTCTGCACCGTATTCCTGTAGGAATTTTGATGCTTTCACCGGGAGCAACTGTAAAATCAACAGGCGAAAAAAAATCATAACCCGCAGAGCCTGATGTTGCTCTGCACGGAAGCGTAACAGAATCGTATATTTTTCGGATTTCTTCCTCTGTTTCGCCAAATTCTTTTATTCTGCTTTCATAAAATTGATTAAAGCTTACTTTTTCAAACTGTGCTGCTCTTTTCATCAATAATCACATCCTTGTTTGTAATTGTATCACAGCTTACAGTAAAAATAAAGAGCAAAGTTTTAACCTGAAAGGAGCCGATATTACTTGACTTTAATTCTGCTGTGCAGTACAATTTAAAAAACTGAATGTGGTGAAGAATTATGAATACAAATGAAATAGAAGAATATCTTTTTGAAAATCAGGATTTGAAATATAAAGACTTTCAAATAAAGCTGACACCCGGAATCAGCACTGAAAATGTAATAGGGGTTCGTATTCCGATAATCCGCAAGTTTGCCAAAGAGCTGTCAAAGCAGAGCGATATCTGTAATTTTCTTTGTGACCTTCCGCATAAATATTATGATGAAAACAATCTGCATGGGTGCATTGTTTCGGAATTAAAAGATTATGAAAAAGTAATCGGTTTTCTTGATGCTTTTCTTCCCTATGTTGACAACTGGGCAACCTGTGATATAATCAGTCCTAAAGTATTCAGAAAAAACAGAGATAAACTGGTTTACGATATTGATCGGTGGATTGAATCTGATAAACCGTTCACAATAAGATTCGGTATAGAAATGGTTATGTCCCATTTTCTTGATGATGACTTTGACTGCAAATATCTTGAAAAGATTTCTGTAATAAGAAGCGAAGAATATTATGTTAATATGATGATCGCATGGTTTTTCGCTACTGCGCTTGCAAAGCAATGGAACAGCACGGTTACATATATTGAAAATCGCAGGCTCGATAAATGGGTTCACAATAAAACCATTCAGAAAGCGGTTGAAAGCTATCGTATAACGGACGAACAAAAAGCTTATCTCAGAAGCATGATAATAAAATAAAAAAGGAGATGCAGTTATGACGAATAAGCAAATAAAAAAATTTATTTTATCAATATTTCTGATTATTGTTTCGGCGCTGTTTACAATTCTGACAAAAATCGTTGATGTTCAGCCTATAGGCCCTGAAAATACTGGAGTCGGATTTGCAAGAATAAACAGATTTTTCCATGAATTTACGGGCTATAGCGAGGCCTGGCATAATATTACGGATATTCTCGGTTATGTTACGATTATATCTGCGTTTGTTTTTGCGTTATGCGGACTTATACAGTTGATTAAAAGAAAAAGTCTTTTGAAAGTTGATAAAAGTCTGTTTGTTCTTGCAGGTTTTTATATTCTTACAGCCGCAACTTATGTTCTATTCGAAGTAGTTGCAATCAATTATCGCCCTGTTATTTTTGACAGCGGGCTGGAAGCTTCATTCCCTTCTTCACACACGGTTCTCGCTGTATGCTTCCTTGCAGGTGCAATAGCCGAAAGCAAGAGACATATAAAAAATAAGGGCTTATATTCTTTTGTCAGCGGAGTGTGTGCAGTGCTTATGGTGCTGATGGTTATCGGCAGACTTATTTCAGGTGTTCATTGGTTTACGGATATTGTCGGCGGAATGCTTATCAGCGGCGCGCTTGTTTCTTTGTACCTTTTTGTTTTGGAAACTGTTGAGCAATGGAATGATTTAAGTAATGAAAGCACTTGTTTTGATAGATAATATTTCAGAAAACAACCTTTTGTCTGAATGGGGATTCAGTGTATATATCGAGAATAAAGGCAAAAAAATTCTTCTTGATTCCGGTTCAAGTGATAAGTATATTGAAAATGCAGATAAACTTGGTGTGGATTTGTCAATGGTAGATTATGCCGTGCTTTCTCATGCCCACTATGATCATTCCGGCGGGTTTGAAGAATTTTTCAGAAGAAACAGCAAGGCAACATTATATGTCAGCAAAAACTGTAATGAAAAATGTTATTCAAAACACGGATTGATAAAAAAATATATAGGAATACCCAAAGGGCTGCTGGATAAGTACAGCGGCAGGGTAAGCTGTGCTGACGGATTTATGAAGCTATCAGATGGCGTGTATATTATGCCGCATATATCAGACGGCTTATCCTCCGTGGGAGAAAAAGCAAGGTTATACAGAAAGTCAGGCTTGAGATTAAAGCCGGATGATTTTTGTCATGAACAAAGTCTTGTTTTTGAAACCGATAAAGGTCTTGCTGTTTTTAACAGTTGTTCACATAGCGGTCTTGAAAACATTATTAAAGATGCAGGACACTTTTTTCCGGGTAAAAAAGTATATATGACTGTAGGCGGACTTCATTTGTCAAAATATAATGATTATGATGTTGAAAAAATTGCTGAAACAATCAAGGCTCTTAATATCAGCCGTATTTTAACAGGACATTGTACGGGAGACGAAGCTTTTTGTATTTTGCGCTCAAAGCTGGATAATGAAATCAGACAGACATATTCCGGAATGATAATTGAAGTATGATAATTTATACGAGCAGATGAAATTATTTGTCTGTTCGTTTTTATTTATATCTCATATGATGAAAACAACAACATACGCAGTACCGTTTTTTTACAGCACACAATATATTGGAAACATATAAGAAGATTTACCACTGTACGCCCGGGATAGAAGTAAAAAGGAAAAAATAAAGTATTGACAATAGAGAGATAGTGTGATAATATAACGGAGCTGTCTTTGAGAGAGAAAGCGAAATGCACCTTGAAAATTAAACAACGATAGAAACAAGGAACCCTGAAATTAAAAGAGTTTTTGCAAAGAAGCAAAGTACTACAGAAATATTTCGGAAACGAAAGAAAAGAAGTCAGCAATGACGGAAATGAGCGAAAGAAGCGCTCTGAAAATGATGTAAACACGGAAGTGTTTGTATAGAATTTTTAGAGAGTTTGATCCTGGCTCAGGACGAACGCTGGCGGCGTGC
>JAZQPL010000073.1:0-49948 GCA_045628495.1 Acutalibacteraceae bacterium
CCTGCAACAAGCTGATATCCGCCGTCTTTAATAGGTCTTACAAGCAAGGGCTGAATCACGCCGTGCTGCGCTATGCTTTCAGAAAGCTCTGACAGAGCATCATCATCAAACAGCTTTCTGGGCTGCTCTCTGTTCGGCTCAATATCCATAATTTTAAGTTTAACCGTTGATGCCGAAGCTTCTTCAACTGAATTATCTGCAAAAAGTGCATCAAGCCCTCTGCCGAGTCCGCTTTTTTTAACTGCCATTTTAACTCTCCTTAATTTTTACTTAAAAATTCTTCCGCCGCCTCTATATAAGCCGCAGCGCCCTTTGAATGTTTGTCATAATACATTACAGGCTGACCGTAACTGGGCGCTTCTGATATTTTAACATTTCTGGGTATAGGTGTTGCATACACTTTTTTTGGGAAAAACCGCTTTAATTCGTCAACAACCTGGTGTGTAAGATTAAGCCTGCCGTCATACATTGTGAGCAGTACGCCCTCAATTTCAAGCAGAGGATTATACAGCCTTTTTACCTGACGGACAGTTGAAATAAGCTGTGACAGCCCTTCTAATGCGTAATATTCGCACTGAATCGGCACAAACACAGTATCTGCCGCACAAAGCCCGTTAAGGGTAATAAGTCCCAGCGACGGGGGACAGTCAAGAAAAATAAAATCATAATCCGCCTTAACCAACGCAAGCGCATTTTTCAGGTTGCTTTCTCTTTTTGCTGAATCAACAAGCTCAAGCTCTGCACCTGCAAGATTCATATTCGCAGGAAGAATCCATACATTGCTGAACTCTGTTTTATGTATTACCTCTGACGCAGGAACACCGTTTATTATAACATCATAAGATGACTGCTCCAGCTCTCTCTTATTAAGCCCCAGTCCGCTTGTAGCGTTTCCCTGAGGGTCGATGTCAACAAGAAGCACCTTTTTGCCTTTCATTCCCACTGCCGCAGCAAGGTTTACTGCGGATGTTGTTTTGCCGACACCGCCTTTTTGGTTTACAACTGCAACTGTTTTTGCCATATATATCAATTCCTTTATATTTCAAATACCCGATTATTATACAATTCAGCGATTATTTTGTCAATGTTTCACGTGAAACATCGGATTTTTTTATTCTAACAACATATTCCGTGTAATTATTTGTTTCACGGCGAAAAGAATTCGCATCAATACCGTTTTTACGCATTGTCATTACCGCATGGTCAAGGGTGTTTATAAATAATTTAACATCATGAAATATTTTTATGCTTTTCGGTTTCTTTTCAGGAATGTCGATTATTACCGGAGCGTTTTCTTCAAGCAGCTTGCTGACTAACATTTCTGTTTCAGATACATTAAAGCTGTTTTCAATTACCGCATCAACAACCTCCTTCATCAAATTATACTCAGGCAGTCTGAGCACCGCTCTTGCGTGCCTTTCGGTTAATCCGTTTTGAACAATTATTTTTCGTATATCCTCAGGCAGGTTGAGAAGTCTCAGTTTGTTTGCCACGGCAGAAGGGGATTTGCCGAGCTTTTTAGCTATTCTTTCACGGCTCATTCCGAAATTATGATTTAACCGTTCAATAGCCCTTGCTTCCTCAAAAAAATGCAAATCCTTTCTTTGCAGATTTTCAATCACTGCATATACCGCAGATTTTTCTTCGCTGACATTTGATACTATTGCAGGTATTTGCGCCATACCTGCCATTTTGCAGGCACGAAGTCTTCTTTCGCCTGCTATAAGCTCATACCGTCCTGTACAGATTTCCCGCACCGTAACAGGCTGAAGCAAGCCGTTACTGCTTATACTTTGTGCAAGCTCCTCCAAATCGTCCCAATCAAATGTTTTCCGGGGTTGATTCGGATTAGGCTTAATTTCATTTACAGGGATACTCAGAATTTCTCCGCACCGTTTTGTTTTCTCGCTGAACTTTGTCATAAAACTGTCCTTTCATAAAATAATGCCGTATGCACTTTTACGGTAACACACGGCAAAAAGGTTGTCCAGTTTTTTTCATCGGGGAAATTCCCGTATATATTTACTAATAATGATTTATTCGAGAGGTTTCTTTGCAATCTGAGCAGAAACTCTGGGATATTTTGGCGGAGTTTGCGAAATCTTTTTTATGCAGATTACAGTTCTCTCTCCGCAATTATCAACCTCGAATTCTTTTGCCGAGATTATTTTTCCTCCCAAAAGTCTGATTGCATCCACAGCGCATTCAGCTTCCTCAGAAGCTTTCGCTCCTTTCATTGCGGCAAATATTCCTCCTGTTTTCAGCAGGGGAATGCAGTATTCGCTGAGAACATTCATATTTGCAACCGCTCTCGCAGTAACAATATCAAACTTTTCTCTGAACTGCTTATTCTGTCCTGCTTCTTCGGCTCTGATATGAACAATATCCGCATTTAATCCTAATTCATTTACAACGGATTCAACAAATGTAAGCCTTTTCTTTGTTGAATCCATAAGAGTAATATTTAAGTCAGGCCTTGCTATCAGAAGAACAACTCCCGGAAATCCTGCTCCTGTGCCTACATCGGCAACCTTTGCGTTTTTCTTAAAATCCGTTTCATTAAGCAGGGAAAGGCAGTCTGCAAAATGTTTGCTGACAATTTCATCCGGTTCAGTAATAGCAGTCAGATTTAATGATTTATTTGTTTCAACAAGCATCTGAGCATATCTGTCAAATCTTTCAAGTGCAGTGTCATCAAGAATCACACCGACTTTTTCAGCAGATGTAAACAACAGATTTTTATCTATCATCCCAACCCCTCCTTGTCAAGATATATGAGAAGAACGGAAATATCCGCAGGACTTACTCCTGATATCCTTGAAGCCTGCCCGACATTTTTCGGTTTGATTTTAGAAAGTTTTTCTCTTGCTTCAAGTCGAAGACCCGTAATACTGTTATAATCAATATCGCAAGGCAATGCTTTAACTTCAAGCCTGCGCATTTCATTAACCTGAGCTTTCTGCCGTTTGATATATCCCTGGTATTTAATGTCGATTTCAACCTGCTCAAATATTTCATAAGGCAAATCGGGTCTGCCGTCATCAAAATCTTTCAAAAGGTCATAATTTAATTGGGGGCGCTTTATCAGTTCAGAAAGTCGAACACCGCTTATAATCGGTGATGTTTCACGTGAAACAAGCAGTTCATTAAGCTTGTCTGAGGGTGAAATAACAACCTTTTCAACTCTTTTTCTTTCTTCTTCTATAAGTCTGATTTTTTCCAGATATTTATTATATCTTTCCTGGCTTATCAGACCTATTTCGTAACCGAGGGGAGTAAGGCGGCGGTCTGCATTGTCCTGCCTTAAAATTAAACGATACTCTGAGCGTGATGTCATCATTCTGTACGGGTCAGAACACCCTTTGGTAACAAGGTCATCAATCAATGTGCCGATATATGATTCCGAACGGTCAAAAATAACAGGTTCCAGCCCTTTGATTTTTCTCGCAGCATTTATTCCCGCAACAAGACCCTGTGCGGCTGCTTCTTCATATCCGCTTGAGCCGTTGAACTGACCTGCTCCGAAAAGCCCCTCAAAATCCTTAAATTCAAGAGAAGCGTCAAGAGCAAGAGGGTCAACGCAATCGTATTCAATAGCGTATGCCGTTCTCATCATCTGCGCATTTTCAAGGCCCGGAATTGTATGCATAAACTCAAGCTGAACATCCTCAGGCAATGAAGATGACAAACCCTGCAAATACATTTCTTCCGTATTATATCCGCAAGGTTCAATAAATATCTGATGTCTTTCTTTTTCGTGAAATCTTACTATCTTATCTTCAATGCTGGGGCAATAGCGTGGGCCTTTTCCGTCAATTTTTCCGCCGTAAAGAGGGGAGCGGTGCAAATTATCCAGAATAATCTTTTTTGTGTTTTCATTTGTGTATGTAACATAACAACAAAGTTTATTTTCTATTTTAGAATTATTATTAAAAGAAAACGGCACTATTCTTTCATCGCCGTTCTGCTTTTCAAGAATATCACAGTTTACACTTCTTCTGTTTACACGGGCAGGGGTTCCTGTTTTGAATCTTCTTATAGGAATACCCATATTTTTAAGAACATTTGCAAGCCCTTTTGCCGAGAACATCCCGTCAGGTCCGCTTTCATAAGAAACATCGCCAATAAACACTTTGCCTGCAAGGAATGTTCCTGTGGCAAGAATAACGCACTTTGCTTTGTAAACAGCTTCAAGATTTGTGCGAAGACTCCATAACCCGTCGGCATCTTTTTCAATGCTGACAATCTCTCCCTGCCTAAGGTCAAGGTTTTCCTGCATTTCAAGAACCCTTTTCATATATTCCGAATACAGTCTGCGGTCAATCTGAGCTCTGAGGGAATGAACAGCCGGACCTTTCCCCAAATTAAGAATGCGGCTTTGTAAAGTGTTGGCGTCAGCGGCTTTGCCCATCTCTCCGCCCAAAGCATCAATTTCCCTTACAAGATGTCCTTTTGATGTTCCTCCGATTGAGGGATTGCACGGCATATTGCCTACCCAGTCAAGGTTGATTGTGAATACAGCCGTATCGCACCCCAACCTGGCACAGGCAAGACCTGCCTCAATGCCCGCATGACCTGCGCCGATAACAACTGCTTCGTATGATTTTGCAAAATATTCCATAATAATTACTTTCCTACACAAAAATTGCTGAAAACTCTATCAACAACAGCCTGAGATGCTTTTCTGCCTGTCAGTTCAAGCAAAGCGGAAACGGCATCATCAATGCACACACCGGCGGCATCAAGGGTCACCCCCGAGGATAAAGCAAACTCAGCTTCCTTTAACGATTCAACTGCTTTAATACAGCACTGCCGCTGTCTCTCGCTCACCAGCATTGCCGCATTCGGGTCAAAATTTTTTGTTCCGAGAATATTTATTATTCTTTCTTTTAATTCCTGCAAGCCGGTTCCGTCTTTTGCACTCATAATAACAGGTTCACCTAAAACAGAAACGATAAAGTTTTTGTCTATAAGATTTTCTCTGTCACTTTTATTCAGCACGGGAATAACCGGTTTATCTTTACATAAATCAATTAAATCGCAATCTTCTTTTGTTAATTCCTCGCCCATATCAAAAACGGCAATAACAACTGCGCTTCTGCGAATTTTCTCACGGCTTTTTTCAACGCCGATTTTTTCAACCGTATCTCCTGTCTCTCTGATACCTGCGGTATCGGATAACCTGAGAATGCATCCGTCAATATTTACCGTTTCTTCAACAACATCTCTTGTTGTTCCCTTAACATCTGTAACAATAGAGCGGTCATAACCGGTAAGCAAATTCATAAGAGTGGATTTGCCGGCGTTGGGCTTGCCGATTATTGCAGCCTCAACACCTGTTGTCACAGCCATTCCGCAATCAAAATTATCAAGAAGCAGCTGCAATTCATTTTCAACTTTTTTTACAGTATTTAATATTTCATCTTCATTTATTTCTTCTATTTCTTCATCGGGATAATCAACCCATGCGGAAATATGAGCGCATATTTCTATAAGAGAATTATTGATTTCCTCGGTCTTTCTGCTGAGTGACCCTTCAAGAATATTCAGTGAAGCGCTTAATCCCTGTTCTCCTCTTGAATTTATAACAGACATTATGCCCTCTGCGCCCGATAAATCAATTTTACCGTTAAGAAACGCCCGTTTTGAAAACTCTCCCGCCTGTGCAGGTACTGCGCCGCAATCAAGAATAACACGCAGAACTTTCTGAATAACAAAAATCCCGCCGTGGCAGGTTATTTCCACAACATCTTCACCTGTAAAGCTGTGAGGAGCTTTAAATACAAGACATACAGCCTCATCAACAGCTTTTTCCCCATCATAAATTTTACCGTACAATGCAGAATAGCCGTTTAATTCGCCGAGTTTTTTACCACCGGCGGAGCGGAAAGCCTTATCGCATATTTCAACTGCTTCCTCACCGGATACACGGAGTGTTGCAATTCCGCCGACTCCGGCAGGAGTGGCAACTGCGGCTATTGTTTTTTCTTTGTGATTCATATTATCTCCTCAGGATATTACCGCAGTAACAACCTTATCTTTAATTAAAAGCTGAGATGAAACAACAGTGTCATTTTCCCGTCGTTCTTTAACAGTATAGAACAATCCTCTATACTGAATTTCGCCGTTATCTTCAACCTTGGTTTCAACTGCAAAAACAGGTGGCTTCCGTTTTGAAGTCATAACACAATCAACGGCAAATATTCCGGAAACAGCAATCACAACAGCAATAATAATCCCGGCTATAATATAAAGGGGTACTTTTGATTTCGGTTTTTCTTTTTTGCTGTTTGATAAAACAAGGTTTACTCTTGCTCCGCAAAGTCTGTCAGCAATTCTGCCGTAAGCGGCTTTAGCAGGGCAATCTTTCAGCCCGGAAAATCCTGTTGAAGAAGCATAGGAAATCGCTTTATCCTCAGGAACAACACCTATAAGCTGAGCATTAACCGCATCTATCACTTCATCTATATTAAAATATCTGCCCTTTACTGTGGGCTTTTTATCAAACCTGTTTATAACAAGTCTTATATCTTCAATGCCCGAATCTGCAATCTGCACTGCCGCATTATGCGCCGCTTTAGTGCATATTTCATCCGGAGTAGAAACAATTAAAGCTCTTTCTGCGCAGGAAACAGCCAGTGAAAATCCTCCCGAAAATCCTGCAGGAGAATCAAACAAAATAAAATCAAAATTTTCCTCAAAATTTTCAATAAAGGACCGTATGCTTTCACTGTCAAAAGAACTGTCAGGCTTCAGCGGAGCCGTGATATACGAAACACCGCTGGCCGTTCTGACTGTTTTATCTGCTTCACAGTTGCCTGTTACAGCGTCTCCCCAGTTGAAAACCGACGAATCGTCTCCGCCAAGCATAAAATCTATACAGCTCTGACCGATATCAAAATCAATCACAAGAACTTTTTTGCCCTTTGAAGCTAATGACATGGCAACCCCTGTTGCCAATGATGTTTTGCCTGCTCCGCCTTTTCCGGAAGCAATAATTATTTTTTCAGCCATAAGCCACCTCTGTTCATCAGCTAATCAATGTGCCTGTTTGCTGATTTGTGTTACTGTTATTATTTTCATTATTAAAATAATATTCATAAATTGCCTGTGCAACAGGAGAACAGGAGCTTCCCGATGTTGCACCTTCAATAGCAACCGCAACGGCAATTTCAGGATTATCATACGGAGCAAATGTGATAAAGAAACCGTTGTTAAGAACCACCTGCTGACCGTCAATAGTATGCTCAACTTCAGATGTACCTGTTTTTGCGGCGCATTTTACTGTTTTGCCTATAGTAGAATCAAGAGCGTATGAATTTGTAATAACTCTTCTCATTCCCTCATGAACTATATCTATATTTTTTCTGTTGATTCCCGTCTGCACAACAATTTCAGGTTTTTCGGCATACACACTCTCTGCCAAATCGAAGCTTTTTACTTCTTTTATAAGGTGAACCTTATATCTTGTTCCGCCGTTTGCTATTGTAGAGCAGTAATTTGCAAGCTGAACAGGCGTAAACAGATTGCCTGCCTGACCGATAGCAGACTGAATGGTAAATCCGGGCATCCATGTCTGATTTATTGAAGACCTGTAACTGGGAGAATCGAGAACACCCGTATTTTCAGGAAGCTCTATTCCGGTAGCCTGACCTAATCCCAAAAGCTGACGGTATGTATTCATTTTTTCAACGCCCAGCTCAATACCGACATTGTAGAAAAATGTGTTGCATGAATCCTGTAATGCGGTTTTGACATCAATAACACTTGTTTTATGCTTTGCAACACAGCCGAATGTCATATCAAGGTATTGATACACATAGTGACATTCATAAGTTGTTTCCTCGTCAATAATGCCTTCTTCAAGCGCCGCAAGAGCAACAGACGGCTTTGAAGTGGAACCGGGAGCATATACGCTCTGAAAGCTTCTGTTCCACAAAGGCGATGCCTTATCCTGAGCAAGGGACTGATAATCTTCCGCATAAGTATTGAGATTATATGAAGGATAAACAGCGGAAGCCAGAACTTCACCTGTATTGCAGTTAATTACAACAGCAGAGCCGCCGTGGGGAACTGCCACAGAAACAGTATCGCACACCTCTTTTAACGCATCCTGTGCAACCTTTTGCATTCCCGCATCTAATGTCAGAACAATGCTGTTGCCGTTTTTAACAGGTTTAATAAATTTTGTGCCTGTTGTACCGTCTGCGTTTGTAGAAACGGTTTTCACTCCGTCTTCGCCTCTTAATGTGTCTTCATACGCAAGCTCTATGCCGCTTTTGCCAACCATATCATTCATACCGTAGCCTTTGCTTTTAAGCTCATCATATTCTTCGGCATCTATAGCGCCTACCATACCCAGTATATGCGGTGAAAGAGTTCCGTCAGGGTATTCTCTGTAAGCACCTACTTCAACATCAACACCCTTATAAAACGAATTGAGTTCTTTAACATAAGCAACTATTGTTTCACTTACATCTTCTGCAAAGCAATACGGGTTTGCAGTGTTGAATCCGTTAAGCTTCATCTGATAACAAACCGATGCTATGTTCCTTGCATCAACAGGTGAATATTTTTCAAGGCTGTAAGTTTCAATCAGCTCATTCATGCAGTCGTTTGCAGAAGCGTATCGGTTAAGGTCAAGCATATCTTTGCCAAGCATAACTGAAATTTCATTTTCACTGTCTTCCCTATAGGCAAATTTTCCGTCTGTTCCGACTTCTATGGGCAATTCATCGTTCCATTCTTTAGACTCAGATTCAAATAATTTAATAAGTGACAGAATAATTTTGTTCCTTTCTTTCTGCTCATCTCTTGACGGAAAATCAGAAGCGTTAAAAATAAGATTGTTTCCCTGTCTGTTTCCTACAAGAACAACACCGTTTCTGTCAAGAATTTCTCCTCTTGTAGCTTTTACAACGCTTGTTGAAACAGATGTTGAACCGGCGAGCGCATATTCTTCACCTTTAATAATCTGTGCATTAAAAAGAACAACGCCGAATGAAAGAAATACAGCGGCAATTATCAGAACCGTGGCATAATGTCGTCCGATTCTGAACCTGTGCCCGTATTCTTTAATTCTTCTTATTCTGATTTTTGCACTTCCCGCATCATAATAATCATAACCTTCCAGGTCTTTATCGGATTTCATTACTTCACCACCGTTCACAAAAAATTTTATATTTTATTCTCTTTTCTTTTTAACGCAAACAGCTCTTACAATCAGATAAAAAACAGGTGTAAACAAAAAAGTATATAACGCCGAAACAAAATACACCTTCCAGTAAAGTCTTATATCACTGTAAACATTACCTGAAAAACAGTAGATAAAAAAGTAAATTGTATTATATAAAAATAATGCTGCTGCACTGAACAGTACACAGGTTTTAAGGTTGTTTCTGAAAATCCCCGTTATCAGTAATCCGCAGGTAAATCCCAGACAAGTCAGCGCAATACTGTGAAAAGAAAGGGTCTGCGAAGAAAAAGCATCAAGCAATACACCTGAAAAAAGTCCGAATATCATTCCCCATATTTCTCTTTCAAACATTCCTATACAAACAGTTAAAGGAACGAGAAGCATAATGGGTAAATTACTTATATGAGGAATAAATTCCTGTGTGTTCTGCAAAAAAAAGGTAACTAAAACTACCGCCGCAAGTTTAATGCGACGGAAACGGTTAATCTTATTTTCATTGTAAAATTCTCCGTTTTCCATTACCTTTCTCCCTGATAATTATTCTTTAATTCCCTGACCCTGAAAATCAGTAATTACAAAAACATCATTTATTTTTGCAACATCTACATTGGATTCAATTTTTGCATAATATGATATATCTGTTTTTGATTTATCAACTTCAGTAACTGTGCCCACAATTAAATCTTTCGGGAAAATTCCGCCGATACCGAGTGTGCAGACTACTCCGCCTGATGCTATTTTGCTTTCTTTTGTAAGACCGGGCAACTTGCATAGCTTTGTGCTTGAACCGTCTTCAAATCCTGTAGCGTAACCTATTTCATTGCTTCTTGTTTCGTAAACAGCCGCACTGAATTCCGGACTTGCAAATGTAGTAACCGTACAGCTCGTTGAATTAACATCGCTTACAACCCCGACAAGATTTTTCCCGTAGATAACAGGGTCGTTTAATTCAATACCGTTTTTGCTTCCTTTATTTAATATTACAGAACCGTATGCATCGCCTGAATCTCTTGCAAGAACAGATGCTGCGGCAAATTTATAATCTTCATGTTCCTCTTTTATTTCGAGAAACTCTTCATAAGTTTTAAGGGTTCTTTTCGTGTTGTCATAATCAGCCAGCTTGCCCTGATAATCTGCAATCTGCTGTTTCAGCTCTGCATTTTCTTTTTGTAATGTGTCTGATGAACGGAAATGACTGCAAAAACCTTCAATTCCGTTACCTATAATTGTAGAAAACTGCTGAAACGGTTTTGTAACTGTAATAACAGCTTTTGAAAGAGGCGTACTTCCCGAATGACCCATTCCGGCAATAACTGCGCCGAAAATAAGAGCACAAATTATCAGAATAAAAATTTTATTTTCTTTTTTCTTAAAAATCCGGTTCATTGTTTTCCCCTTTCATAAAATATTTCTTGCTTATTAAAGCTTCTTTTCAAGGCAAATTCCTGTTCCGTCAATAGCGCAGTCAATGGGAGCTTCGGCAACTTCAACAGGAATGTCAAGTTCTCTTTCAATCAGCTTGTCCAAGCCTCTGAGAAGAGCGCCTCCGCCTGTAAGAATAATGCCGTTATCCATAATATCCGCCGCAAGCTCGGGAGGAGTGTTTTCAAGGGTTGTCCTGATTGCATCAACAATCTGCTGAACAGTATCAGATAATGCTTCTCTGATTTCCCGTGAAGTAATTTCAACATTAAGCGGAAGACCGTCAACAAGATTTCTTCCTTTAACATTCATTGCGCCCTCGCCTTCGTATTCATAAGCGGAGCCTAATTTGATTTTAATATCTTCTGCGGTTCTTTCACCGATAAGAAGGCTGTATTTTCTTTTAACATAGTTGATTATTACTTCATCCATACTGTCCCCTGCAACCTTAATTGAAAGAGAAGTAACAATATCTTTAAGAGCAATAACGGCAACTTCGGATGTTCCGCCGCCAATATCAACAATCATACTTCCTGTTGCTCCTGTAACGGGAAGACCTGCACCGATTGCCGCAGCAAGCGGAGTTTCAATAATGCTTATGTATTTTGCGCCGGCAGATTTAATAGCATCATTAACTGCTCTGCGTTCAAATTCAGTTACACCGGACGGAACGCAAACCATAATTCTTGCTCTGTTGAAAGGTGAATTGCCTGTTGCTTTTTTTATAAATCTGCGAAGCATTTCGGCAGTGGCGTCAAAATCTGCAACTACACCGTTCTGAATAGGATGAAGCGCTACAACAGAGCCCGGGGTTCTGCCTATCATTTCTTTTGCCTGACTGCCGACAGCAACTACTCTCGGCGGGCTGAATCTCTGGTCCATTGCAACAACTGACGGTTCTTTTATAATAATTCCTTTGCCTTTAACAAATACCGAAGTATTGGCTGTACCTAAATCTATGCCTATATCCTGTGAAAAAAGCATTATATTTTCTCCTCTCTTATTCGGTAGGTATTTTCTTCAAGCTGAAATATTTATTGATAAATCCTTCGTAATCAAAATCTTTGCTGCAGCATTTATTAAGCGCAATATTTATTACAAAATTCATCCCTTTGTAAGAGAATACACAACAGTAAACATCTGTTTTTTCCATGCGTGAGCAGGTAAAAGCTTTTGCTTTTAAGCCTAAAATGTTGCTCTCAAACTTTTTAACTTCCGTATCATAATTTCCGCTGTCCATAATATTCAACGCTTTTTCTCTTGCAATTTTATTTTCATATATGTTATCAAGAGTGTCGTCATTATAGGTAAGTACATTTATTTCACAGAAATTTCCGTCTTTGGTGCATTCGCCGTCATGCTGTAATCTGAAAGCTTTAACACTTTCGTCATATTTCCATCCTTCGGGAATTTTCATTGAAATGAATGCGTTCTGTATTCCGTCTTTTCCGGCATTTGTAACATCAGGATATTCTATAAAACTTTTAACTATTTTGCCTGTTTCATCTTTATATTTAACAACAAGATTACCGTATTCATCCTGAACAGGTTCACCGTGTTTCATTACCATAGTGTAGCTGTTTCCGTTTGCATCTGTTACAATATTGTTTTTACCGCATGATGCAAATAAAACAGAAATAATTAAAATAAAAGAAATAACAGAAATTGTTCTTTTCATAAAGACACCTACCCAATATTATTCATTGTAAAAGTATATCATTTCAGCAGTTTATTGTCAATGAAAATGCAAATATAAAAAAATTTTAATAATTAAGACATAAAACATTCCTCTCACAGATATGCATATATAAAAAATAAGGATTTTAAGGCTTTTATCTTAATCAAGATATACCTTAAAATCCCTATTATTATTTAATATGCTGAGCTTCTGAAAATGCTTATATTTTATCAGTAAGCAAATTTAACTGTGCGTCTCCAGCTTGCATCAATAGTAGCTGTGCCCTTAATAGCAGTCCATGAAAGAGTGCCTGTGATGTGCATCGGGTTGTATGCGTCAAATCCGGTAAGAAGGCCTTTTTCGTTAATAATTGCTGTGATTGTACCACCCTGATAGTTGATGTTACAATTCTCACATACGAACGGTTTAAGATCTTCGTCAGACATATCAAGGCAAGCCATACATGATGCATGGTTAACAGGCTGTTTTGAAAAGCTGTTTACTGATTCGGGTTTAAGTTTAATAACAACTTTGTAGCCGCCGTTGCCCTTAACGCAGGAAGCTGATGCAACACCTGATGCTGCAAGTGTGCTCATTTTAGCATTGCCTTCGATAGGAAGAATTTTTGAAATGTCCTTATCTCCTGCTTTGCCGTTTGATACTGTATAGTTTTTCTTTGTGGGATAATCGTTGGGAAGCATTTTGTTTGCAATATTCATTGCAGCTTTCGGGAAGCTTGTTTCAGTGATTTTTGTTGTAGCACCCTGTGTAATATCAAGCTTCATTGTGCCCTTATATGCCTTTGTGTCATTAGCAGCTTTGTTATAGTAAGAAACGATTTTTGAAATATCTGTTCCTACAGGTACAGAGCTTGATGATGAATTATTGCCTGATGAATTGTTGCCTGATGAATTATTGCCTGATGAATTGTTGCCTGATGAGCTTGATGAACCGCTTGATGAGCCGTTATCTGTTATGCCGCTGTCAGTTGAGCCGTTGTCTGTTATGCCGCTGTCAGTTGAGCCGTTGTCAGTTGAGCCGTTGTCATCTTCTCCGCCGAAGTCTGAGAACGGATCTTCACCTGCTGCGTTGTTTGATGCAGAGCTTGAACCTGAGCCTTCAGCAATAGTCTGATTTGTTTCACAAACCTTATCTGTTATGCTGAGACTGGTAACAACAACAGCAACTACACATGCAACTGCTGTAACAGAAGAAATAATTGCTTTTATTACTTCCGGGTTTCTGTTGGCTTTCTTTTCAGCCTTTTTAGCTTTCTTTTCAGCTTTCTTTTCTTTATCCATTTTTAATTACTCCTTTCAGTTATGACATTCTAACTGCAATGTAAATATAACACATTTATTTTCAAATTTCCAGTAGTTTTTTTTATTTTATTGCAAAAAATAAGATTTATCTGCAATTTTGTAGTATCTTACAAAAATTATATAGTAAATTACGAAAATATACTTTATTTAGTATAGATTTTTATTTTGATTTATGTTAGAATACACCTAATATACTAAAAAGAGGAATTGCAGATTTGAAAAAATTTATTTCTTGGAATGTAAACGGAATCAGAGCCTGTATAGAAAAAGGGCTTTCTGATGTTTTTAATTCACTTGATGCGGATATTTTTTGTCTTCAGGAAACTAAAGTTCAGAACGGTCAGACTGATTTCTGCCCTGAAGGATATTACGGTTACTGGAATTATGCGGAAAAAAAGGGATATTCGGGAACAGCAGTTTTCACAAAAGACAAACCTCTTAATGTTTTTTACGGCATAGGGAAAGAAGACCTTGACACAGAAGGCAGAATGATAACCCTTGAATTTCAGGATTATTATTTCATAACAGTGTATGTTCCGAATTCTCAGGACGGATTAAAAAGAATAGAACACCGCTGTTTATGGGAAGATGCTTTCAGAGAAAAAGTTATTCAATTAAATAAAACCAAACCTGTAATTTTCTGTGGTGATTTAAATGTTGCGCACAGTGAAATAGATTTGAAAAATCCCAAATCAAATATCGGTAATGCCGGATTTTCCGATGAGGAACGGGCAAAATTTTCTCAGCTTCTTGAATCAGGGTTTACAGATACTTTCAGGTATTTTTATCCTGATAAAACAGATGCGTATTCTTGGTGGTCATACAGATTTAAATCAAGAGAAAGAAATGCCGGCTGGCGCATAGATTATTTTTGCGTATCAAATGATTTTGTAAACAGTATTGAAAGTGCCTGCATACATTCTGAAATTTACGGTTCAGACCATTGTCCGGTTGAACTTATTATAAAATAAGAGAGGTAAAAAAATGAAAAAATCACATAAAATTCTGATACCTGTTTTTTCTGTTCTGCTTGTTGCTGCAATAGCGGCAGTCTATTTTACTTTGAACGGAACAATAAAAAGAAAACCTGATTTATCGGGTGATGTTGAAAACGGTGTATATAAAAGTGCTGAATTTTCGCAACTTGACTCATATTCATTAAAAACAGGATATCCTCTGGTTCAAAGTGATATTGATTCTTTATATTACTGTGTATCACCTGACGGCAATGTTAAATATTATGAATATAACGCCGGT
Organism: Acutalibacteraceae bacterium; assembly: GCA_045628495.1. Classification (GTDB taxonomy): domain Bacteria; phylum Bacillota; class Clostridia; order Oscillospirales; family Acutalibacteraceae; genus CAG-488. Next base: position 14,876 of record JAZQPL010000073.1, read on the forward strand.
AAAATCAGTGAATTTAACGGAGTGGTAAAGCAGCTTCAGGTTAATGTGGAACTTTCTTACAATAAAATTCCCATTACATTGTATTATATTGAAAAGGACGGAAAAACAACAGGCTACGGACTTTTTACAAATGCCGATACAAATAATAATGTTAATTTATACTCCTATGTATTTGCGCATATTACCGATTCTCCCGTGCTTTACGGTCTTAAAGGTAAAATGCTTTTACTTAATACAAACCCTGAGGAAGCGTATAATTCCGATAAAACATATACGGAAATTTTTGATGTTAATATGACAGACGGTACCTGTTCAAATGTTTTCTCACAAAGAGACAGAACCGTTGACAAATCCGGAAAAATGACTGAAAGATGGAATATTCTTACCGACAGTTTTATTAAATCAGTCGGACAGAAAGCTTCGGTTATTTCCGGCAGACTTTATGATTCCGATACAGATACTTATGATGTATTTGATATGAATAAAAGTATAAACAAACCTGATGCGTTGGGTATGTACGGAACATTTTTAAGAGATAATAAAGACGGAAGCTATATTTTCCTTAAAAAGACTGCAAAAGGATTTAAATCAGTAAAATATATTTCTCAGGAAGAGGATATTGTTTCTTTTGAGGGAGATATTAAAAAGGATTTTGTTTTCAGCGGAAACTGGGTGTATTCAGTAAAAGAAAGAACTTTTACAAATCTTATTGACGGCAAAAAAATAATATCGGAATCTACCGAAGCTATTGATATGTTTACAGTAAACTCTGACGGTTCAAAAATTGTTGCTGTTGCAAATTATGAAAATCAGGCATTTTTTGTGATAAATTCAGACGGTACAACAAAAGGCTATTCCGGTGAAAATATTTTTAATTCAAATATTAAAAATATATGTTTTGCAGATGATAACACAGTGCTTGTAACATCTGTTTCCGATTCCGAATGTGTAAACCGGCTGATAAAGGTTTCATAAAGAAAATTTTATAATATATTACAAAAACCTGTCGATTTTTAATCGGCAGGTCATTTTTTTGTAAACTCTTTCCCATTTATAAGATAATCAATGTAAACATTAAAATATTCTGACATTTTTTTATTTGCGTATTCTTTACACAAGTGATTCATCAAAATCTATCGTGATTGATTTATGTTTTATTTCAATCTGCTTTAATTCAACACCTGCAGCATTTAACATTCTTTTAGAAGCTCTTGTACTGTCGCTGTCTTTATATTTATCAGAAAGATAATAAACTTTTTTTATTCCGCTTTGAATAATTGCTTTTGCACATTCACAGCACGGAAAAAGTGCAACATAAATTGTACATCCTTCAAGATTTGCACCACGGTTGTTCAAAATTGCATTAAGCTCAGCATGGCATACATAAGGATATTTGGTATCAAACGAATTACTGCCTTCTCTGTCCCAGGGAAAATCATCATCATCACATCCCACAGGAAATCCGTTATAACCTATTGACATTATTTTATTTTTATCATTGACTATACAGGCTCCCACCTGAGTATTCGGGTCTTTACTTCTTTTTGCGGCAAGCAAAGCAATTCCCATAAAATATTCATCCCAGGAAATGTAATCTTTTCTTTTCATAAAATTCCCCTTTCGGTAATTTTTAATATTTTATCACGCATATGTGAATTTTTCAATAAAATTATTGTATATTTAAAAATTTTGTGATATACTTATCAAGTTATAGTAGGTTAACTATGGAAAATAATAATTTGAGGTGACAGAAATGGGACTTATAAAACTTATTTTCGGCGATTACTCTAAAAAAGAAGTAAAAAGAGTTACACCGATAAAAAATAAAGTTCTTGCCCTTGAAGAAGAGTATTCAAAGCTTTCCGATAAAGAGCTTCAGGCAAAAACTCCCGAATTTAAGAAAAGACTTGAAAACGGAGAAACACTTGATGATATTCTTCCCGAAGCATTTGCAGCATGTCGTGAAGCATCATGGCGTGTATTGGGAATGAAACATTTCCCTGTTCAGATTATCGGCGGTATTATTCTTCATCAGGGCAGAATTGCGGAAATGAGAACAGGTGAAGGTAAAACACTTGTTGCTACTCTTCCCGCATACCTTAATGCTCTTTCAGGCAACGGCGTTCATATTGTTACAGTTAACGATTATCTTGCCCGCCGTGACTCTGAATGGATGGGTAAAATTTACCGTTTTATGGGACTTACAGTAGGTCTTATTGTTCACGGTCTTACAAATGAAGAAAGACAGGCTGCTTATAATGCAGATATAACTTACGGTACAAATAACGAAATGGGATTTGACTACCTTCGTGATAATATGGTTCCGTATAAAGAACAGAAAGTTCAGCGTGGTCATAATTTTGCTGTTGTTGACGAGGTTGACTCAATTTTGATTGATGAAGCAAGAACTCCTCTTATTATTTCAGGCAGAGGCGACCAGTCAACAGAGCTTTACACAATGGCCAATACTTTTGCCCGTTCACTTACAATGGCAAAGGTTAAAGAAGTTGAAGCTAAAGAAAATGTTGAAGATGTTGCTGACGGTGACTATGTTGTTGATGAAAAGGCAAGAACTGCAACTCTTACAAAATCAGGTGTTGAAAAAGCAGAAAAATTCTTTAACCTTGAAAATCTTATGGATGCCGAAAATATGACAATTCAGCACCATATTAACCAGGCAATTAAGGCTATCGGCGTTATGCAGAGAGATATTGATTATGTTGTTAAAGATAATCAGGTTCTTATTGTTGATGAATTTACAGGCCGTATTATGCTGGGCAGAAGATATAATGAAGGCCTTCATCAGGCTATTGAAGCAAAAGAAGGCGTAAAGGTTGAACATGAAAGTAAAACCCTTGCTACAATTACATTCCAGAATTATTTCCGTCTTTATAAAAAACTTTCAGGTATGACAGGTACTGCAATGACAGAAAGTCAGGAATTTAATGAAATTTACAGTCTTGATGTTGTTGAAATTCCCACAAATAAACCTATGATTCGTGAAGACTATCCTGACGATGTTTATAAAACAGAAGCCGTTAAATACGATGCTATTGTTAAACAGGTTAAAGAATGTCACGAAAAAGGTCAGCCTGTTCTTGTTGGTACAATTTCTATTGAAAAATCAGAAATACTCAGTAAAATTCTTAAAAAGAACGGAATTAAGCATGAAGTGTTAAATGCAAAATTCCACGAAAAAGAAGCAGAGATTGTTGCTCAGGCAGGTAAATTCGGGGCAGTTACTATCGCAACCAATATGGCAGGCCGTGGTACTGATATTATGCTTGGCGGTAACTCTGAATTTCTTGCAAAGGCTGAAATGCGCAGATTAGGATATTCCGATGAACTTATTGCAGAAGCAACAGGATTTGCCGAAACAGACAATCAGGATATTATTGACGCAAGAAAAGAATATCAGACACTTGAAAAGAAATATAAAGATTCAATATCTGAAGAAGCTGAGAAGGTTCGTGAAGCAGGCGGTCTTTTCATTATAGGTACAGAGCGTCATGATTCACGCCGTATTGATAATCAGTTAAGAGGCCGTTCAGGTCGTCAGGGTGACCCCGGTGCAAGCCGTTTTTATCTTTCACTTGAAGATGACCTTATGCGTCTTTTCGGCGGTGAAAGACTTTCAAGTGTTATGACAGCACTTAAAACTCCCGAAGATATGCCTATTACTTCTTCAATGGTTTCAAAATCAATCGAAAGCGCTCAAAAGAAAAAGGAAGGACAGAACTTTGCTATCCGTAAAAATACTCTCCAGTATGACGATGTTATGAACCGCCAGAGAGAACTTATTTACGGTCAGCGTGACAGAGTTCTTAACGGTGAAGAACTTAAGCCTTCTATTATGAAAATGCTTGAAGAATCAATTAATGATTCTGTTGATTTCTACTGTTCTGATGCACTTAAAAAAGAGGACTGGAATATTTCAGGTCTTCGTAATAAATTTAAGGGCTGGCTTACAACAGACGATGATTTTACAGAAGATAATATAAGCAGAATTGATATGATTGACACTCTTATTGAAAGAGGAACAAATCTTTATGAACAGAGAGAAGAAGAACTTACAAGTGATGTAATGCGTGACCTTGAAAGAATGGTACTTCTTCATAATGTTGATTCTCAGTGGATGGAACACATTGATAATATGGATGAGCTTCGCCGCGGAATAGGTCTTATGGCTTACGGTCAGCAGGATCCTATTGTTGCTTACAGAATGACAGGTTCAGATATGTTTGACGAAATGAATCTTTCTATCAGAGAAGATACAGTAAAACAGATTCTTACTGTAAGAATTAAAAGAAAAGAAGAAACAGAAAGAAAGCAGGAAGCAAAGATTACAAGTGAATCCGGTGCTTCTGACGGAAGTGAAAAAGGCAGAACTGTCAGAAAAGGCAAAAAAATAGGTCCCAATGACCCATGTCCCTGCGGAAGCGGTAAAAAATATAAAAAATGCTGCGGAACTCCCGATAAATTAAATAACCAGTAATTTTTCCACAATAAATAAACAGCGGCTCAGTGAAAATCTGAACCGCTTTATTTTATTCAAATCCTTTATTCTTTTGTATTCTTTTTAATAATGTCTGAGTTGAAAGAGGAGATATATAAACTATATTGTCATTTATTTCTTCATCTTTGCATACAACAAATGATTTAGGCAATTCATAGCTTACATTTACTATTTTATTATTTTTCTGCATATATGAAAGATAATCCCTTGTAGATTTTGAAACTGTAGTATTATCTAAATCAAATATTCCTATAATCTCTTTCGTTCTGATGATTGTATTTTCACCTAAATGAAGAAACATTATTTCACCTCATATTTTTTTGATTTTGCCTTCACAGATTTCAAATGCTTTTCCGTAATTTATTTTTGAAATATGAGCCTTATCACAGCATGTAATAAATACCTGCCAGTCTTCCAGATATTTTAACAAACATTCCTGTCGTTTACCGTCAAGTTCACTCATAACATCATCAAGTAAAGCAACAGGCTGTTCTTTGCTGATATCTCTGATAATAAATCCTTCTGCAATTTTAAGTGCAAGAGCACATGAACGCTGCTGACCCTGAGAACCGTATGCTCTTGCAGATTTTCCCGTGAGAGTAATTTCAAGGTCATCTTTGTGAGGTCCGGCAGATGTCTGCAATCTTAAAATATCGCTTTTTCTTTTTCTTAAAAGTTCATTATATATTATCTGAGAATATTCTTCAGCATTATTTCCTGATTCTTTAACTGAGTTTATATAATGAAGCTTAAACTGTTCTCTGTCGTTAGAAATTTCTTTATAAATTTCAGCAGAATAAGCTTTAAGTGAATTTATATAATCAATGCGGTATTCAATTATTTTTCCGCCTAATCTTGCAACTTCTTCATCAAAAGCAAAAAGAAAATCTTCCCTTGCCGAATTTTCATTTATTTTTCTTAAAAGATTATTTCTTTGCATAACTGCTTTATTATATTTTGAAAGAACTGCCGCATAATTAGGCCTTAAAAGACTTATTGCAATATCAATAAATCTTCTCTTTTCACCCGGTCCGTCTTTAATAACAGACAAAAACGAAGGTGAAAATACAACTGCCTGAAATTCACCTAAAAGCTGCCTGTGAGTATTCTTTTTTATTCCGTTAATATATACTTCCTTTTTTTCGGAAATATCTATTTTTACCTCTTGTTCACGGTTAAAAGCATAAAATGAAGAAATAAGCTCCGATGATTTATGATTTTCATTAATCAATTCGGAGTTTTTTCTTGTACGAAAACTGTTGCAACCTGTAAATAACCATATACTTTCAATAATATTTGTTTTACCGTGACCGTTCTCGCCGTATATTACATTTATTCCTTCATCAGGTTCAAAAGAAATATTTTCAATATTCCTGAAATTTTTTATTTCGTGTTTAACTACTTTCATATAAGCTTAAATATTTTATTATCAAACTCAACTTCATCACCGATACGAAGCTTTTTTCCCCTTTGAGTACAAACTTCACCGTTTACTTTTGCATCTCCGTATTGAATAATCATTTTTGCGTGTCCTCCTGTCTGGGCAACATCGCAAAATTTCAGAAAAGAATCAAGTCTGATAAAATCAGTTGTAATTTTCTTTTCAATAATTTCTTTTTGTTTAATTTTTAACTTAAAATTAGCTTTTTTAATCATTCTTTTTTAACCTCACGGGAAGAACAAGGAATATAAAATCATCACCTTCAGGGGGCAAAATAAGAATTGGAGAAATTGAACCGTTAAGTTCTATTTTAACAACATCTGTATCACTTGCTTTAAGAGCATCAAGCAAGTATCTGTTATTAAATCCTATTTCAACTCTTTTTCCTTCAATTTCAGCTTCAATTCTGTCGTTTGCGGTGCCCAATGAAGCTACACTGTTTATCTTAACATAATTTTCATCAAACACACAGGAAACAAGACTTTTTGTTTTGTCACTTATAATAAGTGATGTTCTTTCAACGCTGTTTATAAAGCTTCTTGTGTCAATTTTAACAGTAGTAGAGGCAGTAACGGGAATAGCGGCTTTATAATTAAGAAATTCGCCTTCAAGAAGTCTTGAAATAATATTATATCCGCCTAATTCAAAATGAATATGTCTTTTACCTATTCCCATAGATATGTAATCGTTATCATCATCTGAAAAAGCAAGTTTTATAACCTCGGAAAGAGTCTTTGCAGGTACAATAAATGTCATATCTTCTCCCTGATAATCAATAACTTCTTTCCGAATTGCCATTCTGAATCCGTCAACAGCAATAAGTTTGATTTCATTTTGAGTAAGTTCAAATTTAATTCCCGTGTAAACAACCTTTGAGTCTGTGGAAGCAACTGCAAATATAGTCTGACGAACCATATCTTTTAATAATTTCTGACTTAATACTACAGGGAATCCGCCTTTAACTGAAGGAAGTTCGGGATATTCGTCAGCGGATATACCCATAATCTGATATTTTGTGTTTCCGCTTGTAATAACTGCAAGATTTCTTTCATCACATTCTATTTTAACAATAGTATCCGGAAGATTACGAAGGATTTCACATAATATTTTAGCATTAAGAATAATTGAACCCGGTTCTTCAACAGATGCATTAACGGAAGTATTTATTCCTATTTCCAAATCATATCCTGTTAAAATAAGTTCATTACCCAATGCTTTAATAAGAATACCTTCTACAGCAGGGATAGATGTCTTTGTTGAGACAGCTCTCTGAACATTTTGACAAGCTTGAGAAAGTACAGCAGTGTTACATTGAAATTTCATAAAAATATCCTCCGTTTTATAAAAAATATATATTATATACAGTAGTATTATTATGCACTGTCAAAATTGTGTAAAATTGAAAATATAAAGTAAAATCAACATAATTACAGAATATTCATTGTTAAATTTAATGTTTAAAAAATCTTTAAAACTGCGACATAAATTTAACAATGTTAAATATGTGCAAATCTGTCAGTTAATTGTTTAAAACAGTGTCAGAAAAATTACTTTACAAAGTCAGATTTCACTTCTGCCTTCAATGGCTCTTGTAAGTGTAATTTCATCTGCATATTCAAGGTCTGCACCTACAGGCACACCGTAAGCAAGTCTTGTAACTTTAATACCCATCGGTTTTATAAGCCTTGAAATATACATAGCCGTGGCTTCACCCTCTACAGTTGGATTGGTTGCCATAATAATTTCTTTAATATTAGAATCACTCAGTCTTGATATAAGCTGTTTAACAGTTATATCATCGGGCCCTATATTATTCATAGGTGAAATGGCACCGTGAAGAACATGATAAATTCCGTTATATTCTCTTGTTCTTTCAAATGCCATAACATCTTTTGAATTTTCAACAACACATATAGTAGAAAAATCACGCTTTTCATCACTGCAGACAGTGCATTTTTCACTATCTGTTAAATCACAGCATAGACTACATCTGTGAATTTTTTCATGAGCGTTGTTAATAGTATCCGTAAAATATTTTATCTGTGCATCATTCATATTAAGAATATGAAAAGCCAGCTTCTGAGCGCTTTTATTTCCTATTCCCGGCAATCTTTCAAATAATTCAATAAGTCTTGCCAGAGGAGCTGCCGAGTTTGCCATATTAAAGAAGTCCCGGTATTGAAAGTCCGCCCTTGGCTCTTTCTATACCCTGTTCCATAGCATCGTTTGCTTTTTTAATGCTTTCATTAAGTGCCGCAATAAGTAAATCCTCAAGCATCTCGATTTCTTCCGGGTCAACAACATCAGGTTCCATTTTAATTGAAAGAATTTCATGTGAACCGTTAACTGTAACTTCAACTGCACCGCCGCCTGCTGAAGCTGAAAACTCGGTTTCTTCAACTTCTTTTTGTACATTTTCCATATCAGCCTGCATCTGCTGAATTTTTTTCATCATATTGCCTGCATTTGCTGCACCGGGAATTCTTGCTTTCATAAAAATAATACATCCTTTCGGTTATAATGTTTTATCTAATTTTTTTCTGTAAAATATATAAAGTCCCGGAAAAATATTAAATAAAATAATTGATATTTTTTCTTTAAACTCTATATTTTTACACATGAAAAATTTTATTAAATATTTTCTGAAATATTTTTTTGATTTTGAAATATATTCTTTTTTATTTTCTAAATTTCTGACTTCAAATTTTAATGTTAATATTTCTTTCATTCCCCTGTCAATAAAAAAGGCGGGAACAGTTGAATCATAATAGTTATTAAAAACATCAAAAGATAAAAATCTTACAGGAAAAAGTTTATATAAAAATTCGTAATTTTCAATTTTGCGTGTTACACTTTCAGGATTCTGATATTGACAGTAAAGAGGTAAATCAACAAAAGAAAAGTTTTTTATTTTCAAAAACAGTTCTGAACAAAAAAGTGAATCTTCACCAATTTTATAATTTTTGAATTTAATATCGTCAAACAAATTTTTATCTATAAGCTTAGTACATACACTTGAAAAAAGCAATTCGTTTTTAACTGTGAATTTATTGTTTTCACATAAAATATCTCTCAGTTCAGATACTTGTGATTTGAATTCAAAATTTTCTTTTTCAAATCCGTTATCATGAGAAATATTACATAAAGATAAAGTACAGTTATTATCTTTTATAGATTTATATAAAAACTCATACATCTGAGGATGAATGAAATCATCTGAATCAACAAATCCGATATATTTTCCCGATGATTTTTCAAGCCCTGTATTTCTTGCGGAAGATACTCCTTTTCCGCTGTTTTTTAAAGGAATAATTCTTGAGTCTTTTTTTGAATATTCAACAATTATATCGTATGTAGAATCTTGACTGTTATCATCAACACATAAAACTTCAAAATCTTCAAATGTCTGATTTAATATACTGTCAAGGCAGGTACCGATATTTTTTTCTTCGTTGAAAGATGGAACAATTATACTGATTATAGGACTCATAGCTAAAAATCCTTTATTTATTTATTTTATTTATAAGGTCTGCAAGCGGGTCTTTTTTAACTGTTGATGCTTCGGAACTTCTGTAAATACCCAATCTGTATTTCTGACCGGTTACTTTCTGAACGGCATCTCTTAACGCTCCCGTGTGCATAGGTACTTTAATAAACTGAGAAAATGTAGGATTATCGCATTTAATTAAAAGATGTTCTCCTCTTAAAAAAGCTGATGAACCTGTCAAAATACCTGTAAGTGGTTTATCAATATTATTAAGTGTAGATATTACATCTCCCCATGCGGCAAAAGGAATATCACCTGAATTATTATCAGATATATTTTCTTTTTTATCAGAAGCTTTTTCGGAAACAGCTGTTTTAACTTCTTCCGGTTTTATTTTTTCCTGTTTAACCTGATTTTCAGATGTGTTTTTATTGTTTACGGTTATTCTGTTTTTAACAGCCTGTTCAAGTTTTTCTATTCTTTCAATAACAGCTGTGTTATCACATGAAACAGAAGGGTTACACAGCCTTACAACTGTCATTTCTGTTTCTATTCTTTTATTTATACTGTTTTTAAGTGAAACAAGACTGCTTTCAATAACCGAAAGACAATAAAGTATAGTTTCAAGACTGAAAGAATCTGACTGAATTTTATATTGTTTCATATCCTCATCAACGCATATAATAAGCTCATAAGGATTTTTAACCGTTTTAACAATAAGAAGATTTCTGAAATGATTGAGCATATCAGAACACAATCTTTCCATATCACATGAATCATTATGTAATTCATTAACTATTGACAAAGCAAGTGAAGTGTCTTTTTTATTCACAGCGTCAATCAGTGAAAACAACCTTTCTTTACCTGCAAGACCGGCACAGGCGCTGACAGTTTCAGCCGTAATTTTTTCACCTGTTCCCGAACATCTGTCAAGAAGTGAAAGTGCGTCACGCAAAGCTCCGTCTGCAATTCTTGCGATAAGATAGCAGGCATCTTCATCAATGTCAATATTTTCCTGTTCTGCAACATAAGCAACCCTTTTTGATATAGCTTCGGGTGTAATTCTCTTAAAATCAAATCTTTGACATCTGGAAAGAATAGTAGACGGGATTTTATGAACTTCTGTTGTTGCAAGAATGAATTTCACATGCTCCGGCGGTTCTTCAAGTGTTTTCAAAAGGGCATTAAAAGCTCCCGTAGAAAGCATATGAACCTCATCAATTATGTAAACTCTGTATTTTGCATTAACAGGGGTAAAATTAGATTCGTCAATAATATCTCTGATATTATCAACACCGTTATTACTTGCGGCGTCAAGCTCAATAACATCAAGAATTGAACCGTCATCAATACCTTTGCACACAGAACATTCGTTACACGGGTTACCGTTAACAGGGTTAAGGCAATTTACGGCTTTGGCAAAAATTTTTGCGCAGGTAGTTTTACCCGTGCCTCTTGACCCTGTAAAAAGGTAGGCATGAGAAACTTTATCCGACAGTATTTCGTTTGATAAAGTAGAAGTGATATGTTTCTGACCTGAAACATCGCTGAATGTTTTAGGTCTCCACTTCCTGTAAAGAACCTGATACAAAAAATCATTCCAAACATAAAAAATAAGAGCGTTACCTTTATCATGCAGCATGCAGGCGGGCTGTGGCGCACAGTGCAGATCGCTTAATGCTGCTCGGTTCCCCGCCTGACATGGTTCACGGCGCCCCGTCGCACAGGACCTGCACGCCACATGATAAAAGTAACGCTCCGCATGGGTTGTTACCTTATGATTATACTATATTCATTTAATTTTATCAATAGTTATTTAACAATTTTTTTTAATAATATGCAATTTTATGCAAATTATATTTCCATTTGTCTGCCGATAAAGGAAGCAGCTACCTGAGCAAGTTTAAGGTCGGTTTGTGTCGGCTGAACACCGTCTGCACATAAAAGAACAACTGCACCGAGAACATCACCGCTGCTGATAATAGGCACTGCTATTGCCGCATTGTGATTAACGCCTTCAAACGGAACTAAATTTTCATTTCCCGATTTAACAAATGAAGAACGGTTTTCTATAAGTTCTTCAAGCTCCTGGCTGATTCTTCTGTCGGAAAGTTCTCTTTTTCCTGTTCCTGAAACTGAAATTGCGTGGTCTCTGTCACAAATAATTACCGGCATTGTAACATTTCTGTAAAGCACATCTGCATATTGGTCTGTTATATCCGTAAGTTCACTTACAGGTGAATATTTCTTAAAAATTACTCCGCCCTGTGTATCTGTAAATATTTCAAGCGGAGCGCCTTCTTTAATATGCATGGTTCTTCTTATTTCTTTGGGAATAACAACTCTTCCCAGGTCATCTATTCTACGCACAATTCCTGTGGCTTTCATTAAATTTCTCTCCTCATAATTTATATTGCTTAAATATTATTTAACAAATTGAAATAAATATACCAAAAAAACAGTTTATTTTACAAAATTGTAATTGACAGATTAAAAAGATAAGTTTAATATATACTTTGTATAAATTTTTTATAGGAGAATAAAGATGAAAGTCAGCAAATTACTTATTGAAACATTGAGAGACGCTCCCAATGATTGCATAATTGAGAGTCAGAAGCTTATGACACGAGGCGGATATATGAAATATATGCATAACGGCATATATTCACTTTTTACACCTACTAAAAGAATGGCAAAAAAAGTTGAAAACATTATCCGTGAGGAAATGGACAGAATTGACGGTCAGGAAGTTATGTTTCCCGTTGTTATGCCTGCTTCACTTTGGGAGGAGTCAGGAAGATACACAAGTATCGGCAGTGAAATGGCAAGGTTTAAGGACAGAAGCGGAAATAATGTTGTTCTCGGTATGACTCACGAGGAAGCCGCAGTTCATCTTTCAAGAAATACCGCAAATTCTTACACTCAATATCCTTTTATGATTTATCAGATTCAGACTAAATTCCGTGATGAACCGAGATGCAGAGGCGGTCTTATCCGTGTTCGTGAATTTACTATGAAAGATGCGTATTCTTTCCATACTTCTCAGGAAGATTTGGAAAAATATTATGAACGCTGCTATGAAGCTTATGAAAGAATTTTTAAGCGTGCAGGCACAAAAAATGTTATTGCTGTTAAAAGCGATTCAGGTATGATGGGCGGCAGCATTTCACATGAATTTATGCTTCTGACAGATATCGGTGAAGATACTCTTGCAATTTGCCCCGAATGCGGATACAAAGCAAATCTGGAAGCGGCTGATGTTAAAATAACGAATGTTCCCGGCGAAAAGGAAGAACTTAAAAAGATTTACACTCCCGATATCAAAACAATAGATGACCTTTGCAAATTCCTCAACATTTCAGGCGATAAGCTTTGTAAAGCGGTAGTTTATCAGAAAAATCTTACAGATGAATATGTTATTGTATTTGTAAGAGGCGACCTTGATGTTAATGAAACAAAGCTTCGCAATTACCTGGGTGAAGAAATTCATCCTGCAATTATCACCGAAGAAAGCGGTATTGTTGCAGGCTTTATCGGTGCGGTTAATATGAATGCAAAAGCTCAGATTATCTTTGATAAATCTGTTGAAGGCATTGAAAGTATGGTTTGCGGTGCAAATGAAAAAGATTATCACTATACCGGATTTAATGTTGAGCGTGACTACGGAAAAGCAGAGTATGTTGATGTTGCAAAAATATACGAAGGTGCGTTATGTCCCTGCTGTTCAAAGAAAACTATCGGTATTTCAAACGGAATAGAAGTGGGCAATATTTTCCAGCTGGGCACAAAATATACTAAGAGTATGAATATGACATACCTTGATAAAAACGGTGAAGCACAAAATCCGATTATGGGTTGTTACGGCATTGGCGTAGGCAGACTTATTGCTTCAATATGCGAAGAAAGCCACGATGATTACGGCCCGATATGGCCCATTTCAATAGCTCCGTGGCAGGTTGAAATATGTAATCTCCGCCGTAAAAATGAAGAGGTTTCCGATTTTTGTGAAAATCTTTATAATGAGCTTCAATCCAGAAAAATTGAAGTGCTTTATGATGACCGTGATATGCGCCCCGGTTCAATGTTTGCAGATGCTGACCTTTTCGGCATTCCCGTAAGAGTAGTCGTAAGCCCGAAAACAATGGAAAAAGGTATTGTTGAAGTGTCTTACAGAGATAAGAGCTTTAAGGGTGAAATTGCTATTGATGAAGCTGTTGATAAAATCGAAAATATGGTTAAAGAGCTTCTCAGTGTTTATGATATATAAAAGGACTGATATCAATTAAAAGTAAAAAATTGTTAGGACCGGCAATTCTGGTGCTTGTTGCGATGATATGGGGGCTTTCATTTGTTTTTCAGAATGAAGGCATGAAAAAATTAGAACCTTTTACATTTAACGGCATTAGAATGATGTTGGGTTCTGTTGCACTTCTTCCTATTGTGCTGTCAGGCAATAAGAAAAAAAATGCGGAATTAAAAACAAATAAAACAAAATTCTTAAATAAAAAAGAAGTTATAGCTATTATCTGTGTCGGATTATGCCTTTTTGCAGGCTCAACACTTCAGCAGATGGCGTTTCTTTATATCGAAGCAGGAAAGATAGGATTCATAACTGCTTTGTATATGTTATTTGTTCCTATATTTGCACTGTTTATGAAAAAAATACCTCCATTTACAGTGTGGATTGGAATAGTTTTGGGAATTGTGGGACTGTATATTTTATGTATCGGAGGAAAAGCGGAATTTTCTTTGGGAAAAGGCGAAATTCTTACACTGCTGTGTGCTGTTGCTTATGCTCTTCACATAATAGTTATTTATAAATTTTCCGGTGATATAAATGTTGCAAAGCTTTCATGCGGACAGTTTTTTGTTACAGGCGTATTATCCTTAATATTTATGGCGATTTTTGAAAACCCTGATATACATTCTGTTTTTTCAGCAACTGCTCCTATACTATATTCGGGAATTATGACCTGCAGTGTTGCGTTTACATTACAGATAGTCGGTCAAAAATTCACTGATCCCACAGTTGCGTCAATGCTGCTATGTCTGGAATCTGTGTTCTCTGTTATTTTTTCATATTTCCTTATACCCGAACAGCAATTAAAACCGAATGAGTATATAGGATGTCTGATTATGTTTATCGCAATTATTCTGGCGCAAATTCCCGTGAAAAAAAAGAAAAAAGGTTCTGAATAAAATAAATCCTCCTGAATCTGATACATTTCTGTTATCAAATGTTAGGAGGATTTTCTTATGCTGATATGTTTACAGGTTTATTATTTGAAGCATTTTGAGAAACAAAAAGACGAGGTAAAAACCTCGTCTGATGGTACGAATGATAATAACGGATTCAAATAAATAGATTTATCCGGCAGCATATTACCTGATTCTCGACCGTTTAATCTACCAGATAGTAACTCATCAAAGAACAAATAGACTTATTTTATATCTATTATAAACATTATTACACATAATAGCCTTAAAATAAAATAATAATCAATTATAAGTGAGGTTATATTATGTCTATTAAAAGTTTATCCATAAGAATTGACAGCGAAATGCTTGACAAACTCCATGTTGTTGCCGACTATGAAGGCAGAAGCGCCAACAGTGAAATAAATATTCTTATTCGCGATGCTGTTGAAAAATACGAAGAAAAGTTCGGCAAAATCAAAACAGATACAAATAAATAAAACCAAGCAATAAAAACTTTTTCAAAACCAATAATCTATTTATCTGAATTCATACATTTCTTTCAGCAGCTGTTCAACACTTACCGAAAGTATTTCGCTCAACTTCAGAATTAAACTGCCCTTTGGTTTTGCGTAGCCGTTTTCCCATTTTGAGACTGCTTTATCCGATACACCCACGAGCTTGCCAAGCTGAAACTGTGAGAGCCCCTTAGTCTCACGAAGCCTGCGCAGATGTTCTCCAAAAATTTCATTTTCCATAAAGCACCTCCGAATTAATTATAAACCAACATATTATCAGCTTCAATAACCAAAGTATCTACCGCAGGTAGAACATTTGGGACTTTATCCCATTTTGTTCTCAGTTTTAAAAGCGCAACGCCTGAAATAATCAAAATAATAACAGCAGATACGCAAAGAGCATTTAAAAGTTTGCTTTTCATTTAATCTCCCCTTTCGCAGATAATACTATCATCAGAATACGGTTTATGCGAAAAAACGGTGTGAGTGCAGATAAAATCAGTATAAACGCAAAAATCCCGCAATATCCTTTTCGGATATCGCGGGATAATTTTATTTGCCGTATTTTATTTTTTCTTGAATATTCTGACAATAGCGTTAATAGCTTTTGAAAGGGCGTTGAAAACATCTTCAAAAAAATCACCGATTTTCTGGAAAAATGTTATCTTAATTCCCTCTGAATCTTCAAAAGTAATTGCTGAATCAATGCTGCCGTTTTCAATCATTTTCATAATGTCTTTAAATGCAATATTTTTGCCGTCAATATTGATGCTTATGTATACCTTTTTCATAGTAAGGTATTCTGCGCTGATATCAAGGTTATTATCGTCAAAATTTATTACATCGCTTTCAAGTATGCCGTCAAAGGTCAGCATATCAAAATATATATAAAATGCATAGGGATATTTTTCAATCAGCTTACTCCAGTAATAATAGTCAAGGTCTCCGTAAAGTGTTACCGCTCCGCTGATTGCTATAGCTCCCTTGCCGTCTTTCTCTTTCGGGTACATATATGTATTATATGCAAATCCCTCGGCAATTACATTTTCAGCTGTTTTTGTTCCGTCGGGAATAATAAATGTCAGTCTGCTGTCGTTATTAAAAAACGCGCCTTCAAGTATAGTGTTTACTGAAGCTATATACACAATTGCAAGAGAAGTACAGTCGGCAAACGCGCCCTCGCAGATTGTGGTGACGCTGTCGCTTATGCAGATTTCTTTAAGATTTGCACAGCCTCTGAACGCATTCTTACCGATGATAAATACGCTGTTGGGGATTAAAACATATTCGAGCTCAGTGTTATTTGCAAAGGCTGATTCGGCGATTGTTGTTACAGGACAGTTGTCTATTTCAGCAGGAATTTCAAGCTCTTTTTCGTGGCCTGTGTATCCTGTGATTGTAACTGTACCGCTGTTTAATGTGTAATTCCAGTTTTCTGCTTTGCCGCAGAATTTACAGACGCCTTTTTCATACGTATGACCCGTGGCCGCAATTTCAGCTGTGTTGAATATTTTTTTGCATACAGAGCAGATATCATATTCGCTTCCGTTTTCTGTGCAGGTGGCTTTTTCAACAAAATGCGTCAGCTTATGCTCAGCGAGGGGGATTTCCTCTGTATAGCTGTCACCGCAGGAGCAGGTGAATGTCATAACGCCTTTTTCGGTGCAGGTAGCTTCTTTGGTGACTGCTGATGTGTAATTATGTCCTGTCGCCTTGATTGTTTCTTCGTTGAACTTATTACCACATTCTGAGCAGATATCATATTCGGCACCGTTTTTAGTACAGGTAGCATTTTCTTTTACATGAGTAAGACTGTGCGAAACAAGCGGAATATCTTCCGTATAAGTATCACCGCAGGAGCAGGTGAATGTCATAACGCCTTTTTCGGTGCAGGTAGCTTCTTTGGTGACTGCTGATGTGTAATTGTGGCCTGTCGCCTTGATTGTTTCTTCGTTGAATTTATTTCCGCATCCTGAGCAGATATCATATTCGGCACCGTTTTTAGTACAGGTAGCATTTTCTTTTACATGAGTAAGACTGTGCGAAACAAGCGGAATATCTTCTGTATAAGTATCACCGCAGGAGCAAGTATATGTCATAATGCCTTTTTCAGTACAGGTAGCTTTTTTGGTTATTTCCCAATCCGTATAATTATGATTAAAATTATTTTTGCAATTAAATATTACTTCAACGGGATGTAAAAATGCAGTGCTAGTTCCTGCTCCTGTATATAAACACTTCTGCCACTGTTCTTCTGTTCCACTATATAAAACTGTAAAACCGTACAGTGTTTTATCATTAATTTTTTTCAGCCCTATCGGCAATTGTATTTCTGAAAAATTACATCCGGCAATTCCAAAATCGAATATATTTTGCAAACTGCATGGAACGGAAATGCTTGTAACAGATGAACATCCGTAAAAAGAATTCTCGCCAATCGTTACTAAACCGTCAGGGAGTTTAACAGATGTTATATTTTTATTTCCTAAATTGGGGTAGAGTGACCCCCCATCATTAAATGCATTATCTGCAATAACCCGAGTTCCGTCTTTAACAACAATATCTCCGGATGCATTCATTCCGGAAATTAAAATATTATCCAAATAAAGAATATCATCTACCCAATTTGACGAATCATTGTAATATGCAGTATAAGAAAATGCACAATCGCCAACTCTAATAATATTAGATGACATTGTAATATCGCTGAGATTTTCACAGTAACCAAATGCATAATCCCGAATTTCAAGTACGCTATTCGGTATTATAACTGTTCTAAGTTCATTACAACATGCGAAAGCACCGCTATCAATAATTGTAACAGAATCAGGTATTGAAATATTATTTATTCCACTACTTCCAAAAGTACCTCTTCCTATTTTTTCAATTCCGTCCGGAAGATTAATATAATGAAGATTTCCACAATCACTAAATGCATAATCTCCGATATTTTTTATAGAATCCGGCAAATAAACATTTGTGAGATTTTGACAATGCGCAACTGCATCATCTGCGATTGTTACAGTGCCGGCATTAACATAATACCAACCGCTAAGCGTCTCTTTAACTTTTATAAGGTTTTTTCCAATGTATAAAACACCATTATAATTATCATTTTCCCAATTATTATAGAGCATCGAATTATAAAAAGCGTCGGGTTTAATTGATTTTGTTTCTCCAGTAATATCTATGTTTTCTAAATTCGTACAACCTGAAAATGCTAAAGTTCCAATATTTGTAACATTATTTAATGTTACAGATTGAATTTCGACACAGTTTTTAAAGCAAAAATCACAAATGTTTTCTATATCACTTAACACCAAGTTTGTTAACAGCTCATCATTTAAATACAAATAATGCGAGCAATCACTAAAATAAAATATCTGTGTGGATTCATATGATATATCACACCAATCTTCAGCAGAACCATCAAAATATACATTTTTAATATTTCTACAATACGTAAAAGCATTATATCCAATAGTTTTAATGCTATTGCTAAAATGAATTGTTTCTAATGCGGAACAACCATAAAATGTTTCCGACTCGATTTTATCAAGACCACCGGGTAATTGTATATTTGAAAGAGAATCACAATATGCAAATGCGGAAGAACCAATATCAGTTAAACTATTTGGCAGAGATATATTTAATAAACTTGAACAAGAACGAAACGCATATGTTCCTATATTTGTGACCCCATCTTCGACTACTACAGATTTTATTGAAGTGTTATTGTTAAAAGGTGAAGCATTTGAACCGCTATAAGAATAGTTGGTCATTTCTCCTGTTCCACTAATTGTGAGCAAACCTGTAGATTCGTCAAATGTCCAGAAAACATTTTCTCCACACTGACCAGAAGTGGCTAAAGTTGTATCAGCAGCACTCGCTTTCTGGCTGAAATCAAACAGGTCAATATCTAAACCTACAAATCCGCTCAACGGTGTTGCTGAAATAATCATTATCACTGCCAGTGTTGATGCAAACATTTTTCTGAAAAAATTTTTCATCAGAATACCCCCTGTTACTCAATAAATAAACTACTTGAATTTCTGTTTCAACAGCGCAATCTCTGCCGCAAGTTGAGTTATTAAATTATCAGTCCGATTTCAATTTTAAATTCGTTTTCGTCACAGCTTATATCAGCATAGCCGTTGTACTTATGCGCCGCTTTTCTGATGTTGCCTAAGCCGATTCCATGACTCGACGAGTCGGCTTTCGTTGTCTTTACATTGTTATTTTTTATGTGAACTCTTTCCCTAACAGGGTTTGTTACTTTTACGAGAATGCCGTTGGGTAGCTTCTCACTGCTCATTTTTATTGAACAGGGCGCAGATTCTTCACAACCTCTCACAGCATTATCCAGAGCGTTTGAAAGAATAGCGCACAGGTCACTGTTGGCAATCCCTTTTTCGGGAATCATGCCGTCAAAATCTATTGTTATGCCGAGCTTTTCCGCTTCCGCCGCTTTACCCGAAATAATCGCATCAGCAAGGAAATTGCCTGTTGCATATATATTCTCAGAGCGTTCAACATCAACATTCAGCTCTTCAATATATTTTTCCGCTTCCTCAATTCTTCCGCCTGAAATAAGTGTCTTTATTGAGTAAAGATTATTTTTATAATCGTGCCTGAAAGTGCGGATATCCATATTTTTCCGTACCATTTCTTCATAATGCCGAAGCTCTGCTTCAAGTTGAAGCTCTGCTTCTCTCTGCTTGTATGAAAGATTGGTATAACGATAAATAATGTATGAAAAACATCCCACAATCAGTGCCGCTGAAAGCAGCTTCAGTACATTTGAAACACTTGTGAAAAACATTGAATCCTGGCTGAGCGTTACATCGTAATAAGCTGAAAAATCAGCAAAGAAAATCACAATATAAATCGTGGGTGAAAGCTTTTCAAGAAAATCAGGCGGAATTCTCATATTCGCAAATCTGTGTAAAAGCAGAACCGCAATCAGAACAACCGCATAAACAGATATGTAGATTATCTGCTCTGTCTGAATTTTTCCGTTCGGAATAAACGACATTATCAGCGACTCAACATAGTCAACTGTTGAGCAGATAATAAGCCCGAACAGAACGAAGGTGAATTTTCTCTGCGGCTTCATTAACATATACGGCAAAGCCATTGCCGCACCCACAAGAAGCACTTCGGTTATCAGCTCGGTTATTTCACCGTCTTTTATTATAATATTTGAAACAAGGCACAGTGCAAAAGCTATGCCTGCAGAAATATAAAATGCTGTTGTTTTTTCTTTAAGCGGGTATCCGAGAATCAGCCTCAAAAGGCTCAGCACTGTGGCAGTGCCAAGAGAAAAAATCAGCATATTAAGTATGATTGCCGTCACTTTATCACATCATTTCAGTTTCAGATATTCCCTGCAGAAATCACCGTATCTGCGTGAGCTTATGTCAATTTTTGCACCGTTTTCAAGCTCGATTTTAGATTTATCAAAGCTTTTGATTTTTTTCATGTTCACAAGATAATTTCTGTGAGCACGGAAGAATCCTGCATCATTCAGCTCATCTTCAAAAAAAGAAATTGTCTTACGGCTGACTATGCTGTCATCAGCAAAAAAGATGTAGCAATCCTTGCTGCGCACTTCAATATAAAAAATATCGTCCGCCTTGATAACATCCGTAAAACCGTCAGATTTGAGTACTATCGTTTTGTTTTCCTTATCTGTAAAAAGACAGGAATCAAGAGCCTCAAAGAATTTATTTTTTTCAATCGGCTTCACAAGGAATCTGTGCGTTTTCACCTTGAAAGAATCATACACAATTTCTTTAAAAGAAGTAACAAAAATAATTGTTTTTGAACTTCCGTATTTCTGGCGTATTTTTTCCGCAAAGGTCAATCCGTCGATTTCAGGAGTCTGATAATCCATAATGAAAATATCAAATTCATCCGTTTCAGGCTCAAGGCGCATATAATTCTCATATACCTTATAGCTGATATCAAGCTTGCGTTCGTGTGAGTAATCCTCAATGCAGGTTACTATCTCCTCGCGCGCCACAAGCTCATCATCGCATACTGCAATTTTCATTATGTCACCAACTTTTTGTTTTTGAGTATTATAACTGATTTTGACATATTTTTCAATTACTAAAAATCTGAAAGATTTTTGTTTATAATTAAGTTTTTCAGGGTGCAGTAAAGATATGCAAACAATCAATTACTGTACCCTGAATTTTAAAATCTATACCCTCAGATTTATTGTTGTTAATCATCCAAAGAGTCGTCAGTGTCATTTAATTCATAAATAACTTCAAGACCTTTATCTGGATGATATGACCAAGACACCTTATACTTTTCATTGGAGTCGCTCTGTACTCCCTGCATCGCTGAAGTATTACTCATTTTATTTTTCAATGCTTCTGAAAATCCCAAATCTTTATTTATCTGTTCAATGGCATTATTCGCCGGAGTAAAAGTATTCTGATAATATGAATAGTCAAAATCTTCATCATCAATATCAGAAGGGTTGGTGTCAATTCTTATATACGACCCGTCAGAAGCGATTTCACACCATGATGCATAATAAATATCACCGTATTTATCATTAAAATTAGTTTTTTTAGGTTTGTCGATATCTTTTTTTACTCCTGAAAGAAATACGATTACCAAAATAATAATAAGCGCAAAAAGCAATGTTGCTCCTATGCCGATAATAATCGGAATTATTTTCTTTTTTTCTTTATCGTAAGAGCTTACCGGCTGTCCGCAATTATTGCAGAATTTAAGTCCGGGTTGAACATTTGACCCGCATTTACTGCAAAAACTTCCGGCAACAACAGGTTGATTATATATTGGCTGAATTGCAGTCCGAACAACAGGTTTGACTGTGGGATAGTTCCCCGTTAGACTAAATCCGCATTTTTTGCAGAAATTAGTATTATCAGCGGATTTATCACCGCATTGAGGACATATTTTATAATCATCATTTCCTGAAGCAACAAAGCCTTCCTGATGATTTGTTGCTTCTGAAGAGTTTTCACTTGTTTCTTGTTGCGACGGTTCTGTTAATGTTAATGATTTATCTTTGCATTCAGGATTAACACAGTGACCTGTTGACTCCCAACAGTTTAAGTGATATTTTGTTCCGCAATCAGGACACAAATATAATTCATTGTCGTCATTTATTTTACCGTTACAAATTAAACATAAATCATTCATATTAATACTCCTGCTTTTTATTTATTACGCATACCTATTTATTACTTTTTAACCGATAATGAAAAACTGTCATAGTTACTGTCAGCATTATCCCAGGAATCAATTTTTTCTTCTTTATTCACAAAGCTTAAAAATACATCCGCTTTATTAAAATCTTTATATAATTCATCTGTTACGGATATATAGTAAATAACATTAGTTTCCTGAAGCGGTTTAATCTTAAAGTTATCTGATTTTTCAACTTTTATATCTGCTTTTTGGTTATACTTACCGTTAAATATTGCACTGCACTTGCTGTTGTAATTTACCATGTCAATTTCAGAACCTGAGATGTTTTTAACTTTAACTTTTACAATAAAATATTTTTCACCTTCAATATCATCTTTCTCATGTGTATAATTACTCGTACTCAGATATTCAAATTTATCCTTCCATTCTATTTTTTCAACTTTAAATTCAAATAAATCGTTTACGGATTGCTCCTGTCCTACAGAAATAGATTTTGATTGGAGTTTCTTTTCTTCCGGGGTTTCATCTTTTTTATTGTTTTCTTCAAATGAAATAGTAAGATTATTTAATGAATCTTCAACTTCTTTCATTAAATATTTTTTGTAAGATATTATTGAAATAAATGATACAAGGAATGTATAAACCAAAAAAATTGCAACAAATGCTATAAATCTTTTTTTATTTGCTTTTATTGATTTGAGAAGTTTTTTGCCTATTTTGAATTCATGTTTATTTGCCGAAACATCGACTGATTCCTGCTGTTTTTTGTTTCCGCTGCATTCAGGATTAACACAGTGACCTTTTTCAGACCAGCATTTTTTATGATATTCTTTCTGACAATCAGGGCATTTTATTGCCTCTTCTCCGTTTTCGATTTTATTCTTGCAAATTATACATAATTTTTCCATAGTTTAAAACTCCTTTATCTTATTTTTATTTTATATGTATTTTCATTTACTATTAAATCAGCATCAATGGTTTTCTTACTGTTAATTACTTCATCGGGAACCTCTATAAGATAATGAAGAAATTCTGTAGAAAGACAGTCAATATCGGTAATATTTGTATATGTAAAATTCCCTCTGTTTTCTTTTTCTATTATTGAAAAAGCCGTGTACTTATATTTGCCATCATAAGTTACTGCAACATTTCCAACTTCATCGGCATCAACAGACTCACCGGTCAGATTTTTATATGCTATGCAAATATCTATGTATGTGTTTCCTTTTTCCGCATCATAGAATTGATAATAGGATGCAGGATATTTGGGAATAACTTTTTTTGTGATGTTAGTGTAATCAATATAAAATTCACATACATCTTTTATTGTAATTTTCTGACCTTTTTTTATTACAGTCGGTTTTGCTTCAGTTTCTTCAACTGTTGAATCGGCTTCCTCAATAACATATTCATTGGCGGTGCTTTCAGTTTTATCCTCTGTTTTTGATTTGATTTCTGTTATATTTTCTTCTTTTTGTTTTTCAGTTTTATTGTTGTTTTCATATTTTGCCTGCATAAAAAATACAGTCAATCCGACAGACAGACCTATAATTAGCAAAGCTGCTACTAAAACAATAAATATTTTTTTCTTGTTATTTTTTGATGCGGTTCTATTCTGTTTAGCTATATTTAGCGAATATCCGCATTTTTCACAAAAATTTTTATTCAAATCAACTGTTGCTCCGCATTGAGGACACGCATTATTGCTTTTAACAACCGACCCCGGACTTTGTTGTTGTTTTGTTATTCCCTTGCATTCCGGGTTTGAACAACCTCCGTTGTTGCTCCAGCACTCAGCATGATAAGCTTTTCCGCAATCAGGACAAGTTATTGCTTCAGCACCGTCTTCAATGGTTTGCATGCAAACAGGGCAAATCTTTTTCATGTAATCTCCTCCATTTAATTATCCATTAAGTGATAATGTTTTATAAACATTCACCTAAATCCACAATAATATGTTATAAATAGCATATAAAGGTTTTTATTATACTCTGTAACAATTATATAGTACAGATGATTCTTATTCAATCCGCTTAATATCTACCGCAGGTAGAACTTTTTGTTATAGTCATATTTTACACCCGAATACCATTTGTGCTGAAAAATGGCACGAGCGCTGTGAAAATCGGTATAAGCGTGATGATTTCTTGAATTTAGATACATTATATATCTACTTTGCGTTTATTTCAATGTTTAATCAATATTTTTCCAAGAACTTTAATCAGAAAATCTTTTTTGAAGCTTGTGAAGAATTCTTAAAACTATGCAGTCGATATAAGGCAGGGCGTTGCGGTGGAATATATCCCGAAAGCTTTGCCGAACAAAACGCCGGCATAAAACAAAAAGAGCAGGTACAAACCTGCTCTCTTACATGATTTTTTTGATAAAAACAATGAGTGTTAATAACTTAAATCCGTTATCAACACTCGTGATGGTGGGAGAGGGTGGATTCAACGCCTCAAAAACCCAGTAATATCAAGGGTTTCCGTTTTCGAGTATGCCAAAAGTATGCCAATACGATTCAAAAATCGCTATATAAAAGCAACAAAAATTCCACATAAAAAATCGCATAATTAACAAATCTTCCCGAATCTGATACACTTCAATCATCAAATTCAAGGAGGATTATTTATGCCGAAAACAGATATTACTTATACCAAAATGGGAGATTATCTTATACCCGATTTGGTTTTACCGCCCGAAAAAGAACAGCGCTCTATCGGCATATGGGGTATGCGACACAAACGTTATCTTATGGAACATAATAAAGCAATCTTTACAATTATGCAGATGAACGGTACATTGCAGACTTATCTTGCTGATTTAAATGAACAGGCGGATGATATGTTTATTCGGCTCGTAAAACAACTTGCCGAAAATGAATGTATTACAGAACAGCTCAAAGCCGAGGATCAAATGCTCTGGGTACAGAAAATGAATAATATCCGCAACCGTGCTATGGAAATTGTAAATAAGGAGCTGATTTATGTATGACTGTACTTGAAGATTTGTGGTATGGAAATATCGCACCGTCCGAACAGTTTTTAAGCGATAATTTACACTTCAAAAAACTGGTTTCTTCTATGGCCAAAAGTCGGGATGTTCTCTCCGAAAGTTTTACCACAGAGCAAAGCGAGCAGCTTGTGAAATATGATGATATTATCAACGAAATGCACTCCATCGCAGAGGCGGAAGCATTTAAGTACGGATTTCGGCTGGCATTAGGCTTGCTGATTGAATCAACAAAATAATTTTGAAAAGCGGAGTCTGGAATATGACTTTGCTTTTGCTTTTCGGCAGATTTTTTAAAGAATATAAAATTTGCCGAAATTGTTGTTGACATGGCCGATCTGAATGGATATAATTATACTGTAAATATGTATGAATCTTTTCGGAGGCAAATATGAAATACATCAATCGACATTTGGAAAACAAAGTTCTTTCTTTGTCAAAATCATATTCGGCCATTCTTGTAACCGGACCTCGTCAGTCTGGTAAGACAACTATGCTCAAACAGCTTGCCGAAAAAGAAGACATTGGTCGTGAATATGTAACACTCGATGACCTTAATGTCAGAGAAATGGCAAAGAATGACCCGGCCATGTTTTTTCAACTTCACCAACCGCCGATTCTTATTGATGAGGTTCAGTATGCTCCCGAACTATTCACATATATAAAAATCCATATTGATAAAAATCATAATCCCGGAGATTTCTGGATGACAGGCTCACAAATATTCAGATTAATGCAGGGTGTTCAGGAATCTTTGGCAGGTCGTGTCGCTTTGCTTCATATGTCCCCTATGTCGGCTCGTGAAATAGACGGAAGAGACGCTGTACCTTTTACAACAAATTTTGAAACGCTTGTTAATGAGAGCAAAATAATAAAAACAGTGACTACACCCGAAATGTTTGAAAAAATATGGAAAGGCAGTATGCCGGGAATAGTAAGCGGTAATTTTGAAGACAGAGATATTTACTATTCTTCATATATTTCAACTTATATTGAGCGTGATGTCAGAGAGTTGTCGGGAACAATCGATGCATTGAAATTCAATCGTTTTGTAACCGCAATGGCTGCAAGAGCTGCACAGACTCTAAATTATTCGGCACTTGCGGAAGATGCAGATATTGATATTCAGACTGCAAAATCCTGGACAAATATTCTTGAAACACTCGGTATTATTTTCTTGCTGCATCCGTATTCAAACAATGTGCTGAAAAGAACCGTTAAAACTCCTAAGGTTTATTTTTATGATACCGGGCTTGTCTGTTACCTTACAAAATGGTCTTCACCTGAAATTGCCGAAAGCGGTGCAATGAACGGTGCATTGCTTGAAAACTATACCGTTTCGGAAATAATGAAGAGCTATCAGAACTCAGGTCTTGAACCGTATCTTTATTATTACCGTGACCGAGATGCAAAAGAAATAGATGTAATTATTGAAGGCGACGGCAAGCTCTGTCCTCTTGAAATCAAAAAGACTGCCACCCCCGATAAGCGTATTATCAAAACCTTCGGAGTGATAGATAAAGCACCCATTGAGGTAGGCACAAGTGCAGTTCTCTGTATGGCAGAACAGCTTAGTGCTTTTGATAAAGAAAACCTGATTGTCCCGATTTGGATGATATAAGCGATAAAAATTCAATACTTATCAATAGCGGAGCTTCGGCTTCGCTATTTTTTCATCTTATTTAATTAATAAAGTAATTACTTTTATTCCAATAAATAATTTGACAAAAATAATTACTTTTGTTATAATATTAAAAATTTATGTTCGGGAGGCTATTTTCTTGTCGAAAAAAGATAAAATTATTATTCCTGAAAATCATACCGCCACCGAATTTCTACGAGGTAAGGCATCAAAGATTTTTGAGGAGGTTTCAAGAAATGATACCGTGGTAGTTGTAAATAAAAACAGCAAACCTCAAAATGTCATTATTTCCTATGATAGATATATCAGACTGAAAAAAGAAGGAGCAAAAATATAATGAAACTCAATGAACTTTTTAAGAACACAAATTATGATGATTCTATGTTTTCAGATGAAGCAAAACAGTTTGTTGAAAACGAAATTATTATTAAAACCGTCAGAGGAAAAGAGACTCCTTACATTAAATGTCAAGTTAGGAACAAAGACATTGTATTGAAACCGGAAGAAGCTGTTCGTCAGTTGTTCCTTTATAAATTGACCCATGATTATAATTATCCTATAAGTCGTATTGAAATTGAATTTCCGATTCATTTTGGCAGAGAAGTTAAACGAGCTGATATTGCGATTATGGACAAAAATCGTCCTATGGTTCCTTATATCATTGTTGAACTCAAAAAGCCCAAACTGACAGATGGAAAAGAGCAATTAAAGTCATACTGTAATGCTACAGGTGCACCTATAGGCGTTTGGACAAACGGAGAACAAATTTCATATTACAACCGTAAAGATCCGAATTATTTTGAGTCAATCACTAACATTCCTAAAGCTTCTGAAAAGCTCAGTGACATTATCAATGAAAAGTTCACCTATGAAGATTTAAAAAAGATTGACCGTATCAGTCAGCAAAAGCGTTCTTTGCGTTCTCTTATTCAGGAAATGGAAGATGAAGTTCTTGCAAGTGCAGGTGTAGATTCTTTCGAAGAAATATTTAAACTAATTTTTGCTAAGCTTTATGATGAATTAGTATGCGAAAGAGATCCGAATGCATATTTAAAATTCCGTAATTCAGGAGATACTGATTTTGAGCTGAAAGAAAAGATACAAGGTCTCTTTGATGATGCTAAGAAAAAATGGGAAGGTATTTTTACAGAAGAAAGTAAAATACTGCTTTCTCCCTCTCACCTTTCGGTATGCGTTGCATCGTTGCAGGATATAAAGCTTTTCAACAATAACCTTGATGTCGTTGATGATGCATTTGAATACCTTATGAGCAAGGCTCAAAAGGGTGAAAAAGGACAGTATTTTACTCCACGATACGTTATTGATATGTGCGTAAGAATGATGAATCCTACCGTAAAAGATAAAATAATAGATACTGCTTGCGGAAGTTCAGGTTTTACTGTTCACAGTATCTTTAAAGTTTGGAAAGACATTCGCCGTGAAAAAAACTTACCTGAAGGAGAAGGTTTTACTGCAGCACAGCGTATTCCGGAAGAAACTAATTTCGTTCGTGACAATGTGTTTGCTATTGATTTTGACGAAAAAACTGTTCGTGTTGCCCGTACTCTAAACTTGATTGCTGGCGACGGACAAACAAATGTGTTGCACTTAAACACTCTTGATTATTCTCGTTGGAACGAAATCACGAAACAGGAAGATTGGAATGATACCTATAACGAAGGATTCAAAAAATTGAAAAAGCTTCAGCCGAAAGGTAGCAACGATTATAGTCAGTTTCAGTTCGACCTTGTTATGGCGAATCCACCATTTGCAGGCGACATAAAAGAGAACACTATTATTTCTCGCTATGAGCTTGGTAAAAATGCTAAAGGCAAATGGCAGAATAAAGTCGGAAGAGATATTTTGTTCATCGAGCGAAATCTTAACTTTTTAAGACCGGGTGGCAGAATGGCTATTGTTCTTCCGCAGGGTAGATTTAATAACAGTAGTGACAAATTAATTCGTGAGTTTATTGCTGAACGATGCCGCATTCTCGCTGTTGTCGGTTTACACGGAAATGTTTTTAAACCACATACAGGAACTAAAACTTCTGTTCTGTTTGTACAAAAGTGGGGCGGAACAATAATTGATCCTGAAACTGGTAAATCAAAAAAGGATCCTGTTACAGGTGAAGAAATTGTTGCTTGCCCGAAAAAAGAGGACTACCCGATTTTCTTTGCAACTATGCAAAAGCCAAGTAAAGATAATTCCGGCGAAAAAACTTATGTACATGATGAAAACGGTGAAATTTTACTTGATAAGCATAAACATTTTATTGTTGACCATGACTTATATAACCATGACGGCATAACACAAGACGGTATTGCTGAAGCATTTATCGAATTTGCGAAAAAGGAAGGTTTAAGTTTTTTTCAATGAGCCCATCCGTTGAACCTTTCAATGAAACCAAATATAAGGCTTTGATGGATGGGCTAGAATTCAATGAAACATGGTTATCAAGTGTTGGAAGTGCAACAGACTATTTTAGATTAGAATCGGAGTACTATACTGCAAAAACTGTTGAATACAAAAAGTCATTTAAGGGAAAAGATGTTGTTTCGGCAATACAATATGGAACATCAAAATATTGTGATGAAGATTCACGGGATTACCCTGTTTTAAGATTAAATGAGCTGAATAACGGCTTCATTGAAACACCTCAAAAATATTGTCACATAATGTCTGAGGAAGAATTTGAATCTTTGCGTTTGCACAAAGGCGATGTTGTTGTTATACGGACAAACGGGAATCCAAACTTAGTTGGTCGCAGTGCAGTAATACTTGAAGACACAAATTTTGCATTTGCATCATATCTATATCGAGTTGTCCCAAACAACAAAATATCGTCCGAAGTGCTTGTTGCATATTTAAATTGCAAATATGGCAGGTATGAAGTTGATAAGAACTCGATGAAGGGAAATCAAACCAATTTCAGTCCCGCAAAATTTAAAGATATTGTTGTTCCGGATTTTGGAGAAAAATTTCAAAGTGCCATTTGCAAAGCAACCAAATGCGCATACGATACTTGGAAGATGGCTGATAACATTTATAACGAAGCAGAAACATCCCTGAAAACAAAACTGGGCTTTGACGTTATTGAAATGAATTCTAATTCAATAACAAAAAAAATGTTTTCTAAAAGCTTTGCTGTTTCCGGTCGTCTTGATGCAGAATACTATCAGCCGAAATACGATGAATATTGGAAGCAATTACACGGATTTGAGACAACGAGCATACCAAATGAATATGACATCTTCAAAAATTCCGGAACTGATTACGCAGACGGAATAAATGATGTTGGTGTTATCAAAACAAAGCAGCTTGGAAACAATGGTATTGATACCGACGGAGTAGAGAGCTATTTTACCATTCAAACATGTATTGAAAACAAAAGCACATATCTAAAAAAGAACGATGTGGTATTTGCATCAATGGGCGTTGGCTCTCTTGGAAAAGTCAGCTTGTTTTCTTACGATGGCGAAAAACAGTTTGTTACTGATTCCACATTGCGAATCTATCGTGCAAAATCGTCATGCTGTGTTTTGCCAGAAGTATTGTGTGTTTTCTTGCAGTCACCTCTTGGACAAGAGATGATATACCGCTATGTGGTAGGTAGTACCGGGATTATCAACATTTATGGCGACGACAAGGCAAAAATACCAATCCCTGTTTTGGATATGGACGTTCAAAAAGAGATCGCTGCAAAAGTACAGAAATCCTTTGCGCTTCGCAAACAGTCAAAGCAGCTCCTTGAATATGCAAAGCAGGCAGTTGAAATGTCTATAGAACAGGGTGAAGATGTGGCAATGGCGTGGTTGAAAGATAAGGTATAAGCATGGACAAAAAAGAAAAACAAAGCGCAGCACACACCTATAATAATTGGAAAGCGATCACAGAGTCAGATTTTGTAACGCTTTTTATAAAGACATGGTTTGCTTTTGTGGCGACTTTACGCGAGCTTTATCCGGAACACAAGGCATACTATGAAGCAACAGGCGATTCACCATATGTTCGTTCCTACAAGCAGCGTTTTGCGGAAGACTTCCACTTTTTGTGTACATATAGTGAAATTGAAGAAAATCTCTACCGTGTGTACCGTTATGGACAGAAAATGATCTCCGAAAGATATCCTCGCTTCTTGGTAGATGATTTTTATTCAATTAATACTAAATTTTCAGAGAAATACGCAGAACCATTTTCGGCAACAGGTGGTTATTCTGGAATGTTAGAGTTTCGGATGAAAACTCAAGAAGCTGGCATTATTAAAGTTGAGCTGAAATGCACGGATAAAAAGTTTGTTGAGAAGTCAAAACTTGGATACATACTATTATCGCTTGACGTGGACTATCAGATTATACTGGATGATATTATTCAAACAGTTGAGAAAGATAACCTGACAATAAAAGAAAACGGCATTTGTATCCTTTTTTATCCATGCTTATTCAGTGTTATATCAAAACAGATATCAGATGAACTGGAAAACGCCAAAAACGCCATTCCGAAAAAAGGGAATAAGCAACTGCTTGACGTTTTTTCACTTATTCAAGCATTTTGTTCCCGTGCAGTGGAAGCATTAAAACGATCTTGTTTAGATCCCGGAATTAGCGATGAACATCGTCTGATTGCGCAAGCGCCAATTACTGAATTCCTTCAAAGTTATTGTGAATTATCCACGGAACAAAACCAACGAGCATATCTTTGGTTTGTTGGATTTGTATATCGGCTTAGAAATGCTTTGTTTCACGAAATTATTGATCCGCTGGATAGCGAGTGGCAATTAATATTCAAAAATGCTTATCTTGTGCTAAAGCAGATGGTGGATATTAATATCTATCGGCTTAAGATGACAACTCTTTTAATAGAGAGTGCTCCACTCATATTTGAAAAAGACTTTGAAGACGCTCCACCACCTAATATTCCAATTTCTAAATTTGGTGCTTCTTTTACAATTAATAGTGTAAAACTCCTCTGCTATAACAAAAAAGGATCTAAAGTCCATATTGATTCAACTATAGAATGTAATGGAAAAAAATATTCTGTTGAATGTGACATTCGGCGAGATGCTGAATTGAACCATTCAACAGTAAAAAATGTTATATTTAAATAATCAAAAATATTAGTATTTGTAGTTTTATTTTTGATCGGATTTATCAAACCGCTGCACGGCATTGCTATCTGATTTTAAGCTAAACTTTGGCATAAGTTAATTATTTATTATGAAAGTTTGATTTTAATTTAATACTGTAGATTTATAGAGCTTTCCTTCGGGAAAGTTCTTTTTTTGTAACCTTCAAAAAATCTATGCACTTTTTACTGAAATATGTACTAATAAATGAGGGAATATTTTAGTAAAAACGCTGAAATATTTAAAAATAAAAAATTTTTTCTCAAAAAACCGAAACTTTTGAAAAAAACGTCCAGTAAGAAGTAGAGGGATAAAACTATATATTTTTGGATGACTTTATCCTTTTTAGCGGTCAAATATGAACTTTTTGTAAACTTTTCGTTTCATACCCCCTTTTTTGGCCTCTGAATTTGCATAGAGGGTAGAGGGGTAAATAAAAATTTTTAAGTTTTTTCAGAAATTTTCAGATTTTATGCTATATTTTCGCACCCCTTATTCCATACATTATGGAGGGATAAATGTACCGCTATCGAACAGAACGGGTTTTATGAACTCCGTATGGATTACGGCAATCCTGTTGAATACAGGTACGAAAACTACGGCACCGAGCCGAAGAAAAATTGCCGAAAATCGGGTTGTTGAAAAAAATAATAAATTTACAAGGAGTGATTAGTATTCCACGAAAGCAGAAGTATTGTCACCTGTTCTACGGAATCGGTGATGATGAAATTCAAATTGACAGCTTTGATAAAAAGCTGAACACCGAGGTGTTGAACCTGGCCGAAAAGGACCCCGCCGCTGTTTTTATCATCAATGATGAGGACAAGCCTTCCTATCTTCGGGCAGCAGTGAAAACGAAAAATATATCTTTTCTTCTTCACAAAACACCATCGGCAAAAACAAGGAAGTCGCTTTCCGAAAATGGAAAGAGGCACATAAATAATCTGAGAAATCAGAGGAAGGAGGTAAAACCTTGAGAAGAAAACCATATTTTGTATTTTCTGACCGAAACGGAGTCAGGCGTATTAAAGGTGCGTTGCTTGCAAGATATGTTCGTGAACATCTTAATTTTCTTCTTGTCCGTAACAGCGGTAAGACCGATATTCAGATTTATGTTTACGAAAACGGCGTGTACCGTTTTTGTGCAGTCGAGACTTTTAAGGGATATATTAAAAACTTTATTGCCCAATATGATGAATGTCTTATCACCATGACGGTAGTCAATGAAGCCTTTAATCAGCTTATGACGGATTTGAATTATGTGAAAATCGAAGACTTAAACGCTGACGAAAGTATTATCAATTTTCAGAACGGTATACTTAAACTTTCTGATGATAAGCCCGTATTATTACCCCATTCACCTCAATACTTATCCACTATTCAGATACCCTGCAACTATTATGAAGAAGAAATACCTACACCTGTTTTTGATTCATATATGAATACACTTACGGGAAACAATGAGAAAACAAGACTTCTTTTATTGGAGTTTATAGGTGTCATTATTTCCAATGTTAAGGGTTGGCGAATGAAGAAAGCGTTGTTCATGTTCGGTCCCGGTGACACGGGAAAGTCACAGTTAAAATCTCTGTGTGAAAGAATGATAGGCATTGAAAACTATTCAAGTGCCGACTTCAATGAGCTTGAAGAAAGGTTCGGAACAAGTGCCCTTTACGGTAAGCGGCTTGCAGGCAGTGCCGATGCAAGTCACATGAGTGTTAAGGAGCTTAAAACATTCAAAAAGCTCACAGGTGGTGACAGTATTCAGGCAGAATTCAAGGGACAAAAGGCATTCGATTTTGTTTTTAACGGACTTCTTTGGTTATGTATGAACAGTTTACCGAAGTTCGGCGGAGATAACGGCCCCTGGGTTTATGAACGCATTATGGTTATTCAATGTACCAATGTTATTCCGAAAGAAAAGCAGGATAAGCAACTGCTTGACAAGATGTATTCAGAACGAAGCGGTATTGTACAAAAGGCAATAAAGGCTTTATTAAAAGTTATTTCCAACGGATACAGGTTTGATGAGACGAACTCTGTTATTCAGATGCGTAAGCAGTATATGGCTGAAAACAATTCGATAATAAGTTTCTTTAACGAATGTGTTATCCGAAGACCGAACAACAGAATTGATGATTCGTGTACTACAAGTCGAATGTTCAATGTCTATAAATCGTGGTGCCGTGACAATTCAAACGGCTTTTCAAAGACGGCAAAAGAGTTCCGTGATGAAATATGTTCAATACTTAACGGTTCATTTTCCGATGTCACAACTAAGAGAAACGGCTACACATATTACACCGATTACACTTTAACATTGGAAGCAAAAAAGAATTATTCAGGTGCTTACGGATACGATTCGACTACCGATTAAAGTAGCGTTTGTAGTGTTAGTAGAAGCTTTTTTAATCCGGAGAAAAGATGTATTTAAAAAGTAAAGAAGAATTTAAAATACACCTACAAAGCCTACCTTAATTTCGTCTTCGGCCCGTAATGCCGCCGTTTGAATTATCGGCAGAAATTTTATCTTATGGCGGCATTGTCTTATCAAGCATCGCCTTTGTTGCAACAAAACGGCAGCTTGTCAGGGGAATTCCTGAAACCCTATGAATTGGAGAGATTAAATGAGAAACAGAAACAACAGAATTGTGTTTTGTCTTAATGACAATGAATTGAAATTATTAAACAGTAAAGTAAGGAAATCAGGTATGTCACAGTCGGCATTTCTTCGCAGGTTATGTGCAGAAAAAGAGATTAAAGAACAGCCGTCTGCTGACCTGAAAGACCTTATTACACAACTCAGAAGAATAGGTATTAACATTCAGCAGGTTGCGGTTAAAGCACACACATTAGGCTTTATTGATGCACCGTTATACCGTCGGAACTATGAAGACTTACAGGTTCAGATAGGAAAGATTATGGAGGCGATTTACTGATGG
>JAZQPL010000074.1:0-4659 GCA_045628495.1 Acutalibacteraceae bacterium
ATTAACCCTGGCGCTGTTTGTGCTTGGGATTTTCACAGATAACCATTACTTTTCCCTTGCGCTTAATAATCTTGCACTTCTCGCAAATTTTCTTTACAGAAGGTCTGACTTTCATATTGAATGCCCTCCTTAAAAATTAGCCTGTTAATCGGTTTATTTGTTTTGCGTTATTATTTTGAACGCCATGTGATTCGCCCTCTTGTAAGGTCATAAGGTGAAACTTCCACCGTAACCTTATCTCCGGGAAGAATGCGTATATAATTCATACGAAGTTTTCCGGATATGTGGGCTAAAATTTTGTGTCCGTTTTCCAGCTCAACTTGAAATGTTGCATTGGGCAAAGCCTCAATTACTACGCCTTCAAGCTCAAGCATATCTTGTTTTGACATAGCTTTTTCCTCCTCATATTAGGGTCATAATTTTGGGCCCGTCCGGTGTTATAGCAACCGTATGTTCAAAATGTGCCGACAATGAACCGTCTTTAGTTTTAACCGTCCATCCGTCAGACAACTGTTTGACTCCGGGTTTTCCCATATTTATCATGGGTTCTATCGCTATAGTCATGCCCGGTACCAGTCGCACACCTCTGCCGGGAGTGCCGAAATTCGGGACACTTGGTTCTTCATGAAGTTCCCTGCCGACTCCGTGTCCTACATAATCACGAACAACTGAGTAGCCTCTTTGCTCACAGTAGGATGCTATTGTCGCACCGATATCGCCGATTCTGCCGCCAGCGACAGCCTTTTCGATGCCTGCATAAAGGCTCTCTCTTGTGGTGTCGCACAGCCGCTTCGCCTCGGGAGAAATATCTCCCGCTGCGAAAGTAGCAGCATTGTCGCCGTTGAATCCGTGGATTTTAGCCCCTAAATCAATGCTGACAATATCGCCCGCTTTGATTACTCTGTTTCCGGGGATTCCGTGAATTACCTCGTCATTTATGGAAATGCATGCAGTAGCGGGATAACCTGCGTAATTAAGGAAGTTCGGTTCAGCACCGTTTTTCTTAATGTAATCATAGGCAAGCTTATCAATTTCGGCGGTTGTAACGCCGGGTTCAACAGCTTCACCCGCTATTTTTAATGCTCCAGCCGATATAGCACACGCTTCACGCATAAGTGCTAATTCTCGATTTGTTTTGAGCACTATCATGCTTAATCCTCCAACGCCTTAAGAGTAAGTGCTGTTGTAGCAGCAACCTCCTCCTGACCTTCAACTACCTTAAGCACACCTGCTTTTGAGTAGTAATCCTTGAGAGGCTCAGTCTGCTCATGGTAAACTTTAAGTCTGTCAAGAACTGTATCAGGATGGTCATCCTTACGCTGAACAAGTTCGCCGCCGCAAAGATTGCATACGCCTTCTTTTTCGGGTTTCTTATATTCAAGATGATAAGAAGCACCGCATAAAGCGCATACTCTTCTGCCGGACATTCTTGTTACAATTTTTTCATCAGGAACTTCGATGTCAATAACCTTGTCAATAACAACGCCCATTGCATCAAGAGCTTCTGCCTGAGGAATTGTACGGGGAAAACCATCAAGGATGAAGCCGTTTTTGCAGTCATCCTTTGCAAGTCTTTCTTTAATGATTCCGATAACTACTTCATCGGGAACAAGTTTACCGGCATCAATAAATGACTTTGCTTTAAGGCCCATTTCCGTACCCTTTGAAAGAGCTTCACGGATAATATTGCCTGTTGATATTGCAGGAATTGAAAGCTTATTGCAGATAACCTCTGCCTGTGTTCCTTTTCCTGCACCCGGAGCACCTAAAAGAATTAAATTCATATCTTCTTCCTCCTGATTAATCAAGGAATCCCTTATAATGACGCATCATCATCTGAGATTCAAGCTGCTTAACTGTTTCAAGAGCAACACCAACAAGAATGATTATTGATGTACCGCCGAGTGAAACAGCCATGGGATTGCCGCAAGCTGTTGTAATCTGCTGGAAAAGAATCGGGAATAATGCGATGATGCTTAAAAGAAGGGCACCAAGCAATATGATTCTTGACAGAATACTTGAAATATAATCAGCAGTCGGTTTGCCGGGACGGATGCCGAGAATAGCACCGCCGTTTTTACGGATGTTATTTGCCATTTCAACGGGATTATACTCAATGCTTGCATAGAAGTAAGCAAAAGCAATAATCAGTAAGAAATACATAATTCCGTATGCCCAGTGTGAGCTTGTGAAAATACTGAAGAACTTGTATGCTGCTGTTCCTTCCTTAGCGTTAACGAAAAGGTTAATTGTGGGAGGAAGTGAAAGAATTGAAGAAGCAAAGATGATGGGCATAACGCCTGACATATTAACTTTGATCGGAATATGTGAATTCTGACCGCCGTACATTTTACGGCCGACAACTCTTTTTGCATACTGAACGGGAATTCTGCGTTCTGCGTTATCCATCCAAACAATGTAAGCCATCATAAGAATGAGAACAACTGTAACTATAATTGTCAGAACAGCATAAACGCCGCCCCTTGAGAAATAACCGCCATCCGGTGAATAGAACTGAGTAATAAGTGTAGGAATACGGGATACGATACCTGCGAAGAGGATAAGAGAAATACCGTTTCCGATACCGTTTACATTGATTTGTTCACCCAGCCACATGATAAGGGCTGTACCGGCAGTAAGAACAGCTACAACAACAATTGCCTGAAGAACAGCTGCAAAACCTTTGAAGGGAACACCGTTAACATCATTAAGAAGATAGTTATTACCTTTAAGGTAGAAATAATAAGCTGTACTCTGAAGAAGACCGAGGCCAACAGTTACAAATCTTGTAATTGAGGCAATCTTTTTGCGTCCTTCTTCACCGTCTTTTGAAAGTCTTTCAAGAGCGGGAATAGCAACTGTGAGCAACTGCATGATGATGGAGCTGTTGATGTACGGTGTAATCGACATTGCGAAAACAGTACCGTAGTTGAAAGCATCACCTGTCATCATTGTGAGATATTCCATAAATGTTCCCTGCATAGCGTCTTTAGTGAAATCAAAAATTCCGCCGTCGCCAACATTGATAAAGGGAACCGGGATAGCAGCACCTACACGGAATATGAAAAGGATAAGTGCTGTAAAAAGAATTTTCTTTCTGAGTTCAGGGATTTTCCATGCATTAACAAATGTTTTGAACATGTCAAATCACCTCAGCCTTTCCGCCTGCAGCTTCAATCTTCTGCTTAGCAGACTCAGAATAGGCATTAACCTTAACTTCAAGCTTCTTGGTAAGTGTTCCGTTACCGAGAACCTTAACTGCGTCAAAGTAATTTTTAACAAGACCTGCTGCTTTAAGAGCTTCTGTATCAACAACAGCACCGTTATCAAATTTAGCTTCTAAATCTGAAACATTCACAGTAAGTGTAACCTTACGGAAAATATTGTTGAAGCCTCTTTTAGGCAAGCGTCTCTGCAAAGGCATCTGACCGCCTTCAAAGCCGGCTCTCATACCTCTGCCCGCACGGGCTAACTGACCTTTGTGACCTTTACCGGCAGTTTTACCCTGACCGGAACCTGCACCTCTACCGATACGCTTGCGTTCTTTTGTAGAACCTGCTGCCGGTGAAAGTTCGTGCAATTTCATATTTCGCACCTCCTTGCTTATGCTTCACTGACTTCGATAAGGTGAGCAATCTTCTTAACCTTACCTAAAGTCTGGGGATTTTCGGGCTGAACCGAAGTATCACCTATTTTATGAAGACCAAGTGCATGGGCGGTGGCAATCTGATCCTTCTTGCTGCCGATTAAGCTTTTAACAAGTTTAACCTGAACTTTTGCCATTTTGACCACCCTCCTTAACCTAAAATTTCTTTAGCTGACTTACCGCGAACAACAGATACTTCATTGATATCACGAAGCTTTGAAAGTCCGTCGATAGTAGCTCTTACTACATTGCATGGATTGTTGGAACGAAGTGCTTTAGAACGAATGTCCTTAATACCTACTGTTTCAACAACGGCACGAACGGGACCGCCTGCGATAACGCCGGTACCGGGTGCTGCCGGTTTAAGAAGAACAACACCTGCGCCGAACTTACCAATGATTTCATGAGGGATTGTTGTGCCCTTAAGTGAAACCTTGATAAGGTTTTTCTTTGCATCTTCAATGCCTTTGCGGATAGCGTCAGGAACTTCGCCTGACTTACCGATGCAAAAACCTACTGTGCCGTTACCGTCGCCAACAACAACAAGTGCTGCGAACTTATAGATACGACCACCCTTTACGGTTTTGGATACGCGGTTAATGGTAACAACTCTTTCCTGAAGCTCCATAGCCGATGCATCAATCTTAGCCAAAAGTAATTCCTCCCTCACTTAGAACTTGAGGCCACCCTCACGGGCGCTTTCGGCCAACTCTTGTACACGGCCGTGATAAATGTAACCGCCACGATCAAAAACACATTCTGTAATGTCTTTTTCAGCAGCGCGTTTTGCCAACAATTCGCCCACTTTGTGAGCTGCGGATTTGTTTCCGCCGTATTCCTCAAAATCTTTTTCTACAGTTGAGGCAGATACAAGGGTAACACCCTGTACATCGTCTATTAACTGAGCGTAGATATGCTGCAGAGAGCGGAATACATTAAGGCGAGGACACTCTGCTGTGCCTGAAATCTTACCGCGCACTCTCTTGTGGCGTTTGATTCTTGCCTTTTTACTG
>JAZQPL010000075.1:0-15327 GCA_045628495.1 Acutalibacteraceae bacterium
TAATAATCAATAGTATAGGTGTGTATGAATTTATTCATCCACAGTGGTCCAACCATGAAGTATATATTTTTTTACTATCTCTTCCAAAATTAAATGTTCATCAAATAATATTTCAAACAATTACTTTTCTCAGATTGTATATAACGGAAGATTTGACTGCGCAGTATTATCTGAAGAAAAAGAAAACTACTGGCTTGACGGTACCGGCCGTTCAAGAATCTGCATTTTCGGCAATATTGACAAAACAGATATAATAGATTTAAATGATGATTTTGTTAAAAACAATCAGTTTTACACATTTGAAGAAATGCTGCACGAATATTTTTCATCACCCCTTGACTTCAAAACAGTTAAACAGCGTAAAGATTATATTGAACCTTCTCAGGCTGAAAAGAAAGCCGTAGCAGCAGAAAAACATTTCACAGCTAACAGAATAAATAATCAAAACATTCTTAAAGAAATCTGGATAGACATTTTCAATGAAAAATATGAAAATGCTTTAGCCGTATTAAAAGAAACCGCCGCAGGTGATTTTAAGAATACAGTTAAAATCAACAGCGACGGAGCAGAACTTAATATATTAAAATTTGCAGAAGATAACAGCGGCGATGTAATTATGAGAATTGAAGAAACCAAAGGGGAAGAAAAGCCGATAACTGTTATGTGCGATGAATTTAATGCGGGCTTCAAATGTGAAATAAATCCTTATGAAATAATAACCTTCAGAATTGATTCAGAAGGATTTGTTGAAGAAACATTTGTTACAGAATAAAAAATCCGCAGAATAATCTGCGGATTGGAGCTGCTAACCGGAATTGAACCGGTGACCTCATCCTTACCAAGGATGCGCTCTACCGACTGAGCCATAGCAGCAGCTACAAGCGATATAATATCACAATATCCGCTGATTGTCAAGCAAAAATAATATTTTTTGAGGAGGAATTTCAATGCTTCTTGCTGTTGATATAGGCAACACAAACATAACCTTAGGAGTTTATGAAAATGAAAAGCTGATACATACCTGCCGCCTTGCAACAGATGTTCAGAGAACAGAATATCAATACGCCGCAGAGCTGATGATTATTTTTTCACTTAATAAAATCAGCAGGGAAAATATTGACGGCGCAATTATTTCCAGCGTTGTTCCTGAACTTACAAATATATTTTATGAAGCTATTGAATCTGTTACAGGTCTGAAAGCTATTATATTAGGTCCCGGGGTTAAAACAGGTCTTAAAATTGTTACAGACTGTCATTCTCAGGTAGGAGCTGACCTTGTTGCCGTTTCTGTGGGAGCTATTGCCAAATATCCCTTACCGTGCATAATTGTTGATTTAGGCACTGCAACAAAAATAATTCTTATTGATGAAAGCGCCACATTCAGAGGGTGTACAATTTCGGCAGGAGTCAGAATATCGCTTAAAGCCCTTGCAGAGAAAACTTCTCTGCTTCCCTCAATTGATATTAAAACACCTGATGTCACAATCGGTACAAACACTCTTGATTGTATGCTTTCGGGTACGGTTTTCGGTACAGCCGCAATGATAGACGGTCTTACATCAAGGATTGAAAAAGAATTCGGCCAAAAAGCAGCATCCGTTGTTGCAACAGGCGGTTATTCAAAAGAAATTGTTAAAAACTGTTGCCGTGAAATCAAATATGATAAAAATCTTATTCTTGACGGTCTTAAATCAATCTATAACAAAAACAAGTAAAATTCAACTGCGCTGTATCATTATGAACAGCAGCAAGGAGGTTAATTATGAAAAAATCTGCCACCAAGAGGAACAGTACAGCTAATCTGACTGTAACCTCGCTACTCAGCGCTCTGATAATTGTTATGACATTTACCCCTGTTGGTTATCTAAATCTCGGAGTTGTTGAAATCACATTTATGACTATCCCCGTTGCCATCGGCGCAATAATATGCGGACCGGCATCAAGTGCATTTTTGGGCTTTGTATTCGGACTCACAAGCTTTTTTCAATGCTTCGGAGTATTAAGGCCGTCTGTTTTCGGTCAGGCGTTGCTTGCAGTAGACCCTGTTGCAACAGGTATTCTTTGCATTATGCCGAGAATAGCCGCCGGCCTTCTTGCAGGTCTTATTTTCAAAGCCTTCAAAAATAAAGCTAAAAAAACTTCGTTTGCTTTGACTTCCCTCAGCGTGGGAGTATTCAACACCCTGTTTTTTGTATCATTTCTTATTATTTTCTTCGGAACGGAAAATCTTTCAAAGCTTCAACTGGGCGACAGTGTTATTGCAATAATCATGTCGCTGGTAACAGTAAACGCAGTTATTGAATGGGCTGTTTGTCTTGTTGTAGGATTCGCAGTCAGCAATGCGTTAATTTATGTTTTAAGAAGAATGAAAGCAAAATAAAAAAACTATATAAAAAAGCCGGCACAGTGCAATGTGTCGGCTTAAACTTTATCTTTTGAGTTTATCCCATAAACGGAGTTTCCATAAATGTGAATGAAAAGCAGTCAGTTAAAAACATTATCAGAGAAAATGTAAAAATAATCTTTGATATTTTTTCTTTTCTTTTTGTATTGCTGAGCTTTGAAAACATAATTCCGCAGGCAATGAGCATCAGTATTTCAGAAAAGAAGAACACCCTTTGACCTGACGAATACACAGACGAACTGAATCCGAGAACAACACTGCTGCAAATTCCGGCACAAAAGCACAGCAAAACGGCAAAACCGGTCTTAAAATCTTTCTTTGCTATCATAATAATACAGGCAATTATCAACAATACCAGCAAAATACCTGCACAAATTATTGCTGCATCCCAAAAACTAAATATACCGTTTTGAAAGGATTTTTCAAAGCCTTTATCAGGAATTGTGCGGTTAAAAATAATATAAACTATATTCAATACAACACAAACTAAGCCCCACAAAGCCAAAACAACAACATTAAACTTATTATATAATTCTTTCAAAACAGATGCCAAAAGAAAAACAAACAAGCCTGAAACAAAAAGTGATGTTAAAAACTGAAACGAAAAATAGTTCGAAAATCCACACAGTACTTTTTCAAACGGATTCATTGAATAAAACAATTTAAATGATTCCGCTTCCATATCTGTTCTTTCTTTCATTCCGGGTGCGGAAAACAAAAAATATGTTTCAACAGCAGAGCTTATCAGGGGAGCAAAATGATACCATTTTATTTTTTTATTCACTTTAAGTATTACAATAAAAACAAGCAGAAATGTTACCGTCAACGCAGAAGACTGCTCCTGAGAGCAGGACATATATGCGCAAATAACAGAAGCGGGCAATAGAATAATTCTATTATATTTAACATTCAAAATATCAAAAATGCAGGGAGATAGTGCAACAGTCATAAACACGAACGGAACAAAATATGTAAATCCGCCTGAACACCATATTGCTCCTGAATTGAGACAGGTTATTAAAATTGAAAAAGGTATACTGCAAACAAAAACTTTTTCTTCAAAAGTATTCTGACCGTAAGCAGTAACAATTTTTATTAAAATATAAATAAATACAATCCATAAAACCGCAAAGAAAAGCTTATTAAAAAACGGATTAGCTGAAAAGAAAACCATGGTGAAAAACTCACAGACGGTTCTTCCCGAAATGGTGTTATACCTGTACCTGAGCCAGTCAAATATATTAAACCCGTTTTCCTGCAAAATTCCTAAAAAATGCCCGTCATCACTTTTTAATATTATTTTTGAAAAAAACAAATAAAAAATAATAATTAAAATTGAAAATACAAAAAACGGAATATTCTTTTTGTTTTTTAAGATATTCATAAAATTCATCCTATAACATAAGGTTTTTCTTTTGAACCGTCACCGCCGAGAATATGAACGGTTGAATTTTTCATAGTAAACGCAGGGCAAACACCTGTTAAGCTGTCTGTAGGTAAGGTTTTATAAAATCCTCCGTTTTGGGTTACAGCTGCAACACTCTGAGAATTTGTACTTATGGACGATGAAGTCCAATACCAGCAGTTTTTTCTTAAAAATAAATACTTTGAATCTGAATTTTTCACAGCAGATAAAGTAGGCTGTTTGGCAATATTATCAATTTTTTCAAGTTCACCCTTTGATAAAACATAAATTTCACCGTCAATAATTGTATTATTCTTTATCATCGCTTTTTCGGAAAAACCGTTATCGGAGTTTAACCATTTTCTTAATTCTGATGTTTTCCAATCAGAATTTTCACTGTCATACTGTCTGAAGTCTATTATTTTTTCACACTGAGCTTTGTTGTTCAAAACGCATTTCCAGACAAGTCTCTCGTTATTATATATCCCCAGAGCAAAATAATCACCGT
Source organism: Acutalibacteraceae bacterium (assembly GCA_045628495.1). GTDB lineage: Bacteria > Bacillota > Clostridia > Oscillospirales > Acutalibacteraceae > CAG-488. Next base: position 4,318 of record JAZQPL010000075.1, read on the forward strand.
TTTTTATTTTAACGGTTTTCGGGCAGTTTTCAATAAAAACCTGCTTTTGTTGGGGATATAAAAAAGAATACACTTTGTCGTTTGCATTTTTAACGATGAACCCTGCGCAAATAAAAATAACAGCAAACACAATCAGAACGCTTATTACTGTTTTTTTCAAAGTTATCACCTGTTAAATAATCATATTGATTTAAGAATTCTGCCATCTGCAATAAACTGACTAAAGCTGCCGCAAAATTGCGACAGCTTCTGTTTAAATATTTTCTTTGCCGTATTTTTTTACTGTAAGTTTTTTCATAACAAATAAATACAAAAGAGTTAAAACTATTCCCACCGGCAAAACTATAATCCAGTTCTGAACGAATCCGGAAATAACATACATAATAAATGAAATTACAGCAACAGAAACAGCGTAAGGAAGCTGAGTTGAAACATGATTTATATGATTGCACTGACCGCCTGCCGATGACATAATTGTTGTATCAGAAATCGGAGAACAATGGTCGCCGCATACAGAACCTGCAAGACAGGCTGACATTCCGATAGTCTGAATTGTGCCTGAAGGGAAAATTGCAATAACAATCGGAATAAGGATACCGAATGTACCCCATGATGTTCCGGTTGCAAATGAAATTCCGCAAGCTACAAGGAAAATAACAGCAGGAAGGAACATTGCAAATTTATCAGCAACGCCGCCCATAGCAGCCGCAACAAACGGTTTTGCACCAAGAACACCGGTCATATTTTTAAGGGATGTTGCGAATGTAAGAATAAGAATTGCCGGAACCATAGCCATAAAGCCTTGAGGAATACACTCAAAAGTTTCTTTAAGAGTAACAAGTTTGCGAAGGTTAAGATAAATCATTGTGAAAACAAGAGCTATTATACTTCCCCAGGGAAGACCTACGGTAGCATCAGTATTTGAAAAAGCATCAATGAAATTCTCTCCGTCAAAAATACCGCCGATATAAACAAGAGCAAAAATGCATATGGCAATAAGAACAATTATAGGAAGAATAAGGTCAATAACCTTCCCTTTTGATGAACTTTTTTCCTGCAAAGTTTCAGACTTTTCACCACTTGTGAAAAGGTCCCCTTTCACCTTTGCGTTTATCTCATGTATTCTCATAGGACCAAAATCAAACTTCATTAAACAGATTGAAATAATGAATACAAATGTTAACAGAGAATAAAAATTATAAGGTATCGCTTTAATAAAAAGTGTGAATCCCTGGCCTTCATCAGCATAAGAAGCAACAGCCGCCGCCCATGAAGAAATCGGTGCAATCATACATACAGGTGCCGCAGTAGCATCAATAAGATATGAAAGTTTTGCTCTCGAAACTTTGTGTGCATCAGTAACCGGACGCATAACGGAACCGACGGTAAGACAGTTGAAATAATCGTCAATAAAAATCAGAACGCCCAAAACAAAGGTAGCAAGCATTGCGCCGGTTCTTGATTTAATATGTTCTTTTGCCCACAATCCGAATGCGGCAGAACCACCGGCTCTGTTGATAAGCGAAACAATAATACCGAGGACAACAAGGAATATGAATATTCCCGCTGTATCAGAAACAGCGGATATTAAACCATCGTTAACTATTATATCCATGGTTTTGGTGAATGAAAAATCAGAACCTAAAATTGCGCCTGAAATAACTCCGATAAAAAGCGAACTGTAAACTTCCTTTGTAATCAGTGCAAGTCCGATTGCTATAATCGGCGGACAAAGAGCCCACCAGGAAGCCCTTACAAGACCTGAACCTTCGCAGGTTTCACAGTCAACGCCGTCAACAACGCCTACGCCCGCACAATCAACACAGGCTTTCTGAGTCATTGACCCTCCTGACACTTTTGCGAAAACAAGAAGTGCTATAATAAGTACAGAAACGATTGCCAGAACAATTTTTTTACTTTTGTTCATATAAATTCCTCCTATAAAAAAATCGCAAGCCTGCGGAAAGCTTACGATGAAAATTCACATCGGTGATAGCACTCCACAATACCATGTGACAGTTGTAAGCATATTCTGCTCACACCCAGCAACAGACAGCAGGCAAACTGTTCTGAAGCTTCGGCAATTTCCCCTTTTAACAGCAATAACTGCCAGAAAACTCACTGTTTACTGATGGAAACTGCAACCTCTACCAAGGATATATTAACTTACGCTTTATAATAACGCCGAACAACCCTTTTGTCAATATCTGTTAAATAATTAAAAGATTTTCTATATCATTTACTCTCTTTTTTACATCAAAAAAGTCAGCTCTGCGTTCTGCGCCACGGGTAAAATCCTGCATAAGCGAACTATCTGAAACTGCAGATTTTAATAATAAATACAAATCTTCATCTGTATTGGGGACAATTTTGCCGCAATTCTCATCTCCGAAAAGCTCTTTCATTCCCGGGCAGTCAAGAGTATAAACCGGTTTACCTAAAATGATGCTTTCTGCCGCCGCAGTGCTGAATCCCTCAATATATGACGAGCAGATAAAAGCATCGCATACCGCAATATATTTATATGGATTATTGTGAAATCCCAACAACTCAACAGTACCTTTTAAATCATTTTTTTCGATATAATCTTTAAGCTGATTTTTCTGTTTCCCGTCTCCCAAAATAAGTAAAGTGAAGCTGTAACCTTCCTTATGAAGTCTGTCAGCGCACTGAAGAAGTCTCGGGTACCCTTTGGGCTGTTCAAGCCTGCCTACAGTAATCAACAGCGGTTTTTTTACATTTTCAATATGTACTTCATCTTTGCTTTTTTTCAAAACATCAACTGAATCTATAGGATTATATTTAACGGTTACATTTTCTGATATTCCGTATTTTTCTGAAAAAGCATCTTTAACCGAATTTGAAACACACACAACAGTGTTGAATTTTTTATATGCCTGCGCTTCTTTCTTAACTGAACTCCATAAAAAATCAGTCCAGTTATTCTTAATCATATCCGTATGTACCCATGCAAGCTTTTTGGATTTTTTATTCAACGAACCGGAAACAATTTTTGTGCTTTCCCCTTCAATAAACGCAAGCTCTATATCATATTTTTCTCTGAGATATAAAAATCTGAAAAATCCGGGCGGCATACAATTAAAGATTTTCCCTTTAATTTTGCCGAAAAATCCGCTGATTTTTCTAATCAGAGCTGACTTACCCTGATATTGAGTAAAAACCTGTTTATACTTAAATTTATTATATGCTGTGATAATTTCAGGATTAACCGGTTCTTTATACATTGAATAAACGGTAACATCAAAAAGAGAATAATCAAGATTATTAAGTAAGGTCTGCAATACCTTTTCGGCACCGCCCGCATAAAGTCCGTTAGTCATAATCATCAGCTTTTTCACGGTGCTCACCCTTTCTCAACCGTAATACTCTTTATACCATTTAGCAAACTTTCTCAATCCGCAGCGAAGCGGTGTATCAGGCTTAAAGCCGAAATCATTATATAAATCCGTCACATCTGCAAAAGTAATTTCCACATCACCGGGCTGCATAGGTACAAGCTCCGTATGACTCTTAAAATCAAAATCTTTATCCAACACCCCTGCGCTTACAAGCTCCTGCTGAAGAATATCAACAAAATCAAGAAGATTTTCCGGATTATTGTTGCCGATATTATATATTTTATATTTAACGCCGTCACTGTTTTCATCCGGTGCTTTCTGCATAACGGAAATTATACCCTTAACTATATCATCTATATAAGTGAAATCTCTTTTGCAGTTGCCGTAATTGAAAATTTTAATTTTTTCGCCGTTTATAAGCTTATTTGTAAACCCGAAATATGCCATATCAGGTCTGCCTGCCGGACCGTAAACAGTAAAAAATCTTAATCCGGTAACGGGAATGTCGTAAAGCTTTGAATATGCGTGGGCAAGAAGCTCATCGCTTTTTTTAGTTGCGGCATACAAAGAAACAGGATTTTCAACCTTATCATCAGTTGAATACGGGATTTTTTTATTGCTACCGTAAACACTTGATGAACTTGCAAAAACAAGATGTTCAACAGGATAATAGCGGCAGCATTCAATTATATTATAAAATCCGATAATATTTGATTCAATATAAACATCGGGATTTTCTATTGAATAACGCACTCCCGCCTGCGCCGCAAGATTAACAACAATCTGCGGTTTATATTCTGAAAAAACTTTCATCATAAAATCTTTATCGGCAATGTTTCCCTTTATGAAAATAAAATTACTGAAATTGTTTAACCCGTTGAGCCTTGAAAGCTTCAGCGACGGATCATAGTAATCATTTATTGTATCAATTCCGATAATTTCTTTTACATTGTATTCACTGAGAATCTGTTTGCAAAGGTATGAACCGATAAATCCTGCCGCACCGGTAACAACCAGCGTTTTGCCGTTTAAGTCAACATTAAATTCAACCAAAATAGCACCCTCTCATCAATCACGCTTAAATAAATCACGGGTATAAACCTTATCAATTACATCATCAAGAACTGAATCATATCTGTTTGCCACAATGATATCACATTCGGACTTAAATTTTTCTATATTGTTAACAACTAAGCTTCCGAAAAATTTTGACCCGTCTTTAAGAGACGGCTCATAAACTATAACAGTTGCGCCTTTGGCTTTTACCCGCTTCATAATGCCTTGAATACTGCTGTGACGGAAATTGTCGGAATTGCTTTTCATTGTCAGCCGGTATACGCCGATTATTACTTCGGTTTCTTTGGAAGAATCATAACTTATAGAATTGCTGTAGTCATAATATCCGACCTTACTGAGTATTCTGTCTGCAATATAATCCTTTCTTGTCCTGTTGGAATCAACGATTGACTGTATAAGGTTTTCGGGAATGTCTTTATAATTGGCAAGAAGCTGTTTTGTATCTTTCGGAAGACAATAACCGCCGTAACCAAAGCTGGGATTATTGTAGTGAGAACCTATTCTCGGGTCAAGACACACCCCATCTATTATATTTTTTGTGTCAAGACCTTTTATTTCCGCATAAGTATCAAGTTCATTAAAAAAAGATACTCTCAAAGCAAGGTAAGTGTTGGCAAAAAGCTTAACAGCCTCGGCTTCAGTAAAATTCATTATCAGAACAGGAACATCTTCTTTGCTTGCGCCCTGCTTAAGCAGCTGAGCAAATTGAAAAGCCTTTTCTTTTAAAAAATCGCTTTCTGAATCTGTACCCACAATAATTCTTGAAGGGTAAAGATTATCGTAAAGAGCCTTGCTCTCTCTTAAAAACTCGGGGCTGAAAACAATATTGCTGTTATTCACCTTTTTTCTAAGTGATTCGGTATAACCTACAGGTACAGTTGACTTAATAACAATAACAGCCCGGGGATTTACTCTGCTGACAATGTTCACAACATCCTCAACAGCAGATGTATCAAAAAAATTTTTAACAGGGTCATAATCCGTGGGAACGGCAACAACAACATAATCAGCGTTTTTATACGCACTTTCACCGTCTGTTGTAGCAGTAAGATTCAGTTTTTTGTTTTTCAGAAAAAATTCAATTTCTTCATCAGATACTGTGGATATGCCCTTATTTATCATATCCACTTTTTCACTCAAAATGTCAACTGCCGTAACATTATTATTCTGGGCAAGCAAAACAGCAACAGAGAGTCCCACATACCCTGTTCCGGCAACAGCAATTTTAATTTCTGAATTTTTCAAACAATCACCCTGTTTATTCGGATTTTGTCTTTTCTTTCTTAGAGCTCCATTTTTTCATAAAAATTGCAACAACAACAGCAAAAATACCTATCGGCAAAACATAAAGGAAAGAAAGGGGATTTGATAAATCGCCTTTTGCGCCTAAAAGAGTCCAGAGCGCATTCAACGGAATCATACCGATATTTGATGCAAGAAAATATTTACCGAATGGAATTTCCATTGCTCCGAAAATAAGACTGCTTACATCACACGGCAAAAATCCGGATGCTTTAAGTACAAACACCAGAGCAAAATCATTTTCTTCTGCGAAATTATCAATCTGCTGAATCTTCGGGAAACGCTTTTTTAATGTATTAACCATACCTGAACCTGTAAACTTACCAAGATAATACGGTAAAACAAGGCTAAGAGCAACTGCAATTATATTCACTAAATAAGCCTTCCATATGCAATCGGAAAAAACAATACCGGAAACTGCAAAAATAACTGCCGGAGGGAAAATCAGAGCGAAAGATTTAATAACGGAAAAACCGATAATCACTCCCGCAACAACAAGAGCACTTCCCGGCAGCATCTCTGAAATATGCTTTGCATTACCGATAGAAATATTATATTTTTTCATTAGAACAACAGTTAAAACAATCATTGCGAGCATAAGAACTCCGGATGCAATCTGAAGTATCTTAACAAGTTTACTGTAATCTTTTTTGTTTTCTTTTTCAATCATACTGTCACCATCCCGGATTTTTTCGGTTTATGAATCACTGTGAATACAAAACCGTAATAATAATCTTTAGAAAATTATAACATATTTTTAAAATTTTTCAACACGCATTTTATGCTTTATTTTAAAGTTTATACCAAAAATTTACACACATATAATTGAATTATTTATTATAAAGAATCAAAGCTGAATTACGGTTCAGACGGCAGATAATTGTTTTATATGTACAATTAAATTAACTGCCTAAAACAAACCTTAATTCAAGCTTAAAATTTAGTTGATTTTTTGTCAAATTATGATGAAAAACCATTGACAATATATTATATATGTTGCTATAATTAAGTTTGCAGTAAAAATTAAATAAGGGGTTTTAAATAAGAATGACGGTTAAAAATATACACAGAAGAATTATTTGTGCGGTATGCTCTGTGGTGATTGCTGTTTTAAGTATGACCGGTTGTTCGGAAGTTAAAAATTATACTACTTCAAACAATCACGAAAGGAAAGAAAAGTCATCTCAGGTAAACACAAAAGACGATAATAAAAAAAGCGAAAACAATAAAAAGCAGGAAGCAAAAACGACAACTAAACCGACTGTTAAGGACGATGCAAATTCGTTCAGTACCCCGGGTGCTGTTAAAAAAGCTCCGAAAGCAGACCCGACATACTTCGACGATGTTGTTTTTGTAGGAGATTCTGTAAGCAAAAAGCTTGAATTTTATGAAAGAACTGCAAATGTTCTGGGTAATGCCCAGTTTTTAACAGTCGGCAGTATGAGTGCAACAAATACATTGCGGCCTGTAGGCGGTCAATATGCAATTCATCCAAAGTATAACGGACAGGAAATGATGATTGAAGATGCTGTTAAAGCTTGCGGCGCCAAAAAAATGTACATTATGTTCGGTATGAACGATATAGGCTACGGTCTTGATTACAGTATTGCGAATTACAAGCAGGTTATTGATAATGTTGTTGCCAAAAATCCGGATGTTAAAATTATGGTTCAGTCCGTTACGCCAAGATTAAGTGCAAATCCAACTGTTTCTCCGAATGTTACAAACGAAAAAATCAAAGAATACAACAAAATGATTTCTGATATGTGTTCTCAGAACGGATGGTACTTTATTGATGTTGCCAGCGTAATGTATGACCCTGCAACAGGCTGTCTTTATGATTCATACTGCAGTGATAAAGATTCAATGGGAATGCACTTTACAGATGCCGGCTGTGAAGCATGGGTTGAGTATCTGTTAAATCACACTGTATAATAAGAATACAATATTCTTGTTAATATAATGTTATTAAAGAAAGGGTTTATTAAAATGAAAAAATTATTAAGTATTTTATTGGTTCTTGTTTTTGCACTTTCATTTGCAGCCTGCTCTCAGGAAGCTGACAAATCAGGTGACTCAAACACTGCAGACAGCTCTTCAGAAGGTGTCAGCATTTCAGATATCGGCGCAAAAATCGTAAAAGATGTTAATGTTGCAGAAGCTAAAGAGCTTGATAAAGACATGGTTTCCGGTGCATACGGCATTAACGCAGATGACATTGCCGATTGTTCATGCTATCAGGGCAGCGGTACTGTTTTCCCTGACGAAATCGTTATCATAAAAGCTAAAGACGATACAGCTGCAAGCTCAATAAAAACAAGTCTTGAAACATATCTCGGCGACCTTCAGGACCAGTCAAAAGATTACGGTTCGGAAGAAGATAAGTACGCTCTTGACTGCGGTGTATTTGAAGAAGGAGATATTATCGCTATGTTTATTTCTGCTGACCACGCTCAGATGGAGCAGATTTTCAATGATAGTGTAAAATAAAATCAATATCTTTTATCTCAGCGTTGATTCGGCGTGTGCTTAACAGTGCATGCCGAAATTTTTAAGGAGTGAATAATCAAGTGGTATTTTCAGGACTGCCGTTTATTTTTATGTTTCTGACAATTACGCTTCTGATATATTATCTTGTTCCGAGAAAAGCAAAAAACACTGTTCTTTTAATTACAAGCCTGTTTTTTTACGGATACGGTGAACCTATATATTTATTTTTAATGATTTTCTCAATAACAGTCAACTTCTGTTTCGGATTGCTTATTGAAAAATTTAATGATAAACAAAAAATCAAGAAGCTTTTTTTAATAATTGATGTAATAATAAACCTTTCATTACTCGGATATTTTAAATACACAGGTCTTATTCTTGAAAGTATTAAGAATATACCTGCATTTTCAATGATAAAAATTCCGGAAATTGCGCTCCCCATAGGTATATCATTCTTTACATTTCAGACTATGTCTTATGTTATTGACACATACAGAGGGAACTGCAAAGCACAAAAAAATATTATAAATTTCGGCACTTATGTTGCTCTTTTCCCTCAGCTCATCGCCGGCCCGATTGTACGCTATGTGGATATTGAGGACCAGCTTCAGACAAGAAAAGAATCACCTGAGCTTTTTGAAAAAGGAGTTAAGCTGTTCATTATCGGTTTGTCAAAAAAAGTTCTGCTTGCCAATCAGCTTGGTTCATTATGGGCAGAGTTCAAAACAGGCGGAGCTGAAGACGGCATTTTGGGTTCATGGTTCGGAGTTCTGACATTCACTCTGCAGATTTATTTTGATTTCAGCGGGTATTCCGATATGGCATGCGGTCTCGGCAATATGTTCGGATTTAAGTTTGTGAAAAACTTTGATTACCCGTATATCTCATCAAGTATTACAGAATTCTGGAGAACATGGCACATCTCTCTGGGTACATGGTTCAGGGAATATGTTTACATTCCTTTAGGCGGAAACAGAAAAGGCAAACCGAGACTTATACTCAACCTTCTTATTGTTTGGGGTCTTACAGGTATCTGGCACGGGGCTAACTGGAATTTCCTGCTTTGGGGATTATACTTCGGCATTATACTTATACTTGAAAAATTCTTTTTACTTAATCTGTTCAAAAAGATTCCCAAATTCATTTCTCATATTTACTCAATCTTCCTTATTCTTTTCGGTTGGGTAATATTTGACTTTACAGATATGGGAGAAATGGGCAAATTTATAACTCAGCTGTTTACATTCAAAAACGGAGTCATCAGTTCTGACCTGCTTTCTGTTTTACTCAGCCATCTCCCCCTTGTGCTTATTGCAATATTTGCCTGCCTTCCTTTTGCAAAGAATGTATCTAAAGAACTTCAAAGTAAAAAGTGGTACAGAACAGTTGAAAACATTGCCGCTGTTGCAGCGCTTATTCTCTGCACCGCTTCGCTTGTTAATTCAACATACAACCCGTTCCTTTATTTCAGGTTTTAAGGAGGTGCGCTTATGAAAGAAAATAAAAAGAAAGTTAAAATACTTCCGCTGACAGTTGTTTTTATTTTATTTATTTATCTGCTTGCAGGAGCATTTATTGTAATGCCGAAAGCTAAAATAAGCGCAAATGAAAAAAGACCTCTTGCTGAATTTCCGGAAGTATCATTTGAAAGTATAAAAAGCGGAGAGTTTACAAGCGGACTGGATACTTACCTTGCAGACCATTTCCCAATCAGAGACGCCTTTGTAGGATTAAATGCCTATGTAAATCTTGCCCTGGGGCAAAACGGTGATTCAGGTATTTATAAATGCAAAAACGGATATCTGATAACTGCGCCCTATAAATACAATGATGTTCAGATTGATAAAAACATCAAATATATAAACGACTTTCAAAAAAGTACAGGTCTTGATTCGTCAATAATGATTGTTCCAACAGCCGGTTATACGCTGAATAATATTCTTCCTAAGAATCATAAAAAATATAATGATGATAAAGTTTTTTCAAAAATTGAAAACAAAATTGAAAATGTTGACTTTATAAATCTTTCTGATTTTTTTCAAAACGCTAAAAACGATACTCAGCTGTACTACAAAACAGACCACCACCTTACATCAAGCGGTGCCCTTTCTATGTATCAGCACTTCTGCAAAGAAAAAAATATTAAACCCGCAACATTCACATTATCAAAAACAGTGAATGGTTTTTACGGAACAACATATTCAAAAAGCGGATTATGGCTCACTAAACCCGACAATATTGAAATATGGACTTGTGATTCTGAAAATTCCTACACCGTTACAATTACAGAAAACAACAAATCCGAAACATACAACAGTCTTTATTTTGAATCGCATTTTGACAACATGGATAAATATCCCGTTTTCCTTGACGGTAACCATCAGAAAGTTGTTGTTAAAAACAAAAACTGTCATAACGGTAAAAGACTTTTGCTTGTAAAAGATTCTTACGCTCACTGTTTTGCAACATTTCTTATTGAAAACTATGAAGAAATTGATATGATTGATTTAAGATATTATCACAAATCAGTAAAAGATATAGCAGATGAAAATAACCTTAACGAGGTGTTATTCCTTTTCGGTACGGAGAATTTTTCCGAAACCAACAACCTTTTCTGGCTGGGTTTATAATAATCACTAAAAAATCAGACTCCCCTGTTGCAGTGAATGAACTGCCCCAATTTATGCAGACAGCACAAAAAAAGACCCTATGGTAGCAAAAATCAAAAATCAAGCAACAAACTGACTTCGGTATTCCATCGGAGTCAGTTTTGTTTTCAACT
>JAZQPL010000076.1:0-10807 GCA_045628495.1 Acutalibacteraceae bacterium
AGTCAAAGGCAGCAAATGTTGACGGCGTACGCAGAATATCAGCAGACGACCTTGCAGCAATCAAAGAAGTTGCAGACGGTTCCAGAGTGTTCAATCAGGTTGATCCTACAATGGCGTAAAATCTCAGGCTTTATTCCATTCGAAGAAATGGTTAAAGATAAAAAAATTTAGGAGGAATATTTTCATGGCAAAGAAAGTATTAAGCGTAGTTCTTGCACTTGTACTTACATTGGGCGTTTGCGTAATAGCTGTATCAGCTGCAGCTGTAACTACAGATGATGTTCAGAAAGCACTTCAGAAACTCCCCAGTGAGTATAATGCACAGTTCTACACAGACAGCGCAAAGGAAACAATCCTTAATGCAAGAAAGGCTGCAGAAGCAGCAATTATCAGTGGTGAAGCAAGAGAACTTGAAAGTGCATTACAGCTTTGCAAAAATGCATTTGATGTTGCTTACGAAGGCGATGATGAATATATAGAAGCAATTGAAGACTATGTATATATTTATTCTAATCGTGATGAAAGCAAAGCAAAAGCCTTTTACAAATTCAAAACAGATGACACAGACGGTTATCTTAAAAAAGGTGAAACTGTAAGCGTTACTATCAGCATGAAGACAAACTTCTATGTTCGTTCTGCATACTTAGGATTTGCTTACGACAAGAATATCTTTGAATTTGTTTCAGAATCACATAACTCAGCTCTTGATTCAATCCTTGACTACACAACTGCTGTTTATCCCACATGGGGCCGTAATAAGTCAGGCGCTGAAAACCCCGGCGGATATCCCGAATCCTGGAGCAAGGAAACAAAATCTCAGTACAACCTTATGTGTAAGGTTCTTACTCCTGCACTTGGCGCAACAGAGTATTTGTATCCCACAGATTATGTAGATGTTCTTACTGTTACTATGAAGGTTAAGTCAGACACTACAGACGGTGTTGAAGGCCGTATCTTTACAAATTTAGACCTTTGCGCTTCAAGAGATAATTTCTATCTCGGTAATTATGAGAAACCCCTTTATAACTTCACAAGAGGTTATGCAGCAGATCCTTCTGAAATGGTAGCTGACCTTGACGGCGTTTGGAAGATGGCAAAGCTTGTTTCTGACCAGAACGCATGCGGTTGTCAGACAATTGAATTTGAAAATGCAGATTTAACATTCACAGTTGGTGAAAAACCCGCTGATTTAGATTACACTGCACTTAATGCAGCTCTTGCTGATGCAGCAAAACTTGTTGAAGAAAACTATTCTCCCGAAACATGGAGCGTATTATCAGCAGCAGTTAAAGATGCAAATGACAATGCAAAAAATGCAAAAACTCAGCTGGAAGTTGACGCATTTACAGACGCAATTACAAATGCAATTAAAGGTCTTGCTCCCGCTGCTCAGGATAGTGAAATTATTTCCGTAACTCCTGTATCAGATGTTGTATACGGCGAACTTGCAACTGTTGAAGTATTGGTAAGCAGTCCTGCTCAGAAGCTTCAGTTCATCAATTCCAGTGCCGGTACAATCACATTCTCCGAAACATACGGTAGAATTATCAGCGTAGTTAATAATCCTGACGGTACACAGACATGGACACTTCAGCTTATGGTTTATAAGCTCAGCGAAACTTATAATGTAAAAGGTAAGTTTGACAGCAAATGGTCTGAAAAGAACTTCTCATTTGTTCTTGCTGACACAAATCCCTTTGACGATACTGTATATTCATGCACAGTTTCTGATGAATTTGACGGAAGAATTACTAAGGGAACACATACTGTTACATTTGTAACAGGTAAAGATGTTACTAAAGTTCAGTTTAAGTATGATTCAACTTCAACAACATTTACAGCTGATAATGCTGAAATAGTTGAAAAAGATGGTAAACTTGAATGGACAGCAACAATGAATTTCTCAAGAACAGGAACAAAGACATTTGATGTTTATGCTCGTACAAACAGAACAGCATTTACTCAGACAGATATTTCCCTCGACCTTGAAATTCTCTACTAATATCTGATTAAGTAGTCATTTTGAATCGCTTCGCTTTTGCGGAGCGATTCTTTTTACAATCAAATTTATTGTATCATTTAAAATAAACAGATGAGCCCCGATTTCCCGGTGCTCATCGTCATAATATATAAACTTTACTGTAATAAGAATATGCTGCCCTCAGGGTTTTCTCTGTTATTTTTATATTGTGTTTTTTTCGTTATGAACTTTGCAGACAAAAAGTGACAGCTTATTATTTGACTTATTACTGAATGAAATATCTGCGGTATATATCAAAACATTTGTATCAGAGTTTAGAAGAGGTATTTATTAGCAGAATAGTATAATGTAATAGTTTTTATATTTGGCTACAAATTTCATAATATTAAAACCGCCGGACTGTTGCGAACCGGCGGTTTTGACTTACGGATTATATTTAATATTTATACAGTGAGAACGGATTTTGTATTCAAAGAGCTTCATTGTTATCTGGTCGCCTTTGATAACTTTTCCGCCGACTTTCATGGAAGCAATATATCCTGTGTTGGCATCCACTGATTTATCATGGACAATATCTGTAAACCATTTTGACGGGTCGCCTGTCAGGGTAACTCCCATATTCTTGTAAGCAAGGTTTTTAATCTCTGCTGTTGTAAATGTATAAACACGCTTTGATATACTGTCAGGTTCAGGACTTACTCTGCCGCCTTTAAGATACTCAGGGGCGGGACTGCTTGCCCAGGCGTTTTCTGATGAAGTGGTTTTCTTGCCTACGCTTGAACAGTAAACTGCAAGAAGCGGTTTGCCGTTATATGCAACATATTCGCCGAGAGCTTCGTTCATTGCTCTGCCTATTGCTGTTCCGTTATAATTATATGAATATGACGGGTCAAAAGCAACCATACCTGTGCTGACATTAAAGTTGAAATATTTAAGGAATGTATAGATTGTAACCATCATGGATTTTACTGATTCATATGAAACAAAATCACCGGTTTCAAGGTAAGTGGTTACAGCCATAAAACGCTTAAATTCATAATCCTGACCGTTAAATTTAACAGTGGCGGGCAGAGTGTAATCCTTCATCATTTTTGTTTTATCTGTGTGATAATAATGAAGAAGTATCTGGTCATATTTCCAGCCCTGTTCAGCGTAGGTGATTGCACCGTACTGACTGAGCCCTACACCGTGACCCCAACCGTAACAGGTTATTGTGAATGTTCCCGATTCACCGGGATTGTCTGCAGAGGGGAGCTTCTTGATATAATCAAGACTTACCCAGCCTGAAAGCCCGTTATATGTTGTTTTACCCCAACCGTTTTGCTCCTGTGTAATAACAACAACTGTTCCGTAAGGGATAGTTGCAAGTATTGCATAGCTTGTACCAGCTCCTGAACGAAGTCTGAGTGATGAACTTGCAGTAACAGAACCTTCATAAGATTTTGACGCCGGCGGATCTTTTTCCGGCTTTTTGGGAAACGATGCTTTAATTCCTGTTGCAACCAGAAGAATCTCAAGTGCATCTGAAGAATTTATTGTACCGTCCCAGTTAACATCTGCAACCTTCTGAGCTTCAGCAGAAAGAAGTGCAACTTTTGTTGAATGCTGTAAAACTGCAAGAGCATCAACAGAGTTGACTTTTGAATCTCCGTTAACATCACCGATTGAAGCTGCAAATCCCGACTGCATAATCAGCGGGCAAAATGCTAAGACAAAAACAAGCAGCAGTGATATTGTACATTTAACAAATTTCGTCATTCTTTTCACCTTCTGTTTCTGAATAATTACCGTTTGCAAATACAACTTTTATTGAATTTTTTGTGTTGACATACTTCAACAATGGTGATTATACCATATTTGTAACTATTTGTCAACTATTGCAAATTTCAGTTACTTTTTTACTGTAAATTATTGAAAATTGAGTTGATTTATTATATATAGTATTCCGTGTGTTGCAATGTTTTGTTTGTATATTTACCCATAATAACATTGACACAAACGGCTTATTCTGTTAAAATTACACTGTAAATATATGAAAGAAGGGATTATATGGACAAAAAGTTTGATGTCATAGTTGTCGGTGCCGGTAACGGTGGACTTACAGCCGCAACAAAAATGGCATTAGAAGGCAAAAAAACACTTCTTGTTGAAAAGCATAACCTTCCCGGCGGTTTTGCTACCAGCTTTGTAAGGGGAAGATTTGAGTTTGAAGCTTCACTTCATGAGCTTTGCGGAATCGGCCCGATTACTGGTACAGGTGCATTGAAGAATACTTTTATTGATTTGGGTATTTACGATAAAATTGACTGGGTCAGTCTTGATGAAGCATTCAGAGTAATTACAGTTAACGATGACCAGAATATAGATTATGTTATGCCTTTGGGCAAAGAGAACTTCATAAATAAGATTGAGGAATATGCTCCCGGTTCAAGAGAAATCTGCGAACTTCTTATGAGCCTTTGCGAACAGATAAGCAACGGTGTTGATTATATCAGCGCACTTAAATCCTTTGGTCTTAACACTGTAAAGGAAGTACTTGGTGAGCATATCAATTTTATAAATATCGCAGGTTATACAGTTAATGAGGTTTTTGAAGCACTTAATGTACCTAAACCTGTGAGAGATATGTTCGGCGCATATTGGTGCTACTTAGGTGTAAGCCTTGATGAACTTAATCTTATTCATTACTTCACAATGCTTTATTCATATATTGTTGACGGTGCAGTTATTCCCAAAGGAAGAAGCCATATGATAAGCTGTGCTTTGCTTGACAGATTTGAGGAACTCGGCGGAGAAGTATGGTTTAATTCTACAGTTAAGAGAATTATTGTTAAAGACAGTAAAGTCAAGGGTATAATTCTTGAAGACGGAACAAAGGTTGAGGCTGACCATATTATTGCAAACGCTTCACCTTATAATGTTCTTACTAAGCTTATTGATAAAGATGAAATACCCGAATTCCAGATTCAGGACCTTAATACAAAACAGCTTTCTTCAAAAGGTTTTGCTGTTTTCCTCGGACTTAACCGTTCAAGAGAAGAATTAGGTCTTAATAATCACAGCTATTTTATTTATGATTCATCAGATTCAGCTAAAGTATTTGAATTATCCAAATCAAGAGAGAAATGTGCAATGCAGGCAACTGTTTGTCTTAATCAGGCAATTCCGGATTGTTCGCCGGAAGGTACGACAATTCTTTATATGACAAGTATTTTTGCAGGGGACGATGCATGGAGCGATATTACCCCGTCAAATTATGTTAAAGAAAAAAGAAAGTTTGCTGACAAAATGATTGAGCAGTTTGAAGCTGCAACGGGAATAAAAATCAGAGAACATATTGAAGAAATTGAAATAGCAGCCCCTGTTACTTATGCCAGATATACGGATGCTCCCAACGGAACGATTTACGGATTCCATGCTAACGGCACAAATTCAATCGTTCACAGGCTTATGACAATGGGAATGGGAGATAAAGTTAAGAATCTTAAATTCTGCGGCGGATATACACAGCAGTGCATAGGCTTTTCTCCGTCTTACCAAACAGGTGTTATGGCTGCCAATCAGACTCTTAAAGATATGGAAAAGGAGGCAGAATAATGAAAAAGAATAAAGCTATCCCTATTTCTTCAAAGGGTAAGGATTTTATAAATACCGCAAAAATGATACCGGAGCGTTTGAAAGAAGTTAAATCAGCCTCTAAAAATCAGGCAATGAATCCTGAACTTTTTAATGTTAACAGAGTTGCTGCCGCAGTACATCCTAAAGAATTAAAGCTTGTTATCAGAAAAATTGTTGAACACTCTGCGGATATAAAAAGCTATTATTTCACATGGTCTGAAGGTCAGCCGCTGGCATATTTCAGAGCGGGTCAGTACCTTTCATTTCCGATAAAAATCGGCGATTCTCTTGTTACAAGAGCATATTCAATAGCTTCTTCCCCCGCTAAAGCACTTTCTGGGGAATACCAGATAATGGTTAAAAGAGTTCCTGACGGATTTGTTTCAGGTTATATTCTTGACAACTGGAAAGTAGGGGATAAGATTAAGGCTTACGCTCCGGAAGGTTGCTTTAATTATGAGCCTTTGAGAGATGCACCGTCAGTTATTGGCGTTGCAGGAGGAAGCGGTATCACACCGTTCCTTTCAATGGCAAGAGCTATTGATGACGGCAGTGAAGATTTCAGTTTAACGCTTCTTTACGGTGCAAGAGTAAAAGATGAGCTTGTTTTCAAAGATGAGCTTGATGCAATAGCTGAAAGAAATGAAAAATTCAAGGTTGTTTATGTACTCAGCGAAGGCAGAAACAGGGGATTTGAGCGTGGATTTATCGGAGCGGAAAAGATTAAAAAACATGCTCCTGAAGGGAAATACAGTATATTTGCCTGCGGCCCTGAAGCTATGTATAAGTTCCTTGATAAAGAAGTGCAGAAGCTGAAGCTTGAAAAGAAATATATCAGATTTGAAATGTTCGGAGTTTCAAAATCAACAGCACTTTGCGACGAAATTGTTAAAGGTAAATTCAATATGACGGTTGTTCGCCGTGGAGAAAAAGCAGAATACAAATGTAACGGTGAAGAAACAATACTTACTGCTCTTGAAAAAGCAGGTGTTGCGGTTCCCGTTCGCTGTCGAAGCGGTGAATGCGGATTTTGCCGCAGTAAGCTTGTAAGCGGCAATGTTTTCATTCCGGATGATATTGACCGCAGAAGATATGCTGATACTGTTTTCGGCTATATTCACCCGTGCTGCACATATCCGGCAAGCGATATTGAAATAAAGATTGACTGATTGTTGAGCAAATCTGAAAATAATAAACCGGATAATGGGACGGAGAAAATGACATGCTTACAAAAATAGTTTCACTTTATACTGCGTTCGTGATTTTTCTCGGTTCATTCGCTTTGATTGCAGAACCGAAAATACCGAAAGCATGCACTGAAAATGAATTACTTTCAGTTGAAAGCGTTATTCAGAAAAAACAGCTGGGGGATGAAGTGTTTGCCTTTGACCTGGGGGGATACACCTATGCAGAAAGGCTTACAGCGATTTCACTCCAGGGTATTGTTGCCAAAACCAATCCGTGTATTTATTTGCTTCAGAGCGGTGCAGACAGAACATATCTTGCTGAAATAGAAAAATCAGGAAAAACAGTTCATTATGAAAAATTAAATCTTGCTTCTCTTATTCAGAAATTCAAATCCTATATCGGTGATTCAGGATATATTCTGTATCGGGAATCAGAGTTTGCCGAGGGCCTGAATGTTGCTACTAATTATGCAACTGCTTACGGGTGGCTTCCTGTTCAGAAAAGCAACGAATCCCTTGCCCGTGATTGCGGACTTACCCTTAAAATGGATATTTCTGAAGATGAGTATGATTTTAATTTTCAGCAAAAGCACTGGAAAGAGCTTCGTGACAGTTTCAGAAAAGGTATGGTAATTCACGAAAAATATTCAATGTCAGGTCTGCGTGACCTTGCAATCGAGCAAAACGCTTACTGTTTTTATACAGACAGTACCAACGCAGGCGACAGGTATCTTAAAAAAATACTTAAATGGAGCGGAAAAAATACTTCTGTTCAGGGGTGGACTGAGGCGGAAAAGCATTTTGTTGCTCTTATTTCAAAAATGGGATGTTATATTACTCCGGCTGATTTCTGCTATAATAATTCCTATCTTTCATCAGTTGAAACTGATATCACTGAATTAAATAACCATACTCCCGTTGCATACAGAGATCCGTCAAAACATTATGTAACCCTTGTTTTTTCTGACGGTGATAACTGTCAATGGATTCAGAACGGTTTCAGCGAATATCATCAGACAGTTGATAATTACCCCGATTCAAAAATGACATGGACAGTATCTCCGTTTTTACGGGAATTTTGTCCCCTTGCGCTTAAATACACATATAGTAAGGCAAACGAAAATCAATACTATATTGCAGGTCCTTCGGGCATAGGGTACTGTAATCCTGCTTGTTATGATAAGAACTCACTTGACCTTATGTCAACACGCACAGCAGCGGCTATGCTTAAAAGCAGGCAGAGAATTATAACCATTCTTGATGATTATTCTTTAATTAAGGATAAGAAATTTGCCTGCAGACTCGGTTATTTTTCAAGATTTGATAATATTGACGGGGGAATCCTTTTCCTTGACCCGAAAGGCTACCGAAGCGGAAAAGGTAAGGTTTGGTTTTCGCATGATAAACCCTTTGCGAGCGTTCGTGTTTCTTTATGGGCAGATGACGGATATGAAGGTGCTACCGATGAATGGATAAAAAGTCAGGCGGATATTATCAACAACTTCCCTGTTGATATAAATTCAATTAACGGCTATTCGGTAGTATGCGTTCATGCATGGTCAATGAAGCCCGCTGCAATTCAGAAGTTTATATCAGACCTTGATGAACATATTGAAATTCTCAACGCTGATGATTTTTTGAAAACAATGCAGGAGAACATTCCTCATAAAAACGCTGTACCCGAATCATAAGTTAATTAAACGGTAATTTTTATTTATATTCATTTTAAAACCTCCGGTTGCTTTGTAATGCGTTGGTGCTTTTACATTGCAACCGGAGGTTTTATGTATAATTAAAAAAGACACCACAGCTGAGTGATGTCTTAAAAAAATATGTTAAAATTCTAAATCAAAATAATCATGCATTACAGCAGACAGTGCTTTTTACTGTTTATTATTCGAAGACTTCCGTACATTTTTTCAGCTGATTTATTATATCAATTTTTTGAGGACAAACGCTTTCACACTGACCGCATGAGATACAGTCTGATGCTCTTGAACCTTCTTGGACTGTGCTGAAGTATTCAGCTGTGCTTTCTTCTATTTTGCCTGTTGAAAGCTGGTTGTTTCTGATTTTAAAAATTTCGGGAATCGGAATGTTCTGCGGACAGCCTTCAACACAGTATCTGCAGCCGGTGCAGGGAACATCACTCATTCTGTTAAACACGCTCTGAGCTTTTTTAATTGCCGTCTGTTCTTCCTTATTAAGAGGAACAAAGTCTTTCATAAATGAAATATTGTCATTCATCTGCTCAAGGTTTGACATACCCGAAAGAACTGTCAGAACGCCGTCAAGTGAAGCGGCAAAACGAATTGCCCACGAAGCGTACGACACGCCTGGATTAACAGCATCAAAAATCTTTTTAACCTCTTCGGGCGGGTCTGCAAGCTTTCCGCCTTTTACAGGTTCCATAATGATTATTGATTTGCCGTGTTTTCTTGCGACTTCGTAAACTTCTCTTGATTTTACTTTCGGATTTTCCCAGTCTGCATAGTTAATCTGAAGCTGAACGAATTCAACATCGGGATGTTCTTTAAGGAGCTTGTCAAGCAGTTCAGGTCCTCCGTGAAATGAAAATCCGTAATGCTTGATTCTGCCTTTTTCCTTTTCTTCTTTTACAAAATTCCAGAGATTGAATTTGTCATATTTCTTATAGTTATCTTCAGAAAGTGAGTGCAGCAGATAAAAATCAAGATATTCAGCGCCAGTTCTTTTCAGACTTGTTTCAAGCTCCGCCTTTGCCATTTTTTCTGTAGGAACTTTTATTGCAAACACTTTGCTTGCCAAGGTGTATGAATCACGGGGATGCCTTTCCACAAGGGCTTTTCTGGTTGCTGTTTCCGAGCCTACATATACATACGCCGTGTCAAAATAAGTAAAACCGTTTTCAAGAAAAAGGTCAACCATTTTTGCGGTTTCCTTAACATTGATAACAGCACCTTTTTTCGGAAGACGCATAAGTCCGAAGCCGAGTTTTTTTATGTTTTCGCCAAAATATTTTTCACTCATATCAGTACTCCCCCTTGTTTTACTGAGAATTTTGCAGTAAGATTTACAGTCATTATATCATCAATTAAAGCAAAAGACAATATTTGAGTTGTTTTATACGGTGTTTTTTATATACTCCGGGTAATGATTGGATTTGTCTTGAAATTAAGACTCAAATCTCACATTATGCAATCACATTTCTGCAAAAATCAAGAGCAAGGTTTTGTGCATTGCCCTTGTTATTGATATTTGATTTGGAAATTTATGATAAATGAAAAATCCGAACCCTTATCCAACTTGGAATATAGGATTCGGATTTTTTGAATTTGGTACACCTAAGCATTCTATACTCGAACCAAATTAGTTGTTATATTTTTTTAGAATATGATTTCCAATAAATAAGCATGGATGTCTGTTATTATTATGTTGTTAAGAGACTTAAAAAATATAATGAGGATGGAAAGATTCTTCTGGAATACGGATACTATAACGGAAAAGATTTTTTTAATCACGATACAATCGAATATGCACTTATGTACAGAATAGAGTGTGACTGCTTAATAAATGCGAGAACCGATGTAAAAAATCTTTTTAACATAAAAACGCCTCCATGTCTTTTCCTTAATTATAACATTATCAGAAATATATATATCATTTTTTATTCAATCTTTCAAGGGCGATGTTTGTTATAACGATGAAATAAATAGTTTTCCAGATATGAAAAAGCCGGGAGTTTTCACTTCCGGCATAATTTTTAATTATTTATTAACCCCACCACATATTTTTCATCCTTTCATTTTTGATTATTATTCTGCTTGGTTTCAGCTTGGAACAAAGTTGTTTGTCTGGTTCGAATAAATATCTGAAAAAATGGACGGGTTTGAAGTCTCAACCTCGCTTGTAACCGGCTCTTCTCCGAAAAACTGCCATGAAACACCGCCGACTGCATTTTCCGTTGCCATATCATTAAGTTCATTTCTTGCGTTTTTCATAATTATTAACCTCCGTAAATCTGACGTTTGTTTTATGTGAC
>JAZQPL010000077.1:0-20936 GCA_045628495.1 Acutalibacteraceae bacterium
CTGCAATCGAAATATTTTTTTTGGTTTCAATATGGTCGTAATATTTCTTAAATCTTACGGCAACCTTAACTGTAGTGTTACAGTTCGGGCATCTGTAAACCGCTCTGAAGAATTGATTTGAATACCGCCAGTTTTTTACGATTTTTCCTTTTGAACCGCATTTTTCGCAAGTGTAGTTCAAAAGGCTTTTATCAATTAAAGGATTATTCAAAGAGTTCAAAGGATACGGCTTGAATGCGATTTTTCCGTAATAGCAGTCATCGCACGGTGTAATCATACTTTCAAATAAATCTTCGGAATAAGATTTTCTGAAAATTTCCGCAGTCATTTTGCTGTCATCGAGGGCACGGTGGTGAGAAAACCGGTTTTCATCAATATCAAGCATTTCTGCGGCGGCAGAAAGACCCAACTGCTGTGATTTGGATATGCCGTATTTATTCTGAACATAACTCTGAAGGTCAACATAATTTGACAGGAAAGGTATGCGGTCAATTCCGTTAAGATACTTAAAGTTTTCTATCAGAACACGAATGTCGCCGTCTCCCCATGAGAGAATAACATTTTCCTCACTGCCTATCCAGTCACGGAATTTGCTCATTGCTTTTGTGAAAACAATACCGGATTTAATATCTTCGTTTGTAATGTTTGTAAGTCTTTTAATATTGCTTCTTAATTTTTTACCTACCTGGGCGTTAACAAAACAGGAAAATTCGTCAATTTTTTTCATGTTCCCGTCTAACATAACAGCACCTATTTCGATAATTTCGTTTAAGAAACCTTTTATTCTTCTGGCATAAGTATTATTCCATTCCAGGTCAATGATTATATAATGCAAAGTTTATCTCCTTATCCGTAAATGAAGCTGTGAATATTGTTTATGTTTTTATCCATATCAGGAACAAGAGCGGCCTGACCGCTTATAGTCTGAGAAGCGTAAGCGCCGTCTGCAGGGACCTGGAGCTGGTCAATATCATATTTAATATAAAACAACGCACCGAATGCAAGATTAGTAAGCTCGCCTGATTCAATATCCGTTCTGATTAACGGAGCAATTTTTGAAAGAAGCTCTGCAAGCTCAACAGGATTAGTGGATTTTGCTTTTGATATGATAGCTGAAATAACTTTTCTCTGTCTTTGTGTTCTGTAAAAATCAGAATCCAGCTTTCTTATTCTTGCATAAATAAGAGCGTCTTCACCGTTTAATTTGTTTTTACCTGTTTTGGCGTTCACTCTTGTGCTGCTGTTAAGGAATCTTGCTTCATTATCGGTAATGTCAACAGTAATACCGCCCAATGAGTCAATGATTTTCTGGAACATTTCAAAATCAACAAGAACATAATGCTCAATATCAATATTAAAATTCGTTTCAAGTGTGTCAATAGTCAGCTGTGCTCCGCCGTAAGCAAAGGAGGCATTAAGCTTAGAACTTCCGTTGCCGGGTATTTCAACCCACATATCACGAAGAAATGAAGTAAGCTTCAATTTACGGTTCTTCTTATCAATAGATAAAAGCATCATAGTATCAGAACGGGAAATACCGTCGTTTTCTTTATCAAGACCAATAAGCAGAATGTTTTTTACTTTTTTATCGGAAACAAGTCCTGCTGTAATATTGCTGTTAAGTTCTTCGTGGTTTACTTTTTTGGAAAGGGAATATATATATCCGTAACACCCTGCGCAAAGAATTGCAACAACAAGAACCAATGCAATCAATGCTGTTGAAAAGCAGCCTCCGTTATTCTTTTTCTTTTTTTGGGGAATCTGATTTCTGCCGTTGGGTTCACTGCGATAATTCGCATTTTCTCTTTCAGGGTAGTAATTGACATTCTCATAAGAATTGTAATTGTTTCTGTTTACTTTTCGGAAGCTGATATCATTTGCAGAAGAATTGTTGTAATACATATTCTGCGAATAATTATTATCGTTTTCTGAAAAAATGCTCCTTGCGGGAATGTTGATACCGTTACCGGGCTTCTGTTCATAACCGGAGTAGTTTATATTTTGATTATCAGCCTGATAATTTGCCTGAGGACGGATTACAGGCATCTCGGCGGTGTCTTGAGAAGAAGAGTTATTTCTTCGTTTTTGATTATTTATTTTAGACTGCCTTTGCAGTCTTATTTTTCTTATTTCATCAGGGTCAACAGGGGACTGACCGTTATAATTTCTGTTGTTATAATTGTTCATTTTTTCACCTCATAAAGGAAGTTACTATATTTTACAACATATTACAAATAGATACAAGTGTTCTTTCACATTTTTTTCTTGAATTTCATTTTTTTATATGATAAAATATTAAAAAAATGTGAGGTGATTGCTTTGGCAAAGGTTGCAATGAAAGCTTATAAAATTTCAAAGCTTAATTTCAAAAATACACTTTCAGACGGTACTAAGCTGGAGCTTAATAATAAGTATTCATATAATGTTAAATATTCAAAAAACAATATGTGCGAGGGCATTCTCAATGTTGCAATAAGTGATAAAAATGGAAATGATAATTTCATTATTGAACTTGTTATTCAGGGCATTTTTCAGTTTGACAATTCGTTTTCACGGGAAGAACTGCATGTTGCGACCTTTAAAGAACTGTTTCCTTATGCGAGAGTAGTGATTTCAAATATTACAGTTACCGCAGGAATGCCGCCGATAATGATTCCGCCTATTGATATGGATAAGCAGGAAATTTACAGAATAGATATGAATGCCGATAAAGATTCATAATATTCGGGACTGTCACGATACAGTCCTTTTTTTCATATAATATTATGGTGATTATATGAAGAAAAATATACCTGCGTTTGTTTATGTGCTGGGCATTATTATTATTTTCGCAGTGGCATCTTTGATTTTTATTGAATTTCGCATCAAATATGTTAAAGCAGAATTAACGGAATTTGCAGCGCAAAATGCTGCCTCAAGTGCAATAAGGAGCGGAATAGCGGAAACTGTAAAAGATAAAAAAATAATCTATTCGGATATGGTGAGTTTTACGAAAGATGAATCCGGAAACATTAAATCTATTGAATGCGACAGCGCAAAGCTTAATGAAATCTCAAACACTGCGGACAGAAATATTGACAAAAGAATATCTGATACCAGAAATATTCCCGTAAAAATCCCGGTAACATCTTTTCTTGACGGAGAAATTCTTTCAGGCATAGGGCCTCAAATTACCTTTTACATAACAATTAACGGTTCTTCATCTGTTAAATTCAATAATGTGTTTACTGTTGAAGGAATAAACCAGACAAAGCATCAGATTATGCTTGATGTTTCTGCGGATGTGTATGTTATTGGCGGTAAAAGTGTTAAAAAATATTCTGTTTCAAGTAATTTATGTGTTGCCGAAAGCATAATAATCGGTAAAACACCGGAATCACTTGCAGAGATAAATGACTGAATAATCAGTAAAATTGATATTACAGAATTTGTTGTTTGCTGATTATAATAAAATTACAAATGAGAAACGAGGAAAAATTATGAACAGCTCAGGAACAGAAAACATTAAATCAAATTATACTGAAAAGAAGTCGAACCGCAAAACAGGAAAAAAAATTCTTATTTCTGTTATTTCCGTTATTCTTGTTCTGGTTGTTGCAACAGGGTGCGTGTTTTATTTTCTGCCTGTAAAATACAAAGCATTTATAGCTGTTGAAAACACATTTAATAATAACAAAACCTTTTCATTCAGGTTAAGCAGCAATAACGGTTCGGTTTACAACGGTAAAATTGTTCCCGGTAATGATTTTAATTCATCATTAGGCAATATTCTTATTAACAGCGGCAGTAACAGTTGTAATATCTGCTACTGCGAGGGCAAGGTTTTTGCAAAAAGCGGAGATTTATTCAGTGTAATGATTGATGTTGAAGAATACAATAAAAATCAGGAATCTTTGCAGAATAATAAAAATCCCGAAAAAAAGAAAAGCTTTTTTGAGGCTATCGCTTCAGATAACGAAATTCTTGAAAAAATAAATGAAATACTTGATTATACAGTAGATATTAACTCTTTCCCCACATCACAGCAGATTGTTTCAGCTGCAGAAGAATTCTTTTCAAAAAGACTCTCTGATGATGTGTTTGATGTGCAAAGTATGAAGTATCAGAACGGCATTATTATATATAATGTCGATGTTGATACCGATAAATTTTATAACCAGCTTTCTGATTTTCTTAAAACATCTGATGATTTAAAAGGCTATATGTCTACAAAAACAGGGGAAAAAATCATCAGTGCGGTGGATAATGCAGACCGTGAAAAAAATGTTGTTTTTGAAATCGGTATTAACAATGCGGCATATCCTGTTGTTTCATACTTTGATTATTTTGAAAATGACTCAAAGCTTTTCAGACTTGAAATTTTTGATATAAATAAAACAAAATATACAAAAGAAAGTTTTGAAAAAACTTCGTCAGATAAAGGCAGAATACATAAAGAAATTGACAGCCCTGATGATGTCAGCCTGTTTGATTTATTCTGAAATATAAAAATCGGGTTGAAGCATTGACTGCATCAACCCGATAATTTAATTTTCGTTTTTGGTGTTTTCTTTGTCCAATGCTCTCTGAAGCCAGATTGAACCGATATCCATTGCATTGTAAAGACCTTTTTTCTCGGCCTTTTTAACAATTCTTTCTCTCGGTCTGCAATCAGGGTCGGTATTGAGCATCTGAACAATAACTCTGTCTGCAATTTCAACATCTTTAAATGTTTTAGTGCTTGTGATTGAAAGCATAATAACATACGGGTCATTCATATTGCCGTAATAAATGGTGTTGCCGCTTCTTACAAGCGGTTTGCCTTTGTATGTTAAAAATTTAATTTCGTTTTTCTTTGCCAAAACAGGTTCCTCCTATTATAAGTCAAGATAATTTTTAACCAGAGCCTGCATCAATTCATCACGGTCAATTCTTCTGATGATACTGCGGGCATTATTATAAGTTGTGATGTAGGTGGGGTCCTCAGAAAGAAGATATCCGACAATCTGGCTAATCGGATTATAGCCTTTTTCGCTCAATGCACTGTAAACAGCTTGCAAAGAACGCTTCATTTCATTTTCGTGTTCTTCTTTAATTGAGAACTTAATGGTTTTATCGTTCATTATAAAACACCTCCGTCTTTCCGATTTATTATAAACTAATTTTCAGAATTTAACAAGGGGTATTTTGAAAAATTATATAGTAAGTTTGAATTTATTTAATAATATGGTATAATATATTAAAAAACAGGTGAAGAAGGACTTTTATGAAAATTTATTCATGCGAACAAATGAGAAAAATTGAAGAAAATGCCTTTAACGGCGGTATGTCATATATCCAGATGATGGAGAACGCAGGCAGAAAATGCTCAGAAAGGATTCTGAAAACAATTATCGGCCGAAACAGAGCTAATGTTTGCGTATTATGCGGAAAGGGCAAAAACGGGGGAGACGGTTTCGTTATTGCGAGATATCTGAAAAACGCAGGTCAGGGGGTTAATATTATTTTGACTGAGGGTGAGCCCACTGCACCTGAAGCTGTTGAGATGAAAAAACTTTCTGAGAATATTTTTGTAAACGATATTCATTCCAACCCCGATTCTGCAATAGACAAGCTGATTAATTGCGATATAATTGTTGACTGCATTTTCGGTGCAGGGTTTAAGGGAGAAATGTCAGGTCTTACGGCTGAACTTGCCGAAAATATAAATTCATTGGGTAAAACAGTTGTTTCCGTTGATATCCCCAGCGGTCTTGAAGGGGATTCAGGTAAAGTCGGAAAAGTATGTATAAAAGCTGACTGCACCCTTGCAATAGGCTGCAAAAAACCGGTTCATGTGTTAAATCCCGCAAAAAAATACTGCGGTAAGATTTATGTTGTTGATATAGGTTTTTCGGAAGAATGTTACGAAAAAGCTCAGTATATGTTTTTATCTGTCGATAATGAGTATGTAAAAAGTAAAATGATAAAAAGAACAGCCGAGTCAAATAAAGGAACCTACGGTAAAGTTATGTGTCTGTGCGGAAGCAGAAAAATGCAGGGCGCAGCTGTTCTTTGTTCAAATGCGGCAGTTAAAAGCGGAGTCGGGCTTGTAGTTTCTGCTTTTCCGGAAAAAGCTTATTGTGCAATAGCTCCTAAACTTACGGAGCCCCTTATGCTTGAACTTAAAGATGATAAAAACGGATTTATTTCTGCTGAATCGGAAGGTAAAATATTAAATAATCTTAAAACCTGCAAAGCCGTCAGCGCAGGGTGCGGGCTTGGAAACACAGATGATGTAAAAAAGATAATATGTTCTGTTATAAAAAATGCCAAATGTCCTGTTGTGCTTGATGCGGACGGAATAAATGTTATTTGCGATAATATAAATATATTGAAAACAGCAAATGTACCGTTGATTTTAACTCCTCACCCCGGTGAAATGTCAAGGCTTACAGGAAAAAGCGTTTCGGATATTCAGGAAAACAGGTTAAAAACTGCTTCTGATTTTGCAAAAGACAATAATGTTATTCTT
The DNA here is from genome assembly GCA_045628495.1 of Acutalibacteraceae bacterium. Lineage (GTDB taxonomy): Bacteria > Bacillota > Clostridia > Oscillospirales > Acutalibacteraceae > CAG-488. The sequence goes on from JAZQPL010000077.1 coordinate 6,494, forward strand.
GTGCTTAAAGGCAATAATACTGTTATTGCTTCACCTGACGGCAGAGTTTTTGTAAATTCAACAGGCAACGCAGGTATGGCAAAGGGAGGAAGCGGAGATGTGCTGACAGGTATTATCGGTTCATTTTCAGCTCAGGGTATGGAACCTGTTGATGCGGCTGTATGCGCTGTGTATGTTCACGGTATGGCCGGTGACGAGGCGGCAAAAAAGTTTTCGGAAACAGGTATAACTCCGTCTATGATTATAGACCGTTTACCAAAGCTGTTTTCAAAATTTGAATAAAGGTTGATTGAATGAAACGGATATTCTGCATTGCTATTGTTTTAGTTTTTCTTTGCGGATGTTCAGATAAAGGAATAAACAAATTTCAGTTAAACCACGGTTCATTAAGCACAGTTTTCAGTTTAAGCGTTAACGAAGAAGAATATAAAGGGTATATGTCGTTTGATAAAAACCTCAACTCTTTTTATACTCTTTCCGAACCTGAAAACTTATGCGGATATTCCGTTTCCGTTGTTGATAATCAGATAACCGTTTCATACGAAAAAACAAGTTACACCTATTCCGAAGGTGAACTGCCTGAATTATTTCCTGTTTTATTGCTGTCTGATGGAATAAATTCTGCTTTTACGGAATGTACAACAGTAAAAGCGAATAAAAACGGATTTAATATAAACGGTGATAAAATAACAATACAGACTGATTATCAGGGCAATATAAAATCAGCTGTTTTCAATGCAGGAAAATTCACATTCGGATAATGTCAAAAGAATTACTTTCTGAATAATATATAACGGTGCTGTAAATTTCCCCGAAAGAATGATTAAAAGCACCTGTAATCGGCAAAAATATAATTGCTGATTAAAAAACGGAGAGTGATTCAAATGACAGTTAAACGGGGAGATATTTATTACGCTGATTTAAGTCCGGTTGTAGGTTCTGAACAGGGCGGAGTAAGACCGGTTCTTATTGTACAGAATGATGTCGGTAATAAATTCAGCCCCACAGTAATAGCTGCGGCAATTACAAGCCGCAGATTTAAGACAGAACTTCCCACGCATATTCAGGTGAATGCTCACGGGTGCGGGCTTGCAAAAGATTCTATTGTTTTGCTCGAACAGGTGAGAACACTTGATAAAAAAAGATTAAAAGAGAAAATGGGTAATCTTGATGAAAGCGATATGAACAGAGTTAATCAGGCCTTATCTGTGAGCCTGGGAATAATTACTTAACAGCAAGTGCATTGAGATTATTATAAACTGACTGCCGTACCGGAATATAACCCGGCACGGCAGTCTGATTTATGTTATTAAGTGACATAAATCAATCAGTGAAAAAACTGAATTTTCATTGTAAAAAATAAAGAAAAAAATATACTTATATCGTTCTTGAATTATTATACACCTATGATATAATGATACTGAGAGATTTTAACTTTGTTAATAAAATATTTGATGTCGGAGGGAAAAAATGAATTATATTGATTTATTTATCCGTACAGTTAAAGATAACGAAAAAAGCACTGCAATAACGGATTGCGACGGAAAACGAAGAACCGGTTACAGGGAACTTGAAGAATTAAGCAACAATGTTTCAGGTAAGCTTGTTGAATCCGGATTACGAAAAGGGGACTTTGTTGTTATCAATTTACCCCGAAAAATGGAATATATTGCGGCTTATCTCGGTATTCTTAAATGCGGATGTGTTGCTGTGCCTGTTATACCGGATTATCCTTTTGAAAGAATAGAGTATATTAAAACCGACTGTAACGCAGGGCTTGAGATTACAGCTGATTTTTTTGACGATATAAATGATTACGGCAAAACGGACTGCTCTCCGGCAGACGGGAAAGAACCTGCTTTGCTTTTGTATACATCAGGTTCAACAGGAAACCCCAAAGGAATTCTTTATTCATCGGCTGATATTGCAAGAGCGGCGGAACGGACAAAATCACTTTTCAGCGGAATAGACAAGCTGAATTACGGGGCGATGTGTCCGCTGTCGTTCATTGCTCATATAACTGAATACCTTACGGTTTTTCTGTTGGGAGGATGTTCGCATATTCTTTCGGATAAAGTCAGACATTCAGCGGAATTGATGAAGAAATATTATGAAACCGAATGTATTACGGCAGGTATTATTACTCCGCAGATGCTTAAACTTTTCCCGACGGATATAACATCATTAAAGCGTGTTATTACAGGAAGCGAGCGAGTTACACTTCTTTATTCTGATTTTTATGAAATATACAATGTTTACGGTATGAGCGAAGTGTCACATATCAGTATGTTCAATATTGATAAGAAATATAAAAATACTCCTGTGGGAAAACCTCTTGGCAATGTCAGGCTGATTATATGTGATGATGACGGGCGGCCTGTTGAAAACGGAACAGAAGGCGAAATATGTATTCAGGGTGAATTTGATGTTCAGTATTTTAATAACCCTGTGCTTACTGAAAAAACAATGGTCGCAAATGATGACGGAACAGTCACCGTTCACTCCGGAGATATGGGATTTGTTAATGAAAGCGGAAATATTGTTTATGTAAACCGTAAAGACTGGATGGTGAAAATCAACGGCCACCGTGTTGAAACACTGGAAACGGAAACATTGCTTAATAATATACCTGAGGTGAATGATGCCGCAGTTAAAGCTTTTGAAGACAGCAGAGGTCAGACCTACCTGGCAGGATATATAGTTTCATCAGCTGAAATAACAGATACTCAGCTGCGCACGGCACTGAAACAAAAACTGCCTGAATATATGATACCACGGTTCTTTGTGCGAATGAATGAATTGCCGAAAAATATAAACGGCAAGCTTGACAGGAAGTCTTTACAGCCGCCACAGGCGGAAAAATTCAAAGCAGAGTATTCTGCTCCCTCAAATGAAATTGAATTAAAACTCTGCAATGCATTTGAAAAAGTTCTTGAATGCGGAGCAGTTGGGGTCAATGATGATTTTCTTGTTCTCGGAGGCGATTCAATAAAAGTTCTTGACCTGCTTAATTATTTAAGCGGCGGTGAATTAACACCGGACGATATTATTTCCGAAAGAACGCCGAGGAGAATAGCAAATATTTATAACAGTAAAAAATTAAAATCAGCTGAACATACAGATTCAGTACCGACTGTTTGTCCTATGACAAAAACACAGCTGGGCGTATATCTTGACTGTATTAACAATCCCGAATCGATTGTATATAATATTCCGATAAGAATATCCCTTCCGAAAGGAACGGATAAAGACCGTTTTATTCAGGCAGTTAAAACAGTAGTGCCGAAGCACAAAGCGTTTTTTATTTCCGCAGGAACACCCGGCGGTGAACCTTCTATGATATATGAAGAAAAGCCCGTGACGGTATCGGAAATTTTTAAAGAAAACATTGAAGAATATTCAGTATCATTCTGTCGTCCGTTTAATCTTGAAACAGGGCCGCTTTTCCGTTTTGAGTATGTAACCTCACCTGATGGGGATGCGTTTTTTATTGATGTTCACCATATTATTTTTGATGGTACATCAGTGCGGAGTTTTCTGCAGCAGATTGCGGATGTATATAACGGCGGTGAATGTCCTGACGAGGAGCTTACAATATTTGATGTTGCAAGAGCCGAAAAGAATTATAACGACCCTGAGACAGAACGAAAATTCCGTGAATTTTTCGATTCAAAATTCGGCGGAATTGATTGCGATTCAAAACCTGTTCCCGACAGAATGCTGAAAAATAATTTACAGAACTGGGGCTTTGTTTCGGTTGATACCTGCGATGTTATTTCTTCTGAAGAAATAACGGCGTACACAGGGGAAAATAAAATAAATGAAAACGCACTGTTCCTGGGCGCATTCGGATATGCTCTGGCAAAGTTTAACGGAGCAGAACAAAGTGTATTTACAACAGCAAACCACGGCCGTGCTGACAGAAGACTTTCCAATACTGTGGGAATGTTTGTAAAAACTCTGCCGATTATCTGTAATTTTGATGAAAACGAAGCTCCTGCAGATTATCTTTCAAGAATTTATAACGATTATTATATAACAAAGAAAAATGATATTATTCCGTTTAATGAGCTTGCCGCTCAGTACGGATTGAATATGAATGTTTCGTTTATTTATCAGTCTGAGCTTTTTAAAGATATAGAGCTTGACGGCAAAAAAGGTAAAATTGATTTAATCATTTTTGATACTTCTGTTGCAGATTTTGAAATAATGATTATGAAAAGAAATTCCGGCTACTTTGTTGAAGGTTTTTATCTTCGTTCAGATTATACCGAATCTTTTATACGCAGTTTTATTGATATGTTGATAAATACAATCAACGGTATGGTCAGAGCATCTGCGCTTAAAGAAATCAGCCTTGTCAGCAGTGAAAGCACAGAAAGGCTTGACGAACTTAACCGCACGGAAAAGGAGTATGATACTTCTGAAACCGTTGTTGATCTTTTCCGGGAGCAGACAGCATTAACTCCCGATTCTGTTTGTATTTCATATAACGGTAAAAATTATACATACCGTGAAGCAGACGAATACACCGACAGTCTTGCAAAATATCTTGTTTCTTTGGGAATGGGCCGTGAAAAAATTGCCGCTGTACTTGTTCCGAGAAGCGAATATATAACATTATGTTCCCTTGCGGTTCTTAAAGCAGGCGGAGCTTATCTTCCCATGGATACATCCTATCCTCCTGAGCGTCTTAATCTTATGATACAGGATTCAGGTGCTTCAATTCTTCTCAGTACGCCGGAGCTTAACGGGCTGATAGATGATAAGTTCACCGGCAAACGGATTATGATTACGGAAAAGAAAGATATTCCCGAAACTGATGCTGTGCTTTCCGGGCCTGAGCCGGGAGACCTGTTCTGCATAATATATACTTCAGGTTCTACAGGTATTCCAAAAGGCGTAATGTATAATCACTCCAATGCGGCGGTTACTACAGAATTTGTAAAGAGATTTTACAGTATTGACGAAATGTCACATATTGCCGCATACGCAAGCTACGGCTTTGATGCAAATATATATGACACTTATCCTGCGATAACTTCCGGTGCGGCTCTGCATATTATTTCTGACGATATTCGCCTTGACTTGCTTGCCGTAAGAGATTATTTTAATGAAAATGCAATAACACATTCTGTTATGACTACCCAGGTAGGAAGACAGTTTGCTCTTTTAGGTGGATTGAAAACGCTCAAACATCTTTCTGTTGCAGGTGAAAAGCTTGCCGCACTTGATGCACCTGAAGGATTTAAGATGTACAATCTTTACGGACCTACCGAAGGCTCTGTAATAACAAGCAGCTTCTTAATCAATGACAGCTACAGAGATATTCCAATAGGAAATGCTGTTGATAATCTTAAGCTTCATATTGTGGACAAAACGGGCAGACTGCTTCCCGCAGGGGCTGTCGGTGAGCTTTGGATTTCAGGCCCTCATGTAACAAGAGGCTATCTTAACCGCCCTGAAAAAACAATCGAATCATTCGGAGATAATCCGTTCTGTAAAGATACAGGGTATGAAAGAGTTTACCGCACAGGTGATATTGTCCGTCTTTCAGATGACGGCAATCTTCAGTTTATCGGCAGAAGGGACGGTCAGGTGAAAATCAGAGGATTCCGTGTTGAACTGAAGGAAATTGAAGAAATAATACTCCGTTTTAACGGTATAAATGATGCCACCGTTGCGGCGTTTGACGATACAAACGGAGGTAAATTCCTTGCAGCATATATAGTTTCCGATGAAAAAATTGATATAGAAGCTCTTAATGCCTTTATCATGGAAGATAAGCCGCCGTATATGGTTCCTGCAGTCACAATGCAGATTGATAAAATTCCGCTTAATCAGAATCAGAAGGTAAATAAAAAAGCTCTGCCTGAGCCGAAAAGAAAGGCAGAGAATATCGTTATGCCTGAAAATGATATTCAGCAGAAAATTTTTAATATTGTTTCGGATGTTATCGGTCATAAAGATTTTGGGGTTGATACAAATATTTTTGATGCCGGTATTACATCAATAGGAACCCTCAAGCTCAATGTTCAGCTGGGGACTGAATTCGATGTTTCGGTTAAACTTGACGATATTAAACAAAATAATACTGTCAGAAAGCTGGAAAATCTTCTTTCGGCAGGTGAAAAGCTTGCTGAATATGAAATAAGACCTGACTATCCCATAACTCAGACTCAGCAGGGTATTTTTATAGAATGCAGTATGAGACCAAATACAGTAACATATAATATGCCGATTCTTATTAAGCTGAGCAGTAATATTAATACAGAGCGTCTTGTTTCTTCTGTGAAAACCGCCGTTGACGCACATCCGTATATTAAAACAACTTTGTTTGCTGATGAAAACGGTGATATCCGTGCACGCAGGAATGACAGTGCGGAGCCTCAGATTAAAGAAATCAGCTGTAAAAATATACCCGATGCAGAAGAACTTGTTGTTCCGTTCAACCTGCTTGACGGTCAGCTTTACCGTATAACCGTTTATAAAACAGACAGTGATAATTATTTGTTTATGGATTTTCACCACATTATTTCAGACGGAACATCTGAGGTAATTCTTATTGAGGATATAAACAAAGCCTATTCAGGTCAGGCAGTACAGGCTGAAAAATATACAGGCTTTGAAGCGGCTCTTGATGAAGAAGCTTATCGCAAGTCAGACCGCCTGAAACAGGCCAAATCATATTATGACAGTGTTTTCACAGGCTGTGAATCAAACTGTCTTCCGCCGAAAGCGCCTGATAATAATAAAAAAGGCGCATCATCTGTTAAGCGTGTATTTGATATTAAATCAGATAATGTTATCAGCTTTTGTAAAAAGAACAACTGCACTCCGAACGCTTTTTTTAATGCCGCTTTCGGATTTACTCTCAGCCGTTTCGGCCAGTTTGATGATGTTGTTTATTCAACAATTTATAACGGCAGAAGTGATTCACGGCTTGCATCTTCAGTGACAATGCTCGTAAAAACCCTTCCGGTTCTTATTCATACAGAGGGAAACAGAGCTGTAACTGATATGATAAGTGAAACTCAGGAACAGCTGATGAACAGCATGGCAAATGATGTATATTCATTTGCGGAAATTTCAGCGGCATACGGAATCCGTTCAGATATAATATTTATATATCAGGGTGATAACTTTGAGTTTAACAGTCTGTGCGGTGAACCTGCAGAATTTATAAATGTGCTTCCCGGCGTTGCCAAGGCTCCGATTTCACTGAATGTATATCTTAAAAACGGTAAATTCGAAGTTGAAGCCGAGTATAGTCTCGAAATGTATAACGAAGTGTTTATAAATAATGTTCTTGATGTTTTTGAATTAGCTGTATGGGGATTTACCGAAAAAGAAAAAGTTGAAGAAATAAATCTGCTTTCACAATCAGCTGATAAATATTTAACTGAAATAAACGATACCCGGAAGGAATTTAATAACATATCGGCAAACAGATTTATTGAGCGGTATGCAAAAGAAACTCCCGACAGAGTTGCGATTATTGCTCAGGATGCTACACTTACATTTGCAGAGCTTAACAGACTTGCCAACAGAATGGCTCACGCTCTTGTGGAACACGGAGTGAAAAAAGACAGCGTTGTCGGAATGATGCTTGAAAGAACATCTCTGCTTTCTCTTTCGGAATTTGCTATATTAAAATCAGGCGGAGCATTCCTCGGGTTACTCCCTGAATATCCCGATGACAGAGCTGAATACTGCCTTATTGATGCCGGAAGCCCTGTTGTAATTACAACAGAAGAAATAAAAGCAGCCCGCCCGTCGCTTTTCAGCGATGATAAACCGTATCTCACACTTACAACCGAGGAATTGTTAAAAAAAGAGAACGATGAAAATCTCAATCTTGAAATTTCACCGGACAGTCTTGCTTATTGCATTTATACTTCCGGTTCAACGGGAAAGCCTAAAGGTGTTATGGTTGAACATCACAACCTTGCAAATTTTGCTCAGATTTCCATTCCCGAGTTTTCAGCTTGTTTCGGACCGGAAAGCGGTCAGGTTGCCGTTGCACTGTGTTCAATTTCGTTTGATGTTTCTGTGTTTGATAATATGTCAATGCTTATGAACGGAAAAACCGTATGCATTGCTTCAGACCGTGAAATACATAATCCGGAGCTTTTTGCTCAGTTGATAAAGAAAAACAATGTGAGTTTTATGGTTTCCACTCCGTCGTTTATTGCAAATATGCTTGGATACAGCCAATTCCGTGAAGCGGCAAAAAATCTTAAAACGGTTGTTGCAGGAGGAGAAGCATACCCCACTGCCATGTATGATGAACTTAAATCTCTTTCGCCTGAAATTAAGGCGATTAACGGATACGGTCCGTCAGAATGTACAATTATGTGCAGTGCAAAAATTCTAAACGGAAATCAAAAAATTACTATCGGAGGACCAAGCACAAATACTGAGTTTTATGTTGTAGATAAATTCGGCAATATTCTTCCTCCGTATGCCTGCGGCGAACTTATAATCTGCGGTGAACTTGTGGGAAGAGGATACATTAACCTTCCTGAAAAAACAAAACAGTCTTTCTTTACATTAAGAGGAAGACCCGCATATCACAGCGGTGATATTGTTCGTATGAACGATGACGGCGAAATCGAATTTTTCGGAAGGAAAGACAATCAGGTTAAGCTTCGTGGATTCCGTGTTGAGCTTGATGAAATTGAAAAATGTATGTGTTCATTTGACGGCGTAAATCAGAGCAAGGTTATTGTGCGTAATAACGGTTCTGAGGATTTTCTTGCCGGATTCTTCACGGCAGACCGCACTGTTGATATTGCACAGTTAAGTGAATTTATGAAATCAAAGCTTACTCATTATATGGTGCCCGATGCTATAATGCAGATTGACTCAATGCCCATGACGGTAAACGGAAAGATTGATAAAAAAGCTTTACCTGAAATAAAGAAAGAAAATAAAAAATCAAACAGAAAGGCTCCGAAAAAATCGCTTGAAGAACAACTGTGCGAATTGTTCAGAACAGTACTTTCTCTTGATGAATATTTTGCTGACGATAATTTCTTTGAAATGGGCGGAACATCACTTTCCGCTTCAAAAGCAACAATGCAGCTGATGTCAAAGGGAATTAAAGTTGAGTATCAGGATATATTCTCAAATCCGACGCCTGAACAGCTTGCCGAATATATAGAATCCCTGAAAGCTTCTTCGTACGAAAAATCAAAACATGAAAACAAGGAAGAAGAATCAAAAACCCTGGAAGTGCTGAAATATAATACTCTTGAATACGCCGCTGAGGTTAAGCGTGAACCGCTGGGCAATGTTCTGCTTACCGGTGCGGTAGGTTTTCTGGGTATTCACATTCTCAGAGAGCTTATTGAGGCAAAAGAGGGTAAAATCATCTGCCTTGTGCGAAAAGGTGACTCAAGCACTGTAGAGTTAAGAATAAAAAGTATGCTGATGTATTATTTCGGCAACACCTTTGCAGATGAATTTAATAACAGAATATCTGTAATTGATGCGGATATTACAGACGATAATATCTGTGATAAACTCAAAAATGTTGAGTTTGATACGCTGATAAACTGCGCCGCCTGCGTAAAGCACTATGCCGCAGACGATATAATTGAAAAAATCAATGTTCACGGTGTTGAAAACCTTATCAACCTGGCTAAAATTAAGAATGTCCGTATGATTCAGATTTCCACAACATCTGTTCCCGGTGTTCACACTGATGAAAGCTGGGCTCGTCAGGTTAAAATGCATGAAAATGAGCTGTTTGTAATAAATGATATGGATAATAAATACTGCATTTCCAAGTATAACGCTGAAGTTAAGATGTTTGAGGCAATTAAAAACGGTATGCGTGGAAAGGTTATCCGTGTCGGCAATCTTATGGGAAGACACAGTGACGGTGAATTTCAGATAAACTTCAATACAAACGCATTTCTCAATGCTTTGCGCGGGTTTGCAACAATAGGCAAATCTCCTATAAGTCATGCAACTGATCCTATGAGTTTTTCACCTATAGATATGACGGCAAAGGCTATCATTCTTCTTTCCGGAACGAATGAAAAGTTTACCGCATTTCACGCTGATAATCGTTTCGGATTTGATGAAATGCAGTTGATTGAAGCAGCAAATAACTGCGGAATAACAATTACCCCTGTTCCCGATGATGAATATTATGCTGATTATTACCGTATGCTCGGAGATGAAAAACTTAACGCAAGGCTTCAGGGACTTGTTACCAATGACCGACCTGACCTTCACGCTGTAGATACTGACAATATTTTCACCGCAAATATTCTGTACCGTCTCGGGTTCTCATGGCCTCTTATTGACAGTGTATATCTTGAGCGTGTTATTAACAGCCTCAAAACCCTTGATTATTTCGGCTTTGATGATGAAAATTTCTAATATAAGTAAATTATTTATCAGCCCGTAATTTTTTACTTAATAACAGGAACAGAGATGACGAAAGCCGCCTCTGTTTCTTGTTATATGATGTATTTATCGTATTTTCTGCTTTATGTTTTATTGAATATTATAATAAAGTGATAAATGGTGAATAACCAATTTTTTACTCTTTCAAACGGAGAAATAATAGCAATTCCGCCTAAAAAATACAAGGAAATGATAAATATATATAATAAATATCTTTTGAGTTTATAAATATTATAAAAAACAGAGCCCTTCGCCTGAAAAATACGGTGAAGGGCTCTGTTATATCCGGGTATTATCAAAAATAAATTTTATTATAGCAATTATTATAAAACAGTATAGCCTGCATTTGTTACTGCCTGTATAAGAACTTCATCGGAAACATCTTTTTCAAGTGTGATTTCAGCAATTTTTGATTCGAGATTTACATCAACGCTTTTGACTCCGTCTGTTTCGGAAAGAGCTTTAATAACACGGGCTTTGCAGTGTTCGCACATCATACCGTCAATTTTAAGTGTTTTTTTCATACCATCTTCTCCTTTATTTATTGCTTTTTCAGCCTGAAATCTTCTAAGCCGCAAAGCATTTGATACAACGCAGAGTGAGCTTAAACTCATTGCCGCAGACCCAATCATGGGACTTAATAACAATCCGAAAACGGGATAAAAAACACCTGCAGCAACGGGAATACCGAGAGTATTATAAAAGAAAGCCCAGAATAAATTTGTTTTAATAATTTTCATCACTTTTTTGCTGAGTAAAACAGCATTATACGCATCGGTAAGGGAGTTCTTCATAAGCACAATGTCAGCTGATTCAATGGCAATATCTGTTCCTTTGCCTATTGCAATTCCCACATCTGCCTGCGTAAGTGCAGGTGAATCGTTAATACCGTCACCAATCATTGCAACTTTTTTGCCTTCTTTTTGAAGGCGCATAATATGATTTTTTTTATCAGACGGCAATACCTGAGAAATAATGTCTTCTTCTTTTAATCCAAGCTCCCTGCCTACAGCCTGAGCGCTCAGACGGTTGTCGCCGGTCATGAGGATAACATGAATGCCTGATTTTTTTAATTTATCCACTGCAAATACACTTTCTTTTTTTACAGTGTCGGCAACGGCAATAATTCCGCAGATTTTTTCATCTTTTGCGAAAATCAATGGGGTTTTGCCGGATAATGCCAGATTTTCGATTTTTTTACGGTGCTGAATTTCAATACCGTTTTCTTTTATAAATAACTCATTTCCGCAAATACAGATTGAATCATTGATTACAGCTTTAATACCTTTGCCTGATACGGATTCAAATTTATCTGCATAAAGCAGGGATATATTTTTTTCTTTTGCTTTATCAATTATTGCCGCACCTAACGGATGTTCGCTTTTATTTTCAATGGAAGCGGCAAGTTGAATAAGCAAATCTTCACTTATTCCAAAGGGAATAACATCAGTTACGGCAGGTTTGCCTGATGTTACAGTACCTGTTTTGTCAAGAACAACAGTATCTGTTAAATGAAGTTTTTCAAGACTTTCTGCGTTTTTAATTAAAATTCCGCTGTCAGCCGCTTTGCCGGTTCCTGTCATAATCGCCACAGGCGTTGCAAGACCTAATGCGCATGGACATGATATTACAAGAACACATACTGCACAGTTAAGGGCAAATTCAAAATCCTTTCCCGCAATCATCCAAGCGGCGGCAGTGATAACAGCTATAACCATAACAACGGGAACAAAATATCCGCTGATTTTATCTGCCAGTCTTGCAGACGGAGCTTTTGAATTGCCTGCGTCTTCAACCATTTTTATTATCTGAGCGAGGGTAGTATTACTGCCTGTTTTTGTTGCAATGAAATTAAAGCTTCCGTTTTTATTTACGGTTGCGGAAATAACAGTGTCGCCTTCGTTTTTTTCAACAGGGATACTTTCACCTGTTATAGTGCTTTGGTCTACATAGCCTTTGCCGGAAACAACTGTTCCGTCTGCCGGGATTCGCTCACCGGGTTTTATTATTACAGTGTCACCCTGCAATATCTGTTCTGTCGGTATTGTCATTTCTTTGCCGTTTCTGATAACCGATGCGTTTTCAGGGGAAAGCTCCGCAAGTTTTTTAACAGTTTCGTTTGTTTTTGCCTTTGAGCGTGATTCAAGATATTTTCCTACTGTAACAAGGGTTAATATCATTGCGCTTGATTCAAAATAAAGTGAATGTGAATATTTATTCAGCAGTTCCGTGTTTTGAGTACTTACTGCAAAAATCATTCTGTAAAGCACAAATATTCCGTATAAAAGTGAAGCGCCGGAGCCTGTTGCAACAAGAGAATCCATATTCGGTACGCCTTTAATAAAAGACTTGATACCTGAAATAAAAAATTTTCTGTTAAGAAAAATTACGGGGATTGTCAGAAGAAACTGAGTGAATCCGTAAATCAGTATGTTGCTTTCGCTTCCTGCAAATCGGGGCAAAGGAAGGCCCCACATTGAACCTGCTGAAATATAAACAAGAGGGACAAGAAAAATAATTGAAAAAATCAAACGGCTTTTTATATTTTCGGATTCTGAATTTTTATTTATATTACTGTTTGTTTTTTTATTATTTAATTCAGAGTCATTATAAGCTTTGTATCCGATTGAATTTACTGTATTGATTATTTGCAAATCGGTTAAAATATTTTCATCATATTCCACATTCATTTTACCGGTGATTAAATTAACATCAGCTGTTATTATGCCGTTTAATTTTCGCACTGTTTTTTCAACATTTGCCTGACAAGCCGCACAGGTCATGCCGGTTACAGTGAAAGATTTTTTCATTGCTTCACCTCCGTCATCTGTATATTACAATTATACCCGAAATATATATAAAGTCAATCAGTCATATTTTTCCGCTTAAAAGCATAGATTATAAAAAAACGGAAAGGAGAATTCTGATGTCATTGGAATTTACTCAAAGCACTGTAGGAAAAGCGGAAAATATTTTTGAAGGAGCATGTGAGCAGGGAATTGATTGTGAAATCAATCTTCCCGATTATTGTCCGGATATATTAAGAATACTTAAATGCACAGTTACTCCGTCTGTTATTTCACAAAAAATTTCAGGCGACCGTGCCGGAGCTGACGGCAACATAACAGTTAAAATTATATATACCGATGAACAGGACAATCTGTGCACGGCAGAGCAGATTATACCGTTTTCAAAATATGTTGAAACAGGCTCAGGCAATGACGGCACTCTTTTTGTTACCGCAAACCCCGAATATGTAAACTGCCGTGCAGTCAGCAAAAGAAAGGCTGAAATTCACGGTTCGGTAAGGTTTATTTATAAAATCCGAAAAATAACACAAGAAGAACTGATAAATTCGATTACTTCCGATCTGATTCAGGTAAAGAGCGGCTGTGCGGAATATTCATCTGCAGTTTGTACAGAATGTAAAATAATCCCTTTGAATGAAACGGCGCAGCTGCCTGCCGATTATCTGCCTGTAAAAAATATTATACATTCATACGCTGTTCCCGTTATTAACGAAGTGAAAATAATAAAGGGAAAAGTGCTGATTAAAGGCGAAGTCGGAGTAACAACTATATACTGCGCAGAGGATAATAAGGGTGAATGTGTTAAATTTGATTATACAATTCCCGTTAATCAGGTTGTTGATGTTCACGGACTTGAGGATAACGGATATGCTGATGCCGTGATTGATATAACATCATGTGAAGTTGTGTGTGAACATGATTCAAAAAATGAACAACGGCTTATAAATATCAGCATTGCCGCTGCCGTAAAAATTACAGGATATTCAAAAAATAAAACAGATTATATTACAGATGCCTACAGTACAAAAGGTAAGCTGACAACCGAATACAGACAAATAGATTTTTGTTCTGTTTCAGGTAAAATATCGGATATATTTACAGAAACCGAAAAATTTGATTTTACATCTGTTTCCGCAGAAAAAATCAGTGCTTTCTGGTTCGGGCAGGCAGTTTGTTCAAAGGATGAGAACAGTTCGCTTGTAAAAGGGAAG
>JAZQPL010000078.1:0-11689 GCA_045628495.1 Acutalibacteraceae bacterium
TTGTGATGTAATTATTTTAACACTCATTTCTTTCCTCCTGATAAAAAAATAATCCCTTACCGTAATAGTAAAGGATTATAAATAAATATTTTGTTGAAAAACAGAGAAGATGAAAATTATTCTTCGGGCATCTCCCAGTTATGCCATACGCCCTGAATATCATCGTTATCATCAAACATATCAAGCATTTTATACATATTTTTGATTTGTTCTTCGTCAGTAAGTCTTGTATATGTTGAAGGAATATATTCGATATCAGCTGAGAGGAATGTATATCCCTTTGACTGAAGGTCATCTCTGACTCCGCTCAAATCGTTAGGTTCTGTTCTGATATCAAAAACTCCGTCATCAGTAAGAAAATCTGTTGCGCCTGCCTCAAGAGCATCTTCCATAAGCTTTTCTTCGTCAACACCCTCACTTTCAACAGTAATAACACCCTGTCGTGAGAAAAGGAAAGAAACGCTTCCGCTCTGACCCATATTACCGCCGAATTTATCAAAGTAATGACGAACATCGCCGGCTGTTCTGTTTCTATTATCTGTAAGAGCTTCAATAATTACGGCAATACCTGACGGACCGTAGCCTTCATAAACAATTTCTTCAAATTTATCTGTATTACCTTCACCGGCAGCTTTTTTAATAATTCTGTCAATATTATCGTTAGGAACATTATTAGCTTTTGCTTTTGCAATAACATCCTTAAGCTTTGTGTTAACTGTCGGGTCCGCACCGCCTTCTTTAACAGCAACGGAAATTTCTCTGCCTATCTTTGTAAAAACTTTAGCTCTGGCATTATCGGTCTTTTCTTTTTTACGCTTAATAGTACTCCATTTTGAATGTCCTGACATATAAATCACCATTTCCAAAAAATTTAGCTCTGTAATTATACAACATGATTAAATAAGTGTCAAGTGATTTATTATGTAAATGATTATGATGCTTTAAGATTAAGTCTTAATTTATCAGCAATCATAGCAATAAATTCAGAATTTGTCGGTTTACCTCTTGATGATTGAATTGTATACCCGAAGTATGATGAAAGAACATCAACATCTCCTCTGTCCCATGCAACTTCAATGGCATGACGAATGGCTCTTTCAACCCTTGAAGGTGTTGTTGAATATTTTTTTGCGACTGTAGGATATAAAACCTTAGTTACAGAAGTCATTGCATCCGGATTTTCAACAGAAAGAATAATTGCATATCTTAAATACTGATAGCCCTTGATATGTGCGGGAACACCTATTTGATGCATTATATCAGAAATTATTATTTCAAGGTCAGCAACAGATTTTTCAGCTTGACTGTCATTGCTCCATTCTCTCATCTGTGTTAAACGCTGAGCCATAACTTCAATGTCAAACGGTTTAAGAAAATAATAATCAGCACCAGCAGAAAGAATTTCTTTTTCAAATTTCGGATTATCAACAGACGACATAATAACAATTATAGGCTTGTTTTTTAATTTCAAATCATTTATATGTTTCATAACACCCAACGCATCAACATGAAGCATAAATGCATCCATAATTAAAATATCGGGTACATTTGCTTTCAGCTTTGATAAAACCTGTGCTCCGTCTTTTTCTGTCAGAGTAATATCATAGCCGTACGAGCTTAGGGTTCTGTAACATTTTTGGGAAAATTCTGTGTTGTTTTCAGCAAGCATAACTTTTATTGACTTTTTCATTATTTTGTCTCCTTTGTATTATTGTGAATTAAATGCACATCTATATTAACATTATACTTTTGCTTTGTCAACAATTTTTTTCTGAATTTTATTTATTTTTCTTTTAAGGAAGCGATATAAAGCGACAAAATTTTTGTAAAAACTTATTTAACATATTTGTTTTAATAATAAAAAAAGATATGTAAACAAAACCTGCTTACATATCAATATATTATCTGTTATTATACAAATCATTCTTTAATATATTCTCTTGAATCAAACATTGCGCCTACGGAAGATGCAATTTCGGCGCATTTTTTAACTTCTTCGTCAGATAAAACATCAACAACAGTCATTCTGACGCCTATACCTTTATCAACACATTTTTTTGTGAAATCAATCATCGCATCAAAAGACTCAATGCCAAACTCATTTCTTGTGATTTTAAGATATTTTTCTTTATCCGGTGCGTTAAGACTAACCGATACTCTGTCCACATTTTCACAAAGTTCATCTGTAATATCTTTGCCGTTTATAAGGTTTCCGAGGCCGTTTGTATTCACTCTAACATCCATATTATACTTTTCTTTAAGGTACTTTGCGGTTTTGATAAGGTTATCAAAACTACATGTAGGTTCTCCGTACCCGCAAAAAATCGCAGTTGAATACTTCGATAAGTCAGTTGAATCCACAGCGTTTTTTATTTCATCGAATGTTGGAGTTTTTTCATGCCACATTGATGTACCTGTTCCCATAGAATCTTTTTTATCTCTGACGCAAAAAACACATTTGCAAGGACATTCATTTGTAATATTAAAATAAAGCTTACCCTCAAAATCGTAAATTATGTCGCCCATATAATTCATCCTTTAATTATAATTTTAGTTGAATCAAGCGCAGAGCCTGACACTGTGTATATTATTATACTTGCTAAAGCCTGAATTGCGCTCCCCGGCAGATCAATCGCCGAAGCGGCAAAAGAACCGTAAATAACAGCACCTGCAATATAATACCCTAAACATGTAATAACGCCTGAAATTACAGTAGAAATAATCAATGAAACAGTAATAAATTTTTCTTTTTTACTGATTTTCTTAATAAAATATATCGGTAAAGTATTAAGCATTTTAATTATAACCGTAAAAGGAAGCCAATTTATATATCCGAATATTACATCGGTCAAAGCTCCGCCGACAGCAGCAGCACATAAAGAATACGGCAAAGGCAAAAAAGCGGCGGCAAGGTATATAATTCCATCACCGGCATGCACATAACCACCCTGACTCGGTGCTGGAATATGAATCATCCCGGCAGCACATATAAGAGCTGCAAAAACAGCAGAAATTGTAATATATCTTGTTTTATTTTTTATTTTCATAGCAATTTCAAAAACGGCTCAAAGCATATACCTTCTTCATGTTTTGTACATTCCGAAACAGTTGCCTTAAGCGCAATTTCAATAAAATCTGCAGAACGCTTTACAGCAGATAAAACATTATTTCCTTTTATAAGTTCACCGCATACAATGGAAGCAAATATATCTCCTGTTCCTGAAAAGCTGCCGCTGAAAGCTTCTGAAGAAACAATATTTACACCGTTTTTATCAACAACACAATTTGAAATTTTACCGTCATAAATATGAACTCCGGTAACAATAACATATTTAATACCTGAACATATAAGAGGTTTGGATTTTTCAAAAATAAAATCTATTAAACTTTCTTTGTAAAAAAGATTCTCAAATTCATTGTAATCTGTATTTGTTAAATAAGAAAACTCAGTAATATTCGGAGTAATAACATCCGCTTTCATGGCAAGATGCGTAATTTTTTTACATAATTGCCGTGAAAAGCAGGGATATATTTTACCATTATCAGCCATAACAGGGTCAACAAGAAGAAAAGTCTTTTCTTTTTTGAAATCATTGATAAAATTTTCAATAATATCAACCTGTTTCTCACTTGAAATAAAACCTGTAATAATACCGTCAAAGCATACATTAAGCTTTTTCCAATTTGAAATATACTCATCCATATCATCAGTAAGTTCCTTACAAAAATAATGAGAATATCCTGTTTGATTACTGAGAACTGCCGTAGGCAAAGGACAAGCCTGTATACCCTGAACACTAAGCACGGGAATTGCCGCAGTGAGAGAACATTTTCCGAACCCGGACAAATCATTGATAACAGCAACTTTTTTCATTAAATCACCTCGCACCGTTATTTACAAATAATATTCTATAATAATTTTGTACCTTTTCAAATATACAAAAAACACATTTTTTACAATGACAGTTTAATTCTAAGTAACAAAATATGACAAATCTATTGACTGATTTGAATAAAAGTATTATTATTACTGAGTATAAGTCGTATTATGCACATAAAATACCGTTTTGTATTTCTAAATGAATTGAGGATTAACGGTAAAGCTAAACGGAGGTATTTTTATGAAAGGAATAATTCTTGCCGGCGGTTCAGGAACAAGATTGTATCCTCTTACAATGGTTACAAGTAAACAGCTTCTGCCGGTATACGACAAACCAATGGTTTATTATCCGCTTTCAACACTTATGCTTGCAGGTATAAGAGAAATTCTTATTATTTCAACACCTGATGATACACCCAAATTTGAAGCTCTTTTGGGTGACGGACATCAGCTTGGATTGAAACTCTCATACGCTGTTCAGGAAAAGCCGGAGGGTCTTGCTCAGGCATTTATTATCGGTGAAGAATTTATCGGTAAAGACAGTGTTGCAATGGTTTTGGGCGACAATATATTTTACGGAAGCGGACTCGGTCATATTCTTCGTCAGGCGGCTAAAACTAAGAATATGGCAACTATATTCGGTTATTATGTTGATAACCCGAAAGCTTTTGGTGTTATTGAGTTTGATAAAGAAGGCAGACCGATTTCAATAGAAGAAAAGCCCTCTGAACCTAAATCAAACTATGCAGTTACCGGGCTTTACTTTTATGATAATAAAGTTGTTGAATATGCAAAAAATCTTAAACCCTCTGCAAGAAATGAACTTGAGATTACAGATATAAACAAAATATATCTTGAAAACGGTAATCTTGATATTAAACTTATGGGCAGAGGCTATGCTTGGCTTGATACAGGAACGGTAGATTCTCTTACAGAAGCTTCAAACTTTGTTAAAACAATAGAAACTCTTCAGGGAATAATAATATCCGCACCTGAAGAAATAGCATATAACAACCGATGGATTACTAAAAAAGCATTACTTGAATCTGCAAATAAATACGGCAAATCATCTTACGGCAAGCATTTACTTCGTGTTGCAGAAGGTAAGATAATGTATTCTTCCATGCCCGGTCAAAGGCCGAGATGGGGCAGAGATGACAAAGACTTTAAAGGTGAATAATATGGAACTGGAAAAAACAGAAATTGAAGGTGCTGTTGTTCTTGCGCCGAAAGTATTCGGTGACAACAGAGGTTGGTTCATGGAATCATATTCCAAAAGAACATTGGAAGAACTTGGAATAAACGATAATTTCATTCAGGACAACCGTTCATTTTCAGCTGAAAAAGGCACATTAAGAGGGTTGCACTGTCAAACAGAACCTATGGCTCAGGCAAAGCTTCTCACTTGCCTTAAAGGAGAAATAACAGATATTGCTGTTGACATAAGAGAAGGATCTCCCACATATAAAAAATGGGTTGCTGTTAAGCTTACTGCAGAAAATAAAAAAATGTTTTATATTCCCGCAGGCTGTCTTCACGGATTTGTTACACTTACAGATGATGTAGAGGTTATGTATAAGGTTGATAAATTTTATTCACCTGAGAACGACAGAAGCGTAAAGTATAACGACAGTGAGCTCGGAGTTGAGTGGAACATTGAAAATCCTATTTTATCTCAGAAAGATTTAAATGCTCCCCTGCTTAAAGACAGCGATGTTAAATTCAAATATAAAGGGTAAATATTATAATGAAAATTCTTGTTACAGGCTACAACGGTCAGCTTGGATATGATGTTGTAAAAGAACTTACAAAACGCAATATTGAGTGCAAAGGCGTTGATATTAACGACTTTGATATTACCGATATAGAATCTGTTTCAGACTATATTAAAAACTATAAACCGGATGCGGTAATTCACTGTGCGGCATACACTGCGGTTGATAAAGCTGAAGATGATGCTGTGCTTTGTAAAAAAATAAATATTACAGGTACAGAGAATATTGCGAAAATCTGTGCGGAAATTGATGCCAAAATGATTTATATCAGCACTGATTATGTTTACGGTGGTCATGGAAATGAGCCGTTTGAAACTGACTCCCCTGTTAATCCGTGTAATGTTTACGGTAAAACAAAACTGGCAGGCGAAGAACTTGTTAAAAAATATCTTCAAAAATATTTTATTGTCCGTACATCATGGGTTTTCGGAATTAACGGTAATAATTTTGTTAAAACTATGCTCAGACTGGCAGACAGTCACGACACATTAACTGTTGTTGACGACCAGGTCGGCTCTCCGACATATACACCTGATTTAGCAAAACTTTTATGTGATATGGTTTTAACTGAAAAATACGGCACATATCACGGTACTAACGAAAACTACTGTTCCTGGTGTGATTTTGCAAAAGCAATAATGAAAATCGGGAATAAAAGTACAATCGTTAAACCCACAACAACTGCAGAATACGGTGCAAAAGCTGAAAGGCCGCTTAATTCAAGGCTGTCGAAAAAATGTCTTGATGATGCCGGATTTAGCAGACTTCCGTCCTGGGAAAACGCTCTGCAAAGATTTTTTGAAGAATTAAAATAAAATAACAGACAATATAAAAAGCTCCGGGGTTAACAATTAACCTCGGAGCTTGATTATTATGTAAAATTATTCCTTAGGAAGCTCAGATGTACAATTAGGACATTTAACAGCATCAATGCTGATTTCTGATTTACAGTAAGGACAAACTTTTGTTGTAGGTGCTGCAGCTTCTTCTTTCTTTTCAAACTTCTCAGAAACCTTGTTGATAGCTCTGACAAGAAGGAAAATAACAAAAGCCATAATAAGGAAATTGATAATTGCAGAAATAAAATTACCGTATGTAATTTTTGCATCACCGATTTCAGCAACAAGACTTGAAAAATCAATCTTACCTAAAATAATACCGATTAAAGGCATAATAATGTCATTAACAAGTGAATTTACAATCGCCTGAAATGCAGCACCGATGATAACGCCGACTGCAAGGTCAATTACATTTCCTCTTAAAATAAATTTTTTAAACTCAGCAAAAAAACCATTTTCTTTTTTAGCCATTTTTCACAACTCCCTAAAAATATTTGGGTTAATTATACATTATGAATTTTAATTTGTCAATATCAGAACAGGCCGCTGATCTTTCCGTTTTCATCTACATCGATTTTTTCAGCAGCGGGAACTTTAGGAAGACCGGGCATAGTCATAATATCGCCGGTAAGAACAACAATAAAGCCGGCACCTGCAGAAATCTTAACATTTTTAACAGTAACCTTGAAGTTCTCAGGAGCACCGAGCTTTGAGGGATCATCAGAGAAACTGTACTGTGTTTTTGCAATACAAACAGGGCATTTATCATATCCCAATGATGTCAGCTGAGCAATCTGCTTCTTAGCATTGGGCATAATAGTAATACCGTCGCCACCGTAAATCTTTTTAACTACTGCTTCAATTTTTTCTTCAATAGTTCCGTCAAGTTCATAAGAGAAAGTAAAGTCGCCTTTTTCTTCTTCGCAAAGTCTTACTACTTCTTTTGCAAGAGCTTCGCCGCCTTTACCGCCCTCAGCCCATACGGTTGAAAGAATTGTATTTACACCGAGTTCACGACACTTTTTGATAATAAAATCAATTTCAGCATCAGTATCTGTGGGGAAACGGTTAACTGCAACAACGCAGGGAAGTTTATAAACATTCTTGATATTTGAAACATGGCGAAGAAGGTTGGGAATACCTTTTTCAAGTGCATCAATATCTTCTGTGCCAAGTGATTTCTTATCAAGTCCGCCGTGCATTTTAAGTGCTCTTACAGTTGCAACAACAACAACAGCATCAGGAGTAAGACCTGACATTCTGCACTTGATATCAAGGAATTTTTCAGCACCCAAATCAGCACCGAATCCTGCTTCTGTAACAGTATAATCACCCATTTTAAGTGCAAGTTTTGTAGCCATAACCGAGTTGCATCCATGAGCAATATTTGCAAACGGTCCGCCGTGAACAAATGCAGGTGTGCCTTCAAGAGTCTGAACAAGATTGGGCTTAATTGCATCTTTAAGCAAAGCTGTCATTGCGCCAACAGCTTTCAAATCACCTGCTGTAACCGGTTTATCATCATAAGTATAGCCAACAATAATTTTTGAAAGTCTTTCTTTCAAATCTGTAATAGAATTTGCAAGGCAGAAAACAGCCATAATTTCACTTGCAACAGTTATATCAAAACCGTCTTCACGGGGAACACCGTTAGCTTTTCCGCCTAATCCGTCAGTTATGAAACGAAGCTGACGGTCATTCATATCAACGCAACGCTTCCATGTTATTTTTCTTACATCAATACCAAGAGCATTACCCTGCTGAATGTGATTATCAAGCATAGCTGCAAGAAGATTATTTGCAGCACCGATTGCATGAAAGTCACCTGTAAAATGAAGGTTAATATCCTCCATGGGAACAACCTGAGCGTATCCGCCGCCTGCTGCACCGCCTTTAACACCGAAAACAGGACCGAGAGAAGGCTCTCTCAATGCTACTGTAACATCTTTTCCGATTCTTGACAGACCGTCTGCAAGTCCGATAGTAGTTGTTGTTTTGCCTTCGCCTGCCGGAGTAGGAGTTATTGCAGTAACAAGAATAAGCTTACCGTCCTTCTTGTCTGTTTCATCAAGCAATGATAAATCTATTTTTGCCTTATATTTGCCATAAGGTTCAATATATTTTTCATCAACATGAGCTTTGGCTGCAATTTCTGCAATGGGTTTCATTTCACATTTCTGAGCAATTTCAATGTCTGTTAAATATTCCATTTCGTTTACCTCTCTTAATTAATATAATGGATATGAAGCGCAAAGCTCCTGTATCTCATTAAATAACCTTTCTTTATTTTCTTCAAAGTTTTCAATACAATCTGCAATCCAATCAGCAATAAGCTTCATTTCCGGTTCTTTAAAACCTCTTGTAGTAACTGCAGGAGTACCGATTCTTAATCCGCTGGTAACAAAGGGACTTGCCGGGTCATTGGGGATTGTATTTTTATTTGCAGTAATATGAACTTCATCAAGTCTTGCTTCAAGTTCCTTGCCTGAAATACCTGTATCAACAAGATTCAGAAGCATAAGATGATTATCAGTACCGCCTGATACAATTTTAACTCCTCTGTCGGTAAGACCTTTGCTCAATGCAGCGGCATTAGAAACAATCTGTTTACCGTATTCCTTAAATTCATCAGTCATAGCTTCGCCCAAAGCAACAGCCTTAGCAGCAATAATATGCATAAGCGGACCACCCTGTACACCGGGGAAAATAGCCTTATCTATTGCTTTGGCAAACTGTTCTCTGCAAAGAATCAATCCGCCTCTCGGGCCTCTCAATGTTTTATGTGTTGTTGTTGTAACAATGTCAGCATACGGAACCGGTGACGGATGAACACCTGCGGCAACAAGTCCGGCGATATGAGCCATATCAACCATAAGATATGCGCCGACTTTATCAGCAATTTCACGGCATCTCTTAAAATCAATAAATCTTGAATACGCACTTGCGCCAACAACAATAAGCTTCGGCTTGCAATCAAGAGCTATTTTTTCCATTTCATCATAATCTATTGTTTCTGTTACCGGATTAACACCGTATGGAACAATATTAAAATATTTACCTGAAATATTAACAGGTGAACCGTGTGAAAGATGGCCGCCGTGCTGAAGATTCATACCCATAACGGTATCACCCGGCTGAAGAAGCGCAAAGAATACAGCAAGATTTGCATTTGCACCACTGTGTGGCTGAACATTGGCGTGTTCAGCGCCGAAAAGCTCTTTAGCTCTGTTTCTGGCAATATCTTCAACAACATCAACATACTGGCATCCGCCGTAATATCTTTTACCCGGATAGCCTTCTGCGTACTTATTTGTAAGAACTCCGCCTGCCGCAAGAAGAACGGCAGGTGAAACAATATTCTCACTAGCAATAAGTTCAATATTTCCTCTCTGACGGTTAAGCTCATCTTCACAAGCATTAGCAACATCAGGGTCGAAATTTTTTAAGTTTTCAAAAAAATTCATTAAATCACCTTTACTTAAAATACTTTACTGCGCCCTGGAACATACGGATATTATACTCTCCGTAAACATTTTTATACAGACCGGAGCCGATTCTTTCACTATGTCCCATCTTTCCGAAAACTCTGCCGTCAGGTGAAGTAATACCTTCAACAGCATACATTGAACCGTTGGGATTAAAATGAACATCTGAGGATGCATTAGAATCAAAATCAACATACTGTGTTGCAATCTGACCGTTTGCAGCAAGCTTTTCAATAAGCTCCTCATTTGCGTAAAATCTTCCTTCACCATGTGAAATAGGAACATTATAAACTTCGCCTACATTTGTAAATGAAAGCCACGGCGATTTATTTGACGCAATTCTTGTTCTGACAATTCTTGACTGATGTCTGCCGATTTTATTAAATGTTATTGTAGGACAGTTTTCATCAGTATCAATAATCTTTCCGTACGGAACAAGACCGAGTTTAATCAACGCCTGAAATCCGTTGCATATACCGCACATGAGACCGTCTCTGTTATCAAGCAAATCAGTAACTGCATCTTTAACTGCACTGTTTCTGAAAAATGCAGTTATAAACTTACCGCTTCCGTCAGGTTCATCTCCGCCTGAAAATCCGCCGGGAATAAAAATCATCTGTGAAGATTTAATTTTATCGGAAAATTCTTCAACGCTTCTCTGAATATCTGACGCACTCAGGTTGTTTATAACAAAAATCTCAGGTTCAGCACCGGCATCTGCCATAACCTTAGCTGAATCAAATTCGCAGTTAGTTCCCGGGAAAGCGGGAATAAGAACTTTCGGTTTTGCAACTTTAATCGCAGGTGACGGATAAGAATCAACTGTATAATTAAAGTTTTTAACAGGGGCATTATCATCCTTAATATTGCATGTATAAACACTTTCAAGCTTGTCCTCATATATTCCGAGAATCTCATCGGCACAAACATTTTCATCTTTATATGAAAATGTTTTTTCATCAGTAACAGTACCAACAGTAAAGTCTCCGCAGGTATCATCAGTAACTTCAAGTAAAAATGAACCGTAATTATATGAGAAAATATCTTTTACATTCAATTTGTCACAGAATTTAAATCCGAAGCCGTTGCCGAAAGCCATTTTTATAACAGCTTCGCCTATTCCGCCCATACCGAGAGTATAACATGAAACAGCTTTTCCGCTTCTCATAATTGATGTAACTTTGTTGAACACAGATACAAGAGAATCTGTTACAGGAAGATTGTTTTCATCATATTCAGGGGAAATAAATATTACTTTGTTGCCTGATGACTTAAATTCAGGAGAAATAACATTATCAACCTTATCAGTAGTAACAGCAAAAGAAACAAGAGTCGGCGGAACATCAATATCCTCAAATGAACCGCTCATTGAATCCTTACCGCCTATTGAACCAATCTGAAGATTTTTCTGAGCCTCAAATGCGCCGAGAAGAGCGGCGAGAGGTTTGCCCCATCTTTTTCCGTCTTTTCCGGGATGCTCAAAATATTCCTGGAATGTAAGATAAACATCTTCAAACGATGCACCTGTTGCAATAAGTTTGCTGACTGATTCAACTACTGCAAGGTATGCGCCATGATAAGGACTCTTTTCGGTTATAAACGGGTTATAACCCCATGACATAAACGAGCAATCGTCGGTATGTTTTTTCTCAACTGAGATTTTCTGAACCATTGCCTGAATCGGTGTAAGCTGATTTTTACCGCCAAAAG
>JAZQPL010000079.1:0-27253 GCA_045628495.1 Acutalibacteraceae bacterium
TTCTTCGTTAAAATGGTTATAGAGCATATCTGTCAAATCCTTTCGATGATCTGTGGTAATTTCATTTTACAGGATTTTTCAAATATGCTCTACTGTTTTTATAGATTTTATTTGTTTACCCCAACATTTATTATAGAACCAAAATTTTTATCTGCTGCGAAAGCGGCAGATTTTTTTATTTAAATGTTATCTTAACTACTTGATTTACTCACTTGCAATGTAATATAATAACAGTGAGTAAATATTTTTTCGGAGGTGTATTTATATGGAAGATATAGCATACTATATGCGTTATTTTTTACCTTTAATATGCGTTCTGGTTATTACAATATGCTCTGTTTCACTTTTGAAAACAAAATCGCCAAAGGTTAAGCCTGCACTTTTTATTGACCGTTTGAATAATAAAGAATATCCGGTTACTCATTGGGAAACCTCTATCGGCAGAAGTAATTCCTGCGATATTGTGCTTGAATTTGACACAGTAAGCAGATTTCATGCTGTGCTGACAAAGCAGAAAAAAGGTTGGGTAATTACAGATACACTGTCCCGTTCGGGAACATATATTAACGGCAAAAAAATAAAAGAACCCACAGTTATTAAAAATGGCGATATTTTAACATTAGGCAGAGCTTCCCTGGATTTCAAAGAGAGGTAATTATGGATTATTTGAAAAATGCAAAAAAAATTGTTGTTAAAGTCGGAACATCAACTTTAACTTACGAAACCGGCAAACTTAATATCAGAAGAATAAAAAAGCTTGTTGAAGTGCTTTCTGACCTGAAAAACAGCGGCATGCAGGTTGTTCTTGTTACATCGGGCGCAATAGGCGTCGGTGTGGGAAAACTGGGATTGAATAAAAAACCCAAGGATACTCCCGGCAGACAGGCTGCCGCAACTGTAGGTCAATGCGAGCTTATGTTTATGTATGATAAGCTTTTTTCAGAATACGGTCACATTACAGGACAGCTTCTTGTAACCCGCTCGGATATAGATAATGAGGAAAGAAAAACCAATTTAATAAATTCATTCAATAAACTTCTTGAATACGGTGCAATTCCCATTGTGAATGAAAATGATGCTGTTGCAGTCGAAGAAATTGTTTTCGGCGATAATGATAATCTTTCCGCTATTGTTGCAAAACTTATCAGTGCAGACGGACTTGTTATTCTGACTGATATTGACGGATTATTCAGCGGAAATCCGAAAACGGACGACGATGCAGTTCTTATTCCTGTTGTTGAAAAAATAACGGAAGAAATTGAAGCTATTGCAGGGGGAACCGGTTCTGACAGGGGAACCGGCGGTATGATTACAAAAATTCACGCCGCAAAGGTTGCCTGCAATTCGGGAATACCGACAGTTATTATTAACGGTTCAAATCCTGATGATATATACAGACTGATTGAAGGAAGACAGACGGGTACGCTGTTTTTGCCCCGAAAAAAAGGAGAATAATTTATGCTTGAAGAAATCGGAAAAAGAGCGAAACAGGCTGAAAGAGTTCTGAGCGTTGCAGGGACTGAAGTTAAAAACAGGGCTCTTTATGCAATAGCAGATATGATTAAAGAAAAATCGGAGCTTATCATTTCAGCTAATATGAAGGATGTCAGAATTGCCAGACTTAACGGAATGAAGGAAGCTCTGATTGACAGACTTGTTCTTACAAAAGACAGAATAGATTCAATGGTAAAAGGCGCTTGTGAAGTTGCTGCCGCTGATGACCCTGTAGGAAAAATTATTGCAGGTTCTGTAAGACCCAACGGACTTAAAATAGAAAAAGTTACAGTTCCGCTGGGAGTTATTGCCGTTATTTATGAGGCAAGACCGAATGTTACTCTTGATGCCGCAGTTCTTTGCCTTAAATCCGGAAACTCTGTAATTTTAAGAGGAGGTAAAGAAGCAATTCATTCAAATATTGCTATCGCAAATGTTATGCGTGCCGCAATAAAAAAAGCCGGATTGCCTGAAGATTGTATTCAGCTTATTGAAGATACTTCCCATGAAGGCGCAAATCAACTGATGAAAATGAATGAATATGTTGATGTAATTATACCCAGAGGCGGGGCGGGACTTATTAAAGCCTGCGTTGAAAATTCAACTGTTCCCGTTATCGAAACAGGAACAGGTAATTGCAGTGTGTATGTTGATAAATATGCAGATTTGAAAATGGCGGAAAATATTATTGTAAACGCTAAAGCTTCAAGACCGTCTGTTTGCAATGCCTGCGAAAGCATTCTGATTCATAAAGATATTGCACAGAATGCCGTTTTGCAGATTTGCTCTGCACTCAGGGATAAAAGGGTGGTTGTTCACGGGGATGAAACTGTATGCGCACTTTTCCCTGATGCTGTTCCGGCAACTGAGGAAGATTGGGGAACGGAATATCTTGATTATGAGATAAGCGCAAAAGTTGTTGAGTCTGATGATGAGGCAATAGAGTTTATTGCAAAATACGGAACGGGTCACAGCGAGTGTATTGTAACAAACAGTTACTTTGCCGCTGATAAATTTACAACGCTTGTTGACGCTGCGGCAGTTTATGTGAATGCTTCAACCAGATTTACCGACGGCGGTGAATTCGGCTACGGTGCGGAAATCGGTATATCAACACAGAAACTTCACGCAAGAGGACCGTTGGGACTTGATAAGCTTACAAGTGAAAAATTTGTTATTACAGGTAACGGTCAAATCAGGTAAGCAGGGGGATAACTGTGGCTGGAGATAATAAAAAAGAAATAAAAGAGAAAAGCAAAGGCACCTTTGTTTTAGGACTTGTTATCATAATTTTAGCTGTAACAGGATTAGGATTCCTTATAAATTCAGGAATAGGTGAAATAAAAAAGCATACGAACAATTCTTCAGAAAAAGCTGAATATGAAAAACTTCTCTATCCTGTGATTATGCTTGACCCTGATACATTTGATGATATAACAGGTGCGGATATGGAAGACCTGATATGTTCTTCTATTCTTTCTGTTATTACAGATGAAGAAAATAATCCGTATAATTACGAATTTGTTGAGGGTGATGTTTCCGGACTTGGTATAAGCAGTGAAACCGTTGAAAAAGCGTTCAGAAAGCTGTACGGAACAGAAGTAACCCCTGTTCATCAGAGCGTTGAATGTTCCACTTGTATTTTTGAGTATCAGCCTGCGGCAAAACGATATGTAATTCCCATTACAGGTTATGACCCTGCGTATACTCCCAGAGTTTTTCAGATTAACAAAACAAAAGAAGGAAATGTTGAAGTTCTTACAGGTTATATTGCATACGGAGATATTGAAAAAAATGAAAACGGAGAAATATCCGAGCCGGAGCCTGCTAAATACAGAAAAATCACATTGAGAAAAGACAAAACAGGGTATTATGTCAGCTCCATTCAGAATGCGGATTCTTCACAGATAAAATAACGGAGGGACTTATGAAAAAAATCACATCATTTTTTCTCAGCGTTGTATTATTATTTACTTTTTCTGTTTATGCGTTTGCGGAGTCAGAGGAAAATTTTTATGTTTTGCCGTCTGATAATACGGAGGTTTATTCTCCCGGAGAAGAAAACATTGATATTCTCCCTGACGGAAGCGCTTATGTAAACAACTGCGTAACTGTTTATTTTAAAGATAATGCTCCCTTATCGGAAATGAGAAAAGTATTCAGATATTTCGGGGAAAGCGTTCTTGGATTTTTTGAACCGCTTAATCAATATCAGTTTAGAATAAAAAAATCATCTGTTGAAAAAATACAGAAAATATGTGATTTTCTTATGGGATTTCCTTGCGTTCAGCTTGCAGTTCCGTCGTTTGCATCGGTTTATTCTGAACAGAGTGTACCGAATGACCCGTGGGACGGTTATGCTGAGTGGAATTCGCAACCCCGTTCATGGTATTCACAATGGTGGATAAAGGCAGTCGAAGCCGATAAGGCATGGGATTATAACGAGTATTTTAATCATATTAAAGTGGGAATAGTTGACAGCGGATTTGATACTGCTCACGAAGACCTGGCAGGAAGGTTTAGTTTTCCTGACAAATATCTTGAAAAATCAAACTATCCCAAAGGCCACGGTACCCATGTTGCAGGTATTATAGGGGCAGTTCCCAACAATAACAAGGGCATAACCGGACTTGTGTGGGATTGTGAACTGGTATGCACTGACTGGCTGCCGGATAAAAACCATCATCAGGTATGGGCTACAGATGAAAGAATACTTACAGGTCTTGTGCGTAATGTTATGGCAGGAGCAAAAGCCGTGAACTTTTCACTTGGCTCTGCTGAGAGCATACCTAACGGTACAACTCAGAGATATAAAATTGCAATAGATTCAGAGGCTTTGGTAAGCTCTTTTGTTATTGCAAAGCTTATAAGCAAGGGATACGACTTTCTTGCAATTCAGTCTGCCGGGAACGGCACAACTCTTAAAAACGGCGA
This sequence comes from Acutalibacteraceae bacterium, assembly GCA_045628495.1. Classification (GTDB taxonomy): domain Bacteria; phylum Bacillota; class Clostridia; order Oscillospirales; family Acutalibacteraceae; genus CAG-488. Next base: position 4,429 of record JAZQPL010000079.1, read on the forward strand.
TTTTTATGCCGTGGATTCTGTAAATAACGGTACATTTGCCTGCGTAACCCCGGAAAATGTTGTAAGCCTTGTTGACGGTGTTACCAAGCAGGATATACTTGACAGAATTATTATCGTAGGCAGTGCAAAATGTAATAATGACGGAACATATTCCATGTCATATTTTTCGGACGGGGGAGAAAATGTTTCAATATACGCTCCCGGCTCTAATATTTACAGTACTTATTATTATGACTCAGGTGCTCACAACGATTATTCATTCTTAAACGGAACATCAATGGCGTGCCCTGTTGTTACGGGAATTGCGTCTATGGTGTGGAGTGTAAATCCGGATTTCACAGGTCCGCAGGTGAAAAAAATTATTTGCAGTGACAAAAACACACCTGTTGTTGTTAAGGATTGTGAGGATGAATGTCACCTTCCTACCGGTGACGGAAGAATGATAAATGCAAAGCTTTCTGTTGAGGATGCCATATCAAAGCTTGACTTTTACGGAAAAGTAAGCGGTCAGGCCGGGTCAGGAAAAGCTCAGACTCCGTATAAAATAACAAATACCGTTACCGGTGAAACCTTCAGAGGCAGAACAGATGAGAACGGAAAGTTTGAAAAATCTTTGCCTCAGGGTGAATATGTTATTGAGATCGGAACAAGCATAGGCGCTGTTTCTGCTGATTTTACTGTAGTCAAAGGTGATACAACAGTTATTGGAAATTTGTATCAGCCTGGCTTACATTTCGGCAAGTTAAAAGAATTTTCTGAAACGGTTAGCAGTTATATAAAAAATATTGCGGAGCTTATATTAAAGTCATTGCACTTATTATTTAATATTTGAAGGTTTGATTATGAAAGAAATATTTTTTACAAAAGTTTTTGAAGAAGGATTTATAAATGAGGTTCATGCTTCAACAATACTTAAAATCGGTGACGGGGAATTTCTCTGCGCTTTTTTCGGAGGAACCAAAGAAGGCAGAGATGATGTGAAAATTTATATTTCACGGTTCAGCGAAGGTAAATGGAATGAGCCGTCAGTCGTTGCAACAGGGAACGGAGTCCCTTGCTGGAATCCTGTACTTTTTAAGTATGATGACAAAATTATGCTCTTTTATAAAACAGGCAAGCCTATTCCCAAATGGTTTACCATGATTATTGTTTCTTATGATAACGGTAAATCCTGGAGCGAGCCGGAACAGCTTGTACCGGGAGATATCGGCGGCAGAGGCCCTGTTAAGAATAAACCGATATTACTAAAGGACGGTGCGATTGTTGCGCCGGCATCAATAGAAACATCCCTTTGCTGGGATTGCTTTACGGATATTTCTTATGACGGCGGAAAAACTTGGAACAAAAGTAAATTTGTACCGTTTAATCACATTAAAGCCGAAGGTAAAGGTATGATTCAACCGACACTGTGGGAAAGTGACGGAAAAATATATATGCTTACCCGTTCTTCTGAAAGCAGAGTAATGAGAAGCGTTTCTTCTGACGGGGGCAAAACATGGTCGGAAGCGAAAAAAACAGAGTTGCTTCATAATAACAGCGGCCTTGATTGCGTTAAGCTCAACGATGGCAGAATTGTTATAATATATAATCCCATACCTTCATCATGGGGAGATAGAAACATAATTGCGTATGCTCAGAGCAGCGACAACGGAAACTCATTTTCACCGTGTAAAATCATAGAAAAAAGCGAAGATACCGATGCTGAATTTTCCTATCCGGCTGTTATTGCCGATGATAAAAATATTTACATTACATATACTCATAACAGAAAAAATATAATGTTCAGAATATTCAGTATTGACTGATTTTGCTAAAAAAACAATTATCAGGTCGTTATAATATAATTTGAAAACTAAATATTTTCTGTATAAAAAAAGTTTTCCGCATTATTCTTAGTATGTCATGTTTTATTCCTTTTCTTTATGTAAAATCTATATACAGGGAGGGAAATTACAAATACAGGAGGAAGTGTCATGAACAGAATCCGTGATTTACGAGAAGATAATGACCTTAGGCAATCTGACCTTGCAGCTGCAACAGGAATTGACCAGCGGACTATTTCAAATTATGAAACAGGGAAGACATGTCCTGACGGATATGCTATTATGAAGCTTGCGGAGTACTTTGATGTTTCCACTGACTATCTTTTGGGAAGAAGTAAAATTAAAAGTTACGATAAGAATATTTTGATGAATAAGCTGGACGATATTTCAGCCAGACTCGATGATTTGAAAAATGAAATCAGTAAATTATAATTGCTTTTTATAAAGAAATGTCAATTTTGCAGAATATAAATAAAAGGATTTTAAGGTGTTATCTGTTTGTATTTCACCTTAAAATCCTTTTTGTTTGACCAAAATCCGTTATTCAATATAAAGCTTGGCTATTTCAAGCTCATTATTCTGCTCATTTACTTTGCCCAGACCTAAAAATCTGTTATCGGGAGAGTATACTCTGAAAATACCGTTGCCTGAAAAGTTTTTTATTCTGTCAAGTGAAAGCGCACCGCCGTTTATAAATCTTTTTGATTGCGGTTCGCTGACCTTAACCGGAGGGTATATTTCAAAAAGCTTTTCAACAGATATTATTTTTTCTTCAAGCTTCCCCTGTTCATTTAGTTTTTCAATATCCTGAATATTCAATGCGTTTTCAATAGAAAATCCGTTGGAATATGTCCGTTCAAGTTTTTTTAAGCATGCTCCGCAACCTAATTTTTCACCTATATCAAAAGCAAGGGAACGGATATAAGTTCCGGCAGAGCAGGAAACATCTATGCGGAAAACATTTTTCTCAATTTCTCCCAGAATATCAATGGAATTGATTGTAACACTGCGCTTTTCTCTTTCAACTTCTATTCCTTTGCGGGCAAGCTGATATAGCCTGACTCCGTTCTGAGATATTGCTGAGTACATAGGAGGTACTTGCTGAATATCTCCTGTAAAATCCGCAACTGCTGATTTAAATTGCTCAACAGTAATATTTACTTCTTTTTGTGATAAAATGTTGCCTGTGATATCATAACTGTCAGTAGTAATTCCCAAAAGCACATCGGCAGTGTATCTTTTGCCGCTTGAAGGGATAAAGTCTGCAAATTTTGCGGCTCTTCCCAGCATAACAGGTAAAACTCCTGTTGCCATGGGGTCAAGAGTTCCTGTGTGACCTGCCTTCTTTTCATTAACAATTTTTCTGACTTTATTTACAGCGGTAAAAGAGGTAATTCCTTCCGGTTTATTCAGGCAGATAAAACCAATCATCTTTTCACTCCTTCACTTTCAATACGGCTATTATATAACAAAAACCCGGCAAACTCAATAATTATTTTTGCAGTGAAAAAAAGTTTGCCAAGACTAACCAAAAATGCCGTTTTTTATTAAATTTTGTTGAAAATTCAGGGATTTTGTTGAAAATGATGATAAAAAGTGTACAAAAATATGGCTTGCATTTTGTAAAATAATCTAAACTTTTTAAAGTTTTTGTCAAAGTGTTGACTTAAATATATTTTTAATATATGATAGTAATAAGTCATTGTCTGCGGGGTGTGAAAATGCTCAATTACTCAAATGAAAGCGAGCTTATTTCTGCTGCCACAGCAGGTGACGACGGCGCAATGTCACATCTGATTTCTGAAATTATGCCTTGTATTGAGTCAGTTGCTTCAACAAATGCGGGCAACGGTTTTATTACGAGAAGTGATCTTATTCAGGAAGGGCTTATAGGCGCAATAAATGCAATATTCAGTTTTGATTGTTCAAAAGGAGTTAAGTTTTCAACATATGCTGAGAAGTGTATATTAAACAGTATCACATCGGCAGTAAGAAAGCATAATCGTCAGAAGCAGAAACTTCTTAATACTTATGTTCCTCTTGAAGATGTTGAAAATTCCCTTTGCGGTGATTCCGACAATCCTGAAACCGTTGTTTCTATGGAAGAAAATGTTGACATCATAACTTCCTGCATTGATGAACTGTTGACTCCGCTGGAGAGAGAAGTTCTTCTGATGCATATTGCAGATTGCAGCTGTGAGCAGATTTCAGAAAGGCTTGATATTAATAAAAAGGCTGTTGCCAATGCATTGAGCCGGGCAAGAAAAAAAATCAGGTCAGAACTTGATGAAAAGAAATGAGTCCCATCCAAGAGGAGCTGAAAAGCCTACGGTGCAATTCCGTTTAGGGGCTAAAAAAAATAAGCGAGGTAAACCACTATGTACGAAGACAAAACACTCACCTGTAAAGAGTGCGGCAACGAATTTGTATTTACCGCTGGCGAACAGGAATTCTATGCAGAGAAAGGCTTTGTAAATGAGCCACAGCGTTGTAAAGCTTGCCGTGACGCACGCAAGAACGCAGCTCGTGGTGAGCGTGAAATGTTTGAAGCTACTTGTGCTAACTGCGGCGGCCCTGCAAAAGTTCCGTTCCGTCCGAGAGAAGACCGTCCTGTTTATTGCAGCGAGTGCTTCGCAAAAATGAAGGAAGAAGCATAATTAAAACATATATTAAAAATTTAATATTTAATCATGCATCGCACCCCGTCAAAGACGGGGTGTTTCCTTGACTATATGATTTTTTGTTGTATTATATAAGTATGTTGCGGAAAGGGGTTTTATTATGGCAATTAAAGTTATTTCTCACAGAGGAGCAAATAAAATCGCACCTCAGAACACATTGCCTGCTTTTCAGAAAGCGTTTGAAATAGGAATTGACGGCATCGAAACAGATGTTCATCTTACATCAGACGGTATTCCCGTTATATGCCATAATTATGAAATTGATAAAACATCAAACGGCAGAGGCACAATAACTGATATGTCTTTTGAAGTTATTCGCCAGTTTGATTTCGGTTCATATTTCAGCCATGATTTTGAAGGTACGAAGGCGCCGTCACTTGATGAATTTCTTGCTCTTTGCGAAAATAAAGAGTTTGAAATAATGAATATAGAAATAAAGCCGTCACTTCAGCATGATGTAAGTATTGTTAAAAAAACTATTGATGCCGTTAAAGAACACGGACTTTTTGATAAACTTCTGATTTCTTCTTTCAGCTCTCAGATGCTTGTTCAGGCAAAAAAAATCGATAGAGCATGCCGTACTGCCTACCTTTACAGTCCGGATAAAAAAGAATCTTACCGTATGATGTTCAGAGCAGGCGATTTTGCCCGTGAAATCGGTGCTGAGGCACTGCATCCGCAGATATATTATGTTAATAAAAACTATGTGGATGATGCGCATTCAAAAGGAATAAAAGTAAATGTATGGACAGTGAATAAAGAAAAAGATATTATCCGCCTTGCTAAACTCGGTGTTGACGGCCTGATTACCGACACACCTGATTATGTTAAAGAAGTGCTTAAAAATAACGGATTTTAATTTTCAACAGGCGAAAAACTGTGTTATCCGTCAGGTGCTTACACAGATGCGGCAAGTTGCTTCTGATGTGAAAAATATGTTTTTGTACTCAGCTTTCCGGGAATATAAAACCCTCACCGTATCAGCGATGAGGGTTTTACTGTTTTTATTCTTATTTTTCAAAAAAAGTGAATTTATTATTTTTATATTTGCAGGCATATTCTTTGCCTGGGGTAATGGTATTATCCAGCATTTTTTCACTGAGCGGGTCTTCAATTTCAGATTGAATTGCTCTGCGCAGCGGTCTGGCACCGTAGACAGGGTCAAAGCCCACATCGGCAATTTTTTCTATTGCACTTTCGTCAAAGCTTATATCAATACCCAGCCCTGCTGTACGCTTTTTAAGATTATCAAGAAGCCGTACGGCAATTTCTTTTATATCATCTTTTTTAAGCTGTTCAAATACAATAATATCGTCAACCCTGTTAAGGAATTCAGGTCTGAAAGTTTTTTTCAGTTCACCCATAACCGCATCGTGTATTTTCATATCACTGAGTGTGCCGCCGTTTTCGCTTGAATTAAATCCGAGGGCATTTCCGTTGCCTCGGCTTATCAGCTTTGCGCCCACATTTGATGTCATAATAATTACTGTATTCTTAAAATCAACTTTTCTGCCCTGAGAATCGGTGAGAATTCCGTCATCAAGAATCTGCAGCAGCATATTAAATACATCTGGATGTGCTTTTTCAATTTCATCAAAAAGAATAACGCTGTAAGGCTTTCGGCGTACCTTTTCAGTGAGCTGTCCGCCGTCATCATAACCTACATATCCGGGAGGAGAGCCTACCATTCTGGAAACGGTGTGCTTTTCCATATATTCGCTCATATCAAGCCGTATAAGAGCATTTTCGTCGCCGAACATAGTTGATGCAAGGGTTTTACAAAGCTCTGTTTTACCAACGCCTGTAGGGCCTAAGAAGATAAATGAGCCTGTAGGTCTGCTTGGGTCTTTAAGACCTACACGACCTCGTCTGATTGCTTTTGAAACGGCTGAAACAGCTTTATTCTGGCCAACAATCCTTCTGTGCATTTCATCTTCAAGGTGAAGTAGTCTGTCACTTTCCTCCTGAGTAAGCTGAACAACAGGGATATGAGTCCACTCTGAAACAACAGCCGCAATGTCTTCGGGAGTTACCTCACCACGAATTTCACAGCTTTTTTTATTCCAGTCTGATTTAATATCTTCAAGTTTTTTCTTCAGCTCTGTTTCTTTATCACGAAGCTTTGCGGCCTGTTCATAATTCTGAGAATTAACAGCCGAGGATTTTTCATCGGCAATATTTTTTATTTCATCTTCAAGTTGTTTGATGTTTTCGGGCGGTGTAAATGAACGGAGCCTGATTTTGGATGCAGCTTCATCAATCAAGTCAATAGCTTTGTCAGGCAGAAATCTGTCAGTAATATATCTTGAAGAAAGCTGAACAGCAGCTTTTATTGCACTGTCGGGTATTTTCACATTATGATGAGCTTCATATTTATCATGAAGACCTCTGAGAATTTCCACGGCTTCCTCCTGAGAAGGTTCGCCGACAACAATCGGCTGAAATCTGCGCTCAAGAGCGGAGTCTTTTTCAATATTTTTTCTGTACTCTTCAAGAGTGGTTGCACCGATTACCTGCATTTCACCTCTTGCAAGTGACGGCTTCAGGATGTTTGCGGCGTCAACTGCACCTTCAGCAGAACCGGCACCCATTAAAGTGTGTACTTCGTCAATAAACAGAATAACATCACCGGATTTGATAACCTCTTCAATAGCTGTTTTTATTCTTTCTTCAAAATCGCCTCTGTATTTAGTGCCGGCAACCATGCTTGTAAGGTCAAGAGAGATTATTCTTTTATCTCTAAGCAGTTCAGGAACTTCACCTTGAGATATTTTAAGGGCAAGACCTTCCGCAATGGCAGTTTTACCAACGCCGGGTTCACCGATAAGACAGGGATTATTTTTCGTTCTTCTGCTGAGAATCTGAATTACTCTGTTAATTTCGGCTTGTCTTCCGATAACAGGGTCAATTTTTCCTTCCCGTGCCATTTGCGTTAAATCTCTGCCGAATTGTTCAACAGTGGGTGTGGCAGATTTTTCATTTTTCTTCGAGTTTTCTCCCTTCTCGTTAACAGGGGATGAAAGACTTTTAGTGATTTCATTTACAATATCGCCCGATGTTACATTCAGCTGATTAAGAACATTCATTGCAAAACAGCTTGAATCTTTGGCAATAGCAATGAGAATATGCTCGGTTCCGATGTATGAATGACCTGCCGCACGGGCAAAAGATATTGAGCTTTCAATTATCCTTTTACTCCTGGGAGTGAATTCGTTAGGTGAAAGTACTGTCGGAGTACCTATTCCCACTGTTTTTTTCAGTAGATCTTCAACTTCATCTGCAGTTACTCCTTTTGATGTGAGTGCGGTAAATGCAACTCCACCGTCAGTGTGAAGGAGTCCTACAAGCAGATGTTCACTTCCAATATAGGTATGACCTAAATTTTCTGCAGTTTCAATGGCGTCATTGAGTGCTGTGTTTGCTTTTTGTGTGAAACCTGTGAACTTGTACATACAGCATCACTCCTTTATTTATCTAAATTTTTCGATTAACTAAATATTTCCCTTGTCATATCTGCACGGATAATGTCACGCTGTGACGGGGTTAAATCCTTTTCTTCCCGTGCGTTTATTGTTGCAGGCTGAACATTGTATGATATTTCATTTATTTTTTTCAAATCAATATCAAATAATCCCGTTCTTACGCCAAGACGAACAAGTGAGGTCAATTCCATAAATTCGTCACAGCTTAACATTCTTGCATATTTCAGTATTCCCAATGCTCTCCATATTTTATCCTTTTCAGTCGGATTTTCTAAAAGTGATTTTGCGGCGGCTTTTTCCTGAGCAACAAGCTGCATTGTAATTGAAATAAGATTATCAATAGCTTCCTGTTCGGAAATACCCAGTGTAATCTGATTGCTTAACTGATATATATCACCTTTCGGAACAGTTCCTTCACCGTGAGCACCTCTTATTACAAGGCCTAATTTTGATACGGTTGATGCCAGCTTCCCGATTTGACCGCATCGTGTAAGGGCGGGCAGATGAAGCATAACCGACGCACGCATTGCAGTTCCGAGATTTGTAGGACAGCGTGTAAGGTATCCTATTCTTTCATCAAATGCGTAATTAACATTTTCACCAATCATATTATCTATGCTGTCGGCTACGGAGTAAGCCTCCTTCAGCGCAAGACCCGCCATCATAACCTGTAATCTTATGTGGTCTTCTTCGCAAAGCATGATACTTACAGCTTCATCATCTGAAAGAATAATAGCTCCGTCACTTTGAGAAGTGAAATCGGGACTTATCAGGTGCCTTTCGGCAAGGGAGATTATCTGAGCTTTGGAAAACTCACTCATTTTAGTATAGCCGAAGTTCCATCCGCTTTTCGAAAGAAGAATTTTTTTAATTGTTTCACATACTTCGGCTTTACCATCAGCACTGAGTTTTGCAGGGAACGGGTATTCATCTATATTTCTCGCTAAACGAATTCTTGTGCTCAGCACAATATCGCCCTGATCACCGTTTTCTATATACCATTTATTCATAGAACATTATCTTCCTTTCATAAAACACAAATATATCGAATTATTTAGAATTATCGTTTTCGATTTCTTTTATTTTGTCACGGATAATTGCCGCCTGCTCATATTCCTGATTTTCAACTGCTTGGGCAAGCTGAGCTTTAAGAGCATCAAGATTATTGATTTCACTTTCTTTATCGTTATTATTCGATATTGAGTCCGGAACGGATATCTGCTTTCCGCTGTGTTTTATTCTGCCGTGTATTCTTTGAATTGACGGCAGAAGCTTATCGTAAAATGTTCTGTAACAGTTACTGCATCCCAGTCTTCCGCTGTTGGCGATATCTCTGAATGTATTGCCGCAGGTAGGACATCTTTGCTCGTTCGTAGCAGTAAGCTTCTGCATTGTATCGCCTAAAAATCCTCCGAAAAGGTCGTCAAGATTCAAACCGAATCCTGAAAATATATCCCCGTAACCGAGGTGCTGCGCACATTGAGTGCAAAGATGTTTTTCTGTTGTGTCTCCGTTTACTACTTGTTTAACATGAGTTGTTGCTTCGTTTTTCCCGCAGTTCTGGCAAATCATAAATTGTCATCCTCCTTTTATTTCTGACAGTTCAGCAGCAGGTGCTTAAATATTGAAGCTCTGACTGTATCTCTCAGCGGTTCTTCAATCATTCTCAGAGCGTTGTCACCGGTTACCGCCATAGCTATTCTTGATATTTCATCACTCAAAAGCTCACGATAGTTAAGATTTTTTATGTGTGCTCTGCAGGTTGCTTCATCAGCTTCGGACCCGATGCTGTTTATTGTGTGCATCAGTGCTGTGCCTTTATCATAACTGACCCTTGAAATTCTGATGTATCCGCCGCCGCCACGCCTGCTCTCTACAATATAACCGTGTTCCGGCGTGAATCTTGACGAAATAACATAGTTAATCTGACTCGGCACGCACCCTAAAGTCTGGGCAAATTCATTGCGCTGTATCTCTGTGAATCCGTCGTCTTCAAGCATTTGTAAAATAAGATTTGCGATTTCATTGCTCATATTCATTTTCATCATCTCACTTTGACTTTGTTTGACTTTGACTTTATTATAGCTTCGGTTTACATAAATGTCAAAAGGTCAAATAAGGTCAAAAATAATTAAAAAATGATTAAAACAATATGTTTTCTTTAATTTACTCTTTTTTTCTTAATTTTTCTTTATTTTATAAAATGACAGTATTGCTGTTTTCACCACCGGTTTTTGACCTTCATATTATGTATTGAGGCATCAGATAATTGATTATCTGTTTTGCCTTTTTAAATCTTTCTTTTCATATTTAAATAATATAAAAAAATATTGCAAGAGGAGTAATTTTGGTGTATAATAACAATATGTGTTTTTATGATGGAGTATGTTATGTCGTTTGGAGGAAGTTGAACAATGGAAGCTTATCTTGATAACAGTGCCACAACGCCTGTTTGTCCTGAGGCAATCAAAGCAATAAACAAGACTTTAACTGATTGCTGGGGCAATCCGTCTTCACTGCATTACGGCGGTATTGAAGCATCCGAAGTGCTTGAAAATGCACGGCACAGCATAGCGAAAAAGCTTTCATGTGATGATGATGAAATATACTTCACTTCAGGCGGAACAGAAGCAAATAATATTGCTGTTTTCGGTGCTGCCCATGCATACCGTTCAAGAGGAATGAGAATTATTCTTTCTTCCCTTGAACATCCCAGTGTCAATGAACCTGCAAGACAGCTTGAGGCTCAGGGATACGATGTTGTCCGCCTGCGCTGTGACGGGAAAGGCAGGTTTGATGAACGGCAGCTTTTTGCCGCTGTTAACACTTCAACATCACTTGTCAGCATAATGGCAGTTAACAATGAGGTGGGAACAATAAATGCTGTTGAAAAAGCAAAAGAAGCAGTCAGAAGGTTTAATGCGCCTGCGCTTATTCATTGCGATGCCGTTCAGGCATTCGGTAAAATCCCTTTGAAGCCTTATGCAATGGGCGTTGACCTTATGACAATAAGTTCACATAAAATTCACGGGCCTAAGGGTGCGGGAGCTTTGTTTGTTAAAAAAGGCTCAAAAATCTCATCTCATATTTTCGGAGGAGGTCAGGAACACGGATTAAGACCCGGCACGGAACCGCTGCCTGCAATAGCCGGCTTCGGCGCTGCTGCAGATGCTTTGCCTGACATTCAGGCTCAGCTCAGAAAAACAACCGAAATCCGTGATTACCTTGTATTAAGGCTTAAGGAGCTTAACGGTATTGTCATTAACTCTCCTGAAGATGCACTTCCTTATGTTACTAATATTTCGGTTCTGGGATTCCCGTCTGAAGTATTGCTTAATTACCTTTCGGAAATGAATATTTATGTATCAGGGGGTTCAGCCTGCTCAAAGGGACATAAGAGCAGAGTACTTTCCGCAATGAATCTTGACAGCGAAAGAATTAACAGCGCTCTGAGAATAAGCATTTCCAGGTACACTACAAAAAATGAAATTGATTATCTTGTTCAGGGGATAGCTTCCGCTCAGAAGTCACTGGCAAGAAGAATAAAATAAACTGACTTTAACGGAGTAAAAAATGAAGGAAATAATTCTGATTAAAAACGGTGAATTGGCTCTTAAAGGATTAAATCGCCGGACATTTGAAGATATACTCATAAAAAATATGCGCTTTCGTTTAAGAGAGCTTGGTAAATTTAAATTCACTCCGGCTCAGTCCACTATTATGGTTGAGCCGGAAAATGAGGATGCTGACCTTGACGAAGCGGAAAAAATTCTGCTGAATGTTTTCGGAATTGCCGCACTTTCCAGGGCAGCGGCAGTGGAAAAAGACATGGATGTCATTCTTGCAAGCGCACCGGCTTATCTTAAAAATCAGCTGGAAAATGCCGGCACTTTCAAGGTGGAAGCAAAAAGGTCAGACAAGAATTTCCCTTTTAAATCACCTGAAATATGCAGGGAAGTCGGCGGGAAAATACTTGAAGCGTACCCACATATCCGTGTTGATGTTCATAATCCCGATGTTACTGTTATGGTGGAAATCAGAGATTATTATGCATATATTCACGGTAATCAGCTTAAAGGCGCAGGCGGAATGCCGGTAGGTTCTTCAGGCAGAGCCGCACTTCTTGTTTCCGGCGGAATTGACAGCCCTGTTGCAGGGTGGATGATGGCAAAACGAGGATTGAATATTGTCGGTATCCATTTTGCATCACCGCCTTATACAAGCCCGAGGGCTGAAAAAAAAGTTCATACCCTTTGCAGAAAGGTTGCAAAATATTGCGGACATATTCCTCTTTATGTAGTACCGTTTACAAGAATACAGGAAGAAATAAAAGATAAGTGCCCGGAAGATTTATTTACACTTATTATGAGAAGATTTATGATGAGATGCGCAGAAATTCTTGCAGTCAAAGAGGATTGCGGAGCATTGATTACCGGTGAAAGCGTGGGTCAGGTTGCCAGTCAGACAATGCAGGCAATAGCCTGTACTGACGCAGTTCCGAATCTTCCGGTTTTCAGACCGCTCATAGGTATGGATAAGGATGAGGTTGTTGCAATTTCAAGAAAAATTGACACATTTGAAACTTCAATTCTTCCCTTTGAGGATTGCTGTACGGTATTTACACCAAAGCATCCCAAAACAAAACCAAAGCTTTATATGCTTGAAGATGCGGAAAAAGCTCTTGATATTGAAGCTCTTGTTAAAGATGCGATTGATAATACAAAATTTATTATGATAGACAGATAATTAAGGTGAGAAAAATTGGCAACTTGCGAAATCATAAGTGTAGGAACGGAATTACTGTTGGGGGATATTCTTAATACCGATGCTCAGTTTTTATCGACAGAGCTGGCAAAAATGGGCTTTACGGTTTTATTTCAGACAACAGTAGGGGACAATCCCGACAGACTTCGTTCAGCCCTTGAAGCGGCAGGCAAAAGAAGCGATATTATTATTACATCGGGTGGGTTGGGACCTACGCCTGATGACCTGACAAAAGAAATATGCTGTGAATATTTCGGAAAGAAATGTTATCTCCATAACGAAAGTCTTGAAAGAATGAAGCGATATTTTGAGTCAAAAAATATTGTAATGCCTGAAAATAATATTAAGCAGGCAATGCTTCCGGAAGATTGCACTGTATTCACTAATTACAACGGCACTGCACCGGGTTGCGCTATGGAAAAAGACGGAAAAAGAATTATTCTTCTGCCCGGTCCTCCCCGTGAACTGACGGCTATGTTTTTTGAAAGCGTTGTACCTTACCTTTCGGAATTGAGCAAAAAAACTATTGTTTCTCACCAGATAAGGACATTCGGCATAGGTGAAAGCGTTCTTGCACAAATGGTTGATGAATACCTTGACGGTTCAAATCCTACGGTTGCACCTTATGCTAAGGACGGAGAGGCACTTCTTCGTGTTACCGCAATGGCTGATAGTAAAAAGCAGGCTGATGATTTGTGTGAACCTTTGATAAAAAAAATAACATCAATGCTCGGTGAAAATTTTTACGGTGTTGATGAGCCTAATATTGAATGTGCCGTTGTAAAAAAGCTTAAAGAAAAAAATATGATTGCAGCAACGGCTGAATCATGCACAGGCGGTCTTATTTCACAAAGAATAACATCGGTTCCCGGTTCATCTGAGGTATTTCAGTGCGGTATTGTTTCTTACGCAAATGAAATAAAGCATAGGTTATTGAATGTTGATGAAAAAGACCTTGAAAAGTTCGGAGCTGTCAGCAGTCAGGTTGCTGAGCAGATGGCATTGGGAGTATTGAAACTCAGCGGAGCGGATGTTGCAGTCAGCGTTACGGGCATTGCAGGCCCGGGGAGCGATAATACAAATAAACCTGTTGGGTTAAGCTATATAGGGCTTGCCGCAAAAGACGGTACTGTATTTGTAAAAGAGCTGATTACAGGTCATAACGGCAAAAACTGCAGGGAATATAACAGATATGTCAGTGCTTCAAACGCACTTAATCTTGTCAGATTATTTCTTGACGGAAAAATATAAATTATCGGGAGAAAAAATATGGACGACAATTTAGGATTAGAAAACAAGGATTTGGGTTTTGAAAACAAAAAAAGTGATATTGATTTAACTGAGTTTGACCTTACTGATATTGACGAATATTCGGATAAAGAAGATTTTCGGGGGGATTATGCCGAAATAAACGAGCAGATTCAGCAGGATGTTCCGCAGAATGAAGAATTCGGTTATGAACAAACGGAACCTGTTCCCGAAACAGTTGAAGTCGAACAAAGTGAAGTAACAGTACCCGAAGAACAGGATGATATTATTCTGCCGGCTCAGGACGAGGCTCAGGATGATGTTATTGATAATAAAATTGAAGAAGGATTTGAAAAGTTTTCTTCAATTCTCAACATCGGCAGTAATGAAGAGGAAACAGATGAAGATAATAAGACAGAAGAAACTGATTTTGAAGCTGACGAGTTGTTTGCCGATTATAAATCTGAGGAGCCTTCATCAAAAAATCGTGGAGCAAGTGTTATTTGCACGCTTCTGATTGTTGCGTTTGTTATCTGCGCAGGTTTTGCAGCGTACACATATTTTAAGCCTGCAAAGTTAAGCGAGACTGCCTCGAACATTGATAAAATCGGCTGTTCACCTGAATTTTCGCCGTATAAGGATTTGAAACCGGTTTATCCCGTTTCACACAATGAGGAAAATATAAATTCTGAGCTTGCCCCGTTGTATTCCATTAACAGCAATACCGTGGGCTGGCTTAGCATTGACTCCACCGCAGTTGATTATCCGATAGTGCAGAGCATGAATAATTCTACATATCTTAATTTCAGAAATTTTTACAATCAGACTGCTGTTTACGGTACTCCGTTTATTGATTACAGATGTGAAAAAAATACATTGAGTAAAAATACTGTTATATACGGTCATCATATGAATAACGGACTTCATTTCGGTTCTCTTGACGGATATAAAAGCTCTGTTTACTACAAAGAGCATCCGTTTATTTCTTATCAGACTTTGAACGGCAATTACACCTTTAAGGTTTATGCAGTGTTTTACGCAACTACTCAGGCTGAATGTGACGGAGGATATATTTTTGATTATTATAATCCCAATATGAGCGATACAAATTTCAGCGGATACATTGAGATGCTTAAACAGTATGCGCTTTACACAACTGATGCGGGACTTGAATCTACGGATAAAATCATTACACTTTCAACCTGTTCACATATTTATGATGATTTGAGACCGGCAGGTGTTGATGCGAGACTTGTTGTTGTGGGAAGACTTCTCCGTGAAGGGGAAAAAGCAATAAAAGAAAATCTTAAAACAGAGGAAAACGACGAATACCGCAGACCTCAAATCTGGTATGATGTTAAGGAAGAAAAAAATCCGTATGCATCGTCCCGTGTGTGGAAACCGTCAATATATTAAAAACAATTTTAATGCTTGCAAAGGGGGAAATCAGATATGGCAGACAGTTATGAAAATACAGAAATGCCTGAAAATTCAGGTGTGAATATCAAACCGGACGCTATACCTGTTGATGATAAAGGACAACCGCTGCCCGATCCTACGGAAAGTCTCAGCGGATATATTGCACCGTCTGCATTTGACAGACTTAAAAGCACTTATTCCGAAGCGGAGGAGGATGCAGATGTAAGAGATACAATGGAACCTCCTCAGAGAACAGGATTTTTCCGTAAGCATAAGCCCGGTAAAAGAGGATATGATTATTACGGAACTCCTGCCGGGAATATTCCTAATGACAATAACGGGCTTAAACCGTCTCCGCTTTCAGAACTGTTTTCTGAGGCAGAGGCTCTTGAACCTGATTTTGATATAGAAAAAATAAGGGATCATGTGCTTGAACCGACGGTTGAAAACAATTCAGATAAAAAAGTGGAAACACCAAAGCAGATTACTTCTGATGATAAAAATTCTGATGATGATATTCTAAAAAGAACAGAAGTTAAAAAAGACCCTAATGCGCCGAGCTTTCTTGACATATACAAAGAAAGCACAAACACAAAGGTTATTTATCAGTCGGATTCTTCAGACAGTGAGGAAAAAACGGATTCAGGTGAAAAAGAAGACACGGAAGTTATTTTTTCAGAACATTCGAAGCTTTCCAAAACAAAAAAGCGCATAAAACGCAGAGAAGAAAAGAAAGCGCTTAAAGCGGCTGTAAAGCTTGAAAAGAAAAAAGCAAAGGAAAGACGCAAAGCAGAAAAGGCGGCGAGAAAAGCGGCTAAAAAATCAAAGGGCAAAAAAGATTCTCTGCCGTTTGAATCCGGTGAAAATAAAGAAGAGGCGGCAGTTGAAAAACTGATTTCACAGAAGAAAACAGAACAAGCTGCAGAGACTGCTGTTGCAAAAGAAAAACCTTCTCAGAAAACTGAAAAGGCAGAAGCCGAAAATAAAGAAAATAACGCTGTCTCAGCGGCTCAGAAAGAAGCAAAACTTGCTGCTGAGGAAGCTGAGAAACGGTTGAAACAGGAAAAAGAGCAGGCTATTCATAAAATCAATGAAGAAAAAAATGCGGCTGTTGCCAAGGCTGAAAAAGATGCACAGGCTGCAAGGGAAGAAGCTGAAAAGCTGAAATCAGAACTTGAAAAAATGAAGAAAGCCGCAGCAAAAGCAATTTCAGAGAAAGAAAAAGCAGAGAAAGCGGCAAAGACCGCAAATGAAGAAAAAGAGCGCATAAACCGTGAGTCTGCCGAAAAAGAAAAAGAGCTCTTGAAAAAAGCCGAGCTTGAAAAAGAAAAACATTTACAAGCGGAAAAACAATTAAAAGCAGAAGCCGAAAAAATTAAAAATGAGATTAATAAAAAGTCCGAAAAAGTTTCGGCGGAAAAAGCTGAGAAAAAAATCGTAAAAGAACCTGTTGCAAATGGGGAAGACATTAAAAAAGAATTAAAGAATCAGACAGAGGAAAAAATCTCGAAAAATGACATAATAAAACCTGAAAAAAGTGAAAGGCAGGTTAAACCCCTAAATCCTTCGCCTAATGATATTCCTGTTTCTAAAAAACAGGAAAAAAATTCTTATTCATCTGCAACAGAAGAGTTAAAACGCCGCATTGCTGAAATGGAAGCAAAACTTTCTCAAAAAAAATCTGAGAGTGATATTGACAGTTCACTTAAAATAAACAAAGAAAAAATTATGTCCCGTTCAGCTTCCGAAAATAAAGATGGAAATTCGTAACAGAAAAAAAGTGAAAAAAACCGCAATTATTTTTTCAGCTATATGTGTGTTTTTAAGTGCGTTGTATCTTGCATATGATTTGCTGTGGATTCCGATTCATTTCAAAAAAATCAGCAGCGATTTTCAGATTGAAGAAAGTTCGCCTGTCAGCAGTGGGGAGGACATTCAGCCGAAATATTCTGATATTAAGAATAAGTATCCTGATTTTGTCGGCCGGATTATTATTGAAGATTTGAATATGAATTTTCCTGTTGCTCAATGTGATAATAATTCATATTATCTTACTCACACTTTTGATAAAGTTATCGACAAGCACGGTGCGTTGTTTGTTGATTACAGAAATAATATCCGTGATTTTGACGACAACACTGTTATTTACGGTCACAATATGAAAGACGGAACCCAGTTCGGCATGCTGAATGCGTATAAAAGTGTTGAAAATTATGTTCATTGCCCTGTAGTAACTTTTAATACTGTTTACGGTGACTACAGGTTTAAGGTTTTTTCTGCTTTTCTGATAAATACAAAACCCGAAGATGACGGAGGATATGTTTTTAATTATACAAAAACAAAATTTTCCTGTCAGAATGAGTTTGATGATTTTTGCACAGAAGCAAAAGAACGGTCATACATCGTAACGGATGCAGATGTAAAATACGGAGATAAAATTTTAACAATGTCAACCTGCAGCACTCTTTTTGATAACTCGAGACTTGTGGTAATGGCCCGTCTTATCAGAAAAAATGAAAGTGAAAATGTTGACATATCAAAGGCATATCAGAATAAGGATATGAGATTACCTGAAAGATTTAAAGACACAAAATAATCAGTATAAGGGATTGTGAGTATGGAAATCAAACTTTTTTCTTTAGTGAAAAACGAAAGTGCCGAAAATGTAGCAAATAAAACAATTATTTCCGATTGCGTTGGTATTTTTACTCAGAAGAATGAGAGATTCAAGAATTTTTCTTCGCCGAAAAGAATGATTATTGCTTCGGCTCAGGCACTTAAAATCGCAGATTCTGTTGTTATTGCGGTTAATAATTCCTCGTATAATACCATAAAAAAAATGGTTTGCTCAGCGTTCAATATAGAAACTGAGCAAAACCCGGTAATATATTCATATTTATTTCCGCTTTTTGAAAAAGGGAAAATTTCAAAGACTTTGCTGGAAAATAACACCTGCTTCCCGAAAGGGGCGGAAATATTCCCTACTTCGGATTACAGAAACTGCGGATTTTCAATTACCGCCGGAGCACAAAGCATAATTATTATTCCTATCGACAGTGTAAGAACCGCAGATGTTGTTTTCGGTTCTCTTTATGATTATTTCTTAAATCTTTCAGATGCTGAAGATAAAGAAGAAATAGTTGAGCTTAAGCGTTATTATATTGCTAAAAGGTTGGTCTCTCTTCTGAGGAATGAGGAAACAAAGGTTTGTTTTACATCATTGGGCGGTTCAAAATTGCTTAATGAATGTTTCGCAAAAACAGATAGAAGAAAAAAATATTTGTTAATGGGAAACAAACCGGCTCCACGGCAGGCGGGGCAGTCTGTAAAAGATTATGTAGTTGCTTCCGCTCAGAAAACAAGAATTGAAAGTGATTGCGAATACGCCTGTGCCGTATCCAGCGTGTTTGTGAGCAATAATGACGATTCTGCGTTTATTTATTATGCAGTTGCAGATGAAAATGAAACAATTGTATCCAAGCTTTACTTAATGGAAAATGAAGAACCAAAGGCACTTTACCCTGCAGGGGTTGACAGCGTTCTTCTCGCTGTTGGCGATAAGATAATAAATAACATAAAAAAGAGCAAATGCCAAAACAAAAAAGAGGATAAAGCTCTTCGAAAGAAGCTCTCACTGCTCACAGCGGCTTCGATTGCCGGGGTAACTGCAGTAAGTGTGTTAATGGCATTGTTTATCAGCTGAATCAATAGTAACGCATACTTGCGATTACTTTGCCGAGTACAGTAACATCATCAACAATAATAGGTTCGTATGTTTCATTTTCGGGCTGAAGTCTGAAATGTCCGTTTTCTTTATAAAATGTTTTTACAGTTGCTTCATCTTCAATGAGCGCAACAACCATTTCACCGTTTCGTGCGAATGATGTTTTTTCTGCGATTATCAGGTCGCCGTCAAGAATACCGGCTTCAATCATGCTTTCACCTTTAACATGAAGCGCAAAAAGCTGTTTATCCCTTGAAATTCTGCCGTTATAAGGGAAATAACCTTCTATTGATTCAACGGCAAGTATGGGCATACCTGCTGTAACAGTTCCTACAATGGGAACCTGAACAACATTGTCAGATTGACCGACAATTCTGATGGAGCGTTTAAGAAGGGGATCCCTTGAAATGTAGCCCTCTTTTTCGAGAGCATCGAGATTTGCCTGAACAGATGATGTTGATTTTAAGCCTACAGCCGAGCCGATTTCTCTTACCGAGGGAGGAACACCGTCGTTACTGCGTTCTACGAGAAAGTCATATATTTTGCGTTGGGTTTCGTTTATAGCCATAAAAACACCCTTTCGTACTTTGTTTCGTATATTATAGCACAAATGTTCGCCAAATGCAAACATTTGTTTGCTGTTTTGAAAAATATTTTTTGTGAGGTAATTCAACATGAAAAAAACAGTAAAAATTATTTCTGTACTTCTCTGTATTGTGATTGCAATATCATCATGCATGGTATCTGCTTTTGCAAAAGTTGAAGCCGGAAATATTCAGAAGCCTGAGGAAACTCAAACATCAGCTGCCGAGGAGCCGTTTGATTCGCAGAAAGTAGCTGTTAAAATAATCGCCGATAAAGGCGACTGGTCACAGGTACCTGAAAATTCAAAGGGTTCAATCATGTGCTGCTCAAGTAAATACATATCTGTTGATATTCAGCTTACATCTGACGGTGTTCCGGTGCTTATGGAAGATGAAACAGTTGAACGTATGTGTGTTACAGCGGACAATAAGGCGGTTTCCGGCAAGGTAAGAGTTTATAAATCAGAAGAAATCACTAAATTATTCCTTCGAAACAGAAACGGCGGACCTCATAACTCAATTACAAACGAAAATGTTGCAAAGCTTTCTGATGTTCTTGAAATTTCGAACGATAAAATATTAATTCTTGATTTTAAGATTGGAGATTTAGATGCTGTATATAAAACAGTTTATGATGCCGATGCTTCAAAGCGTGTTATTTTCAGAATTGACGGAAACACGAAAGATGTTATTTCTGCTTTAAGTAAAAAGGATTCTGTACCTGAAACTATTGTTACATATAACGGGAATATTATTTTTTCTGTTAATTCCACAATCAAAAAAGCTCATAAATCAGGCATAGAATTAGTTCAGCTGGGAACAAAAAATCAGTCAGGTGTTATATTTTATAATTCTGTTTCAAAAAAGCTGAAAAAGAATTCTGTAAATGCTGTTTTTTCAATGACAGACGGATTTAACGGCAAACGGGAGGATAATGTAACAGGTTGGGATGATATTATTTCTCATGGATATTTATATATTGAAACAAACTATCCTGATCTTCTTTCCGATTATGTAAGTGACAGCGAAACAATAAGGGAAAGACTGTTTTCTCTTTTGTTAAAAGAGACGGAGTATGAAAACGGAAAATATCCCCGAAACTTGAAAAAAGATTATGATAAAGCATTGAAATACGCAAAAGAAGTATCAAAAAGTACAGCATCAAAAAGTATGCTTATGAAGGCATATACTGATTTGGATAATGCAATGAATCAGCTTAATATTTCTGAGGGAAGCAATACATCTTCAGCTGTGTTTACTGTTACACCTGCTAAAATAGTTATTGCTGTTCTTTGCCTTGGAGCGGTTGTTGCGGCACAGATTTATTTTATCAAACGCAGAAAAAAGACTGAAAAATAAATAATATACAGGAGTGATTATAATGGCAACAGAAATTATGAAAAAAGCCAGGCTCAAAAGAGCTTCATACCCTGAAAAAGTGGGCATTTCTTCAAAAGCTGTTGAAGCAATAATCGCCGATTTTAAAGAACATGGCGTAGAAATGCACAGTATGATGATTTTAAGTCAGGGTAAGGTAGCATTTGAATCCTGGGCAGAACCCTATTCACCGGAACATCCTCACGCTATGTATTCAGTAAGTAAAACTTTCACATCTGCGGCAATAGGTTTTGCTGTTGATGAAGGGTTGATTACACTTGAAACAAAACTGATTGATATTTTTCCTGAGTTCGCTCCGGAAAAGCCTGATGAAAAAACAGATAAGCTTACTGTTTATTCGTTGCTTACAATGCAGTCAGGTAAAAATATCAGCACAATGGCAGATAAAACAACAGGTGACTGGGAAAAACAGTTTTTTGACTCTCCGTGGAGTTTTACTCCTTGTGACGGTCACTGGCAATATATCAGTGAAAATCAGTATATGCTCTGTTCTCTTATTCACAGAGTAACGGGAATGAGCGTTATTGAGTATCTCACACCAAGACTTTTTGAACCTTTGGATATTGATATTCCCGCATGGGAAAAATCTCCGTCAGGGGTTGAAGCAGGCGGTTGGGGATTATTTATTAAAACAGAAGACCTTGCAAAGTTTGTTAATTGCTATCAGCACGACGGAAAATTCGGCAGGAAACAGATTATTCCGGCAGAATGGGTTAAACTCACAAGAGGAAGACATGCTGATAATTCCAATGCAAATAAAAATCCTGACAGCCAGTGCGGATACGGATTTTGTGTTTGGCATTGTGCGGGAGCTTCGGCTTACAGAATGGACGGTATGTTCTCTCAGTTCGGTTTTATATTTAAAGATACAGATGCTTCTATTATATTAACCGGCGGTGAGATTGACGGGCAGAAAACCCGTGACTGTTTGTGGCGTCATATTGACGATTTGTTTATTGAGCCTGACAGTGAGCCGAAATATGACGGCAAGATAGGCTTTGAGCCCCTTGATGACATTGCTTTTGAAGAAGAACGAAGCCCTCTGGAAAAAGAAATTGCGGGCAGAAATATTAAATTCAGGAAAAATCTTGTTCTTTCAACAGCCGGTTTCCCCGTAAGTATGCTTCCGCTTCCCACAGTTTATATGTCGGCAAAAAAAGCAGGCAACATAAATAATGTTCAGTTTGATTTTACCGAAAATGAGTGCATTATGACATGGGATGAGGGAGAAGAACATAATACTATTGTATGCGGTATGGACGGTAAGTACAGAACTTCTTCCATAAGACTTGCTGATATGGATTTTACCGCATTCAGCACGGCTGCGTGGATTGATAAAAATATTTTACGGATAAATATGAGACCTATTGAATCGGTTTGCAGAAGGACGATTGATTTTAAATTTGATAAAAACGGAAAAAATGTTTCATTTGCACCGTCAAGCAAACTTCCTATTGAAAGTATGGCAGAGTATCTGGCACTTGATGTTGACCAGCATTTCCCCGGTGTACTTGAACCGCTGGGCGTTGTGGCTTTTGACCAGCTGCCGAGAATTATTGATTCGGTTTACAAAGGAAGCTTTGAAGATTAAAATCTAAAAAACGCACCGTTTTATTTGATATGCACCCCAAAAGTCAGACAGCTTTCAGAGGTGCATATTTTTATGCGAAAAAAAGGAAGAGCCGAATAAACGACAAGTCGG
>JAZQPL010000080.1:0-8289 GCA_045628495.1 Acutalibacteraceae bacterium
TACTAAAATTCTGAGCTTTTTGCTCGCTGTTTTTTCCTTTTTAACCTTTGACCCGTTGTCAAATTATGATTATTCCGATAAACTCGGTGACGAAAATTACAAAGGATTCAAGGATTACTATGCCGATTATTTTGATATCGGAGCGGCTGTCGGCGGATGGCACTGCAACAGTGCCGAAATTTCCGCATTTTTGCTGAAAAACTTTTCATCTCTGACTGCCGAAAATGCGTTTAAACAGGTTGTTCTGAATCCTTCTGAGGGCGTATGGAATTTCAGTGAAGCTGATACTATTGCCGATTTTTGCCGCAGGAACGGACTCAAACTTCGTGGTCACTGCCTTGTTTGGGGATATCTGGGAAGCTGGATGACAAAGGACAGCGACGGAAACCTTGTCAGCAAAGAGATTTTGCTTGAGAGAATGCACGATTACATAACAACGGTTGTGACACGATATAAGGATGTTGTTCATGTTTGGGATGTTGTGAATGAGCCTTTCGGCTATGACAAAAAAGACGGCGCATTCAAGCACAATGATTTTTTGACGATTTGCGGTGAGGAATATATTACAAAAGCGTTTGAGTATGCTCACGAAGCTGATCCCACTGCGGTGCTGTGCGTCAATGAAACCACCGTTCTTAAAAAACAGAAAAAGCAGGATTATTTACTTGAATATGTTGAAAAGTGGGTAAATGAAGGTGTGCCGATTCATGGGGTGGGCATTCAAAGCCATTGGAACTTATGGGAAATCAATGAAACTCCCCGTCGTCTTCAGAAAGTTATTGATAAGCTTTATGAGATAGGTGTTGACATTCAGATAACCGAGTGCGATATGCGAATAGATGCAAACAAGAATGATATTTTTGAAACACTTCCGAGAAATGTTGAGCTGCTCCAGTCAAAGAAATTAAGCAAGATGTTTGAGGTACTGCGCAAAAATAAAGACAAAATTTCAAGCGTAACATTCTGGGGAATCAATGATGAACGCCCTCAGAAAACTGCCGACGGTGAGAAATATTACAGGCATGAGCTTCTGTTTGACAGAAACAGTATGCCGAAAAACGCATTTTACGCAGTATGCGATTTCTAAAATGAACCTGACCTGCAGAAATCTCAATATTGAAACAGTGGATTTGTAAATACAATAACATACCGGTGTAATTGTCATCTGTGAAAGCCGGCTGTTCAACCGAAATTTATGTCGGAAATGACGGGTTCTGTTAATACCGTACAATAATCCGAAAATAAAAATCCGAACTATATCTTCCAAGTCGAAGAATAGTTCGGATTTATTTTTAGTGTAGCGGCGAAATGTTTTCGCCATAAGATATTTAAATATAACTTACTCGGTTATATGCTTCTTTTTCTTTTTTACAATTACAAGTGCAGTAATACCGCCGACGGCAATTACTGCCACACCGATAATAATACACAGATTACCAATGGAAAATACGGAACCGGTCGGATCTTCTGTCTCCCAATTTTTCTCAAGAGAAGCATTTCCGATGTTGAGAACACGACAGGAAATAGTGATGATTTCCGTGTGTGCTTTTCCTTCTGTTCTGCCTTCTTTGTAATTGATGCAATAAGCATCTTTAAATATAATTTTCTTCATCACTTTATCTGTTGAGGGCTCAAAAACAACAATTTCGCCGTTTTTCATCAAATTGTTATTCAACATCCACTCAAGCAATTCAGAGTTACCGTCATTACACGCTTTGACTTCAATAGTAATCGTGCCGCCTTTAACGGGGCCTGTTAATTGATCGTCAGAATTTGTGTCGTGTGTTATTGAATATGTATAACTGATGATTTCCCGTGTTTTATAATCTTGCACATAGAGTTTTGCTTTAGATGATGCCGCCGAAACTGAAATTGCCATAACAGACACCATATAAAGAACAAAAACCAGAATAAAGCTTCGTTTAATAATCGATTTTTTCATTTTTATTCCTCCGTTTATTCACAATGTCGTTATTTCCAATTTCTCATGTGAAAAGCCTGACCGTTTCTGAATTCCTGTGCCACAACTTCAATTTCTTCATAATATGTGCCGTCCTGGTTCCAATACTCGGTATAACGGATACAGTAAGTGTTTTTGAGACTGATTCTTTTCATATCATTTCCGTCAACTGTGTTTATGAAATCGAGCGTCAGGTCTTTCGGCTGATCGTCTGATAAAGACCAGGCAAACAGTTTATTGTTATCGTCGTTCATTCCCTTAACACGAATCACAAAAGAATTTGCCTTCGGAATACCTGCCGGCTGCCCTTCAATGTCAGCACTTCTGCCAAATTCATAGTTGAAGGATATTACTTCCCTGTCTTCAAAGCCGTCAATTTTCAGCGTAACCGGTGAGACATTTTGCGCAGCAAAACACGGAAGAACCATAATTGCCATAAGTATCAATGCAAGTAAAACGGAAATAAGTTTTTTCATCTTGTTTCTTCCTTTCTGATTAAAAGTTTTTTACAATGGATTTTCGCCATAGTTTAATGAATTATTGCAGTTGCCGTTACAGAATATACATCAGTATGTTTTACTTTCGTATTCGATTGTATCTGTAATTGTGTCTATTGGGGCAGTAGTTCCTTTAATTACGGCTTTATTTTCTTCATGTACAGTACCGCCACTGACTTGCTGCAAATCTGTTTCGCAAAGTTCAGATTTTATATCTTCTTTTTTCACTGTAAAACTCCTTTCATTTTTTAGCCGGAAATTTTGGTTTTCATTAAAACCTTTTCTGTTCTGTCAGTTTTTCGTAATTGCTTTTTAACTTGAAGCCGAGATAGTGTTATTGCTTTTTGCAGTCGTTGCAGAGGTCGTAAGAGGGACAGTCTGAACCTTGGCAGGGAGAATACTTACACACGCTCGCAGATATAAAAACTCCCGGAGTTTGGGGCTGAAAACCCGTCAGTGTGATTTTATTGGTGCCCATAACGGTGCTGCTGAGAGGACTTCTTACATTATGGCGCCCGCCGACTACCTGCTCTAAATCCTTTTCATCAGCCTTAAGCTTTTTATTATTATCACTCATTTTTAAGACTCCTTTCATTCTTTTACATTTACATATATGAATGAGGAAAACATTTATTTGTAATACAGTTGATATTTGCCTGCATTTGTTGCTTCTATTTCTTCTTTCCATTCATTATCGGGGTTTGGGTTCCACCCGATTTCCGGCGTATTTGAGGGATAATCGGATTCAGTGCCGCCGCTGATTTGCTCCAGATTTTTCTCATTAAATTCAAACTGTTTATCCGCCATAATATTTGCTCCTTATAAATATTTTTTACCGTTATGTTTCTATGCCGAGAAAATGAGAAAACTTACTTATCACACAATGCTGCTTGGTCGGCTGTGCTGAACCACGATTTCGTAGCAGTAGGGCTAATAGCATCAGACTGCGGAAAACCTGCAGAGGAATATTCTCCGCAGGTTTGCTGACCTCCGGATATCTTTTTTATTTCCTCATCATTCAGGGAGTTGATTTCTGTTTTGTCACTCATTTTTTTCCCTTCTTCCATTTCTTTACACTTATTTATACGAATAAAAGCGAAAAATGGTTATTGTTTTCAGAAGTTTTATTCAATTTCGTAAATATTTTATCACATTTCTTTGTTCTGCTTCAAGAGGTTTTTAATATTTAATAACTATTAGTTTTTAGTCTGATAATAATAAATACATTATTCAGCTTAAATCATTTGCGGATAATTATCTTGACAACTATATATAAAAGTAGTAAGATTTACCTGTAGCCATCAGTGGGAAGTTCGGTGAAAATCCGTCGCAACAGCCATTACCGTGAGTGATGTTTATCACGAAGCCGGAAGACCTGATAGCTCAAAAATAATCGTAAACACTTTGGGCAAGAAGGTTGTTATCGTCTGTTTCCTTTATGGGATTCGGTCTGCAGTTTTGCGCCCTCGTTTTTACGGGGGCGTTTATTTTTTGCTTTTTGGAGGCAGTATTTATGGAAAAGACAAAAGAATATTATATTAAGCTTTTACAGTGTGTTGCCGAAAAAGAGGGCAGATTACCGAAAAAATCTGATTTTTCAAATGATGATGTGAACCGCATTAAAGGATTTTTCGGGCCTTGGCCGTGGGCTCTTGAAGCGGCAGGGCTTAAAGAGTCAAAAAAGGAAGAACGGAAAGAGAAAAACAGACTGAAACATCAGCGTTCAAGAGAACGCAGAAAAGAACTTAAAACTGCCGGGAGTGATACGGAAGATGAAAGGAAATGTTTATGAAAACAAAGAAAATTCTCAGTATCATGCTGGCTGTGCTGATGCTGACAAACTCAACGGCTGTTATTATTTTTGCAGAGAATCAGCAACTGACTGCGGTAAATTATACTTCTGATACGGTGAATGTTACTTTTTCTGTATGCGGAAATGATATGGCATTTCAAAAGTATGTGCTTTGTGTTAAAAGCGGTACAGCCGAAAAATTCGGTTATGAAACAGCAGAAAAAGACCATAACGGCATTGAAATTGATGGGGTAACTGTGTTTGATGTTATTGTTGCGGCTCACGAAAAATTATACGGTGAATGGTTTATATCAAATCCCGAAAACTATCTTGTTATGAATTCAGGCTTCATCACAAAGGCTTTCTCACAGAATGCGGCATCGACCGGCTTTATTGTAAACGGTGTTATGCCCAATGACGGAATTTATAATCCCGATTTTTATGGTTGTACAAGTTATGCCTGCGACACTGCACAGGTTAAAGACGGTGATGACATATCATATTTCTTCTATCAGGATACAAAGTTCTGGTCGGATTATTATTCTTGGTTTGACTGTAACGAATACACAGTAAATGCAGAAGATACGCTTACAGTAAATCTCAACGGCTACTGCGCTGTGTACTACGGTATAAATGAATGGCAGACCATACTTGACAACTATGCCGAAGCTCTTGAAGACATAAATATTTATACATATATCAATGGTGAAAAAGTGCTTTTAGGCACTACTGATAAAAACGGCAATGGGGATATTTCATTCACAAAAGAGGGTGAATATATTATTTTTGCCGAGGGGAAGACAAAAGACGAAAGTCCGATAATAACGCCTTATTCTACTGTAATTGTTAATGCTCCTCAGAATGTCAAACCCGACTCTTTGTTGGGTTGGGTAAAATATATATGGAGTATTATAAATAATATTTTCCTGAAGTTCCTTGATTTTCATTTCGGATGGATTTGTAAAAAAGGATGATTTAATATGAAGGTTATGAAAAAATTTTTGTTGGTAATACTTACCGTTATTTTGTCTTTATCGCCTGTTAACTGTTTTGCATTATATGTTTCTGACAGTAATGTTACATCATTCTCTACACCTGTTTCTTGGGATAGCACACAGCTTTTATGGTGCAGACAGTTTGGCTCGTCATATAAAGATGCTCCGAGTACAATGACGGTTGTTGATGATACGGTTATTGTAATGAGCAAAAACACTCTTTACAAACTGAACGCAAAAAACGGTAAAACAGTAAAGCAGGCTGAAATGGCTGATATTCCAAACTTCGGTTATACATCGCCAACCTATGCAGACGGTGTAATATACTGTCCTCTTGATAATGGAACAATACAGGCGTTTGACTATAAAACACTGAAATCCCTTTGGATTTACAGGGACAAGCTTGGCGGTCAGTCATTAAGCCCGATTGTTTATTCAGACGGCTGTATTTATACAGGCTTCTGGAACGATGAGGATGTTTACGCAAATTTTATCTGTATAGATGTTAAAGATGAAAACAAAAAGAAGACAGATGAGAGCAAAAGTGCCAAATGGGTTTATAAAAGTCTCGGAGGTTTTTACTGGGCAGGCTGTACATTCAGCGGAGACTGCGTTATTGTCGGTACAGATGACGGTACGGTTTACGCAAACAAAAATGCAAAACTGCTGAGTCTTAATAAATCAAACGGAAAGCTGAATGACTATATTTCGATTATGGGCGACCTGCGTTCAGGCATTACAATGAACGGCAATGCCGCTTACTTTGTTACAAAAGCAGGTTTCCTTTACAGCGTGGAAATCAACAACGGTATATTGGATGCGGGCAGCCTTAAAAAGCTTTCCCTCGGCGGAGCTTCTACTTCAACACCTGTTATTTATAACGGCAGAATTTATGTAGGCGTTCAGGGGAAATCGGCGAAAGAAAGCAGTATGAAAGTAATTGATGCAAAGAAAATGTCTGTTATTTATTCAGCTCCGGCAAACGGTTATCCGCAGAATGCTGTGCTTCTCAGCGACGCATACTTTAAAGATACAGGTAAAGTTTATATCTATACAACCTACAACGCACCTCTGGGGGGCATAACGGTTTATACAGATTCGACAAATCAGACTAAAGCTGTAAAATCTGAATTGTTCACACCGGATTCTGATAAGGCAAATTATTCTTTAAGCAATATTGTTTGCGATGAAAACGGAACACTTTTTTATAAAAATGATTCGGGATACATTTTTGCAATAGGCAATAAAGAACAGCGTAAAGAAAGTTGGTTTATCAGATTTATCAATTCATTGAAAAATTTTTTCAAAAATATATTCAGGTAAAATTATATGGAAATCGGTTTTAAAGGGTATCACCCGGTTGCAAATTTAATATTTTTCGGTAGCATTGCAGTGTTCGGGCTTCTTTTTAAGCACCCTGTTACCCTTGCTGTGTTTTTTGTTTCCGCCGTTATATATTATTTCAGACTGTGCGGAAAAAAGTCAGCTGAATCATTTTTGATTTTTCTTTTTCCCATGCTCTCTTTTGTAGTGATTGTTAACGGATTGTTTGCCCATTACGGAATAACCCCTTTGCTTATTCTGCCTGACGGGAACAGACTTACGCTTGAATCACTTGTTTACGGCTTTGTGCTTGGCATTTTAACCGTAACGGTAATTGTGTGGTTTTTATGTTATAACGAGATTGTTACGGCAGATAAGTTTATGCTTGTTTTCGGCAAGGCTTTACCTTCGTGTGCGCTGGTTATTTCAATGGCGTTGAGATTTGTTCCCATGTACACAAACAGGTTGAAAATAATAGCCGAAGCCCAAAAAGGTATCGGTAAAGATTATAAATCGGGCAATATAATTCAAAGAATAAAAAACGGCGGCAGGATTATTTCAACCTTGATTACATGGTCGCTCGAAAACGCAGTTGAAACTTCCGATTCAATGCGGTCAAGAGGATACGGATTAAGAGGAAGAAAAAGCTACGGGAAATTCAGATGGAGCAGAAAAGATATTGCTGCTGTTGTTTTAATGCTTTTGCTTGATGTGATTTTGGCGACAGGGTATGCTTCAAAATCTCTTTACTGTGTTTATAATCCGTATATAATTATTAACCCTTCTGCCGATTTCGGAAAAACATACTATGTAAATGAGCTTAATTTAACAGTCAATCCGATATCGGCGTTGGGAATAATCACTCTTGCGGCTTTTACGGTTTTGTGCTTTTTACCGATTATTATTGATATAAAGGAGGATATAAAATGGAACAGATTAAAATCGAAAATCTAAGCTTTTCATATCCTCTTTCAGATAAAAAATCAGTTGATGATGTTTCAATAAGTGTGAAAAGCGGGGAATTTATTCTTCTTTGCGGGAAAAGCGGATGCGGAAAAACAACACTTTTAAAACAATTAAAAAAAGAGCTTGCGCCACACGGGGAAAAAACAGGGCAAATATTTATTGATGAAAAAGATGCTGACGATTTAACTCTTCGTGAAAGTGCGGAAAAAGTCGGTTTTGTAATGCAGAACCCTGATTTGCAGATTGTAACCGATAAGGTATGGCATGAGCTTGCATTTGGTTTAGAGAGCCTTGGGTACAAACAAACTGAAATCAGAACAAGAGTATCCGAAATGGCTTCGTTCTTCGGAATACAGACTTGGTTTTATAAAAAAGTAACAGAGCTTTCAGGCGGTCAAAAGCAACTGTTAAACCTTGCATCTGTTATGGCTATGCAACCGTCTGTGTTGATTCTCGACGAGCCTACAAGTCAGCTTGATCCGATAGCTGCAGGTGAATTTTTAAAAACTTTAGAAAAAATTAACCGTGAGCTTGGCACAACCGTTATTCTCACCGAGCATCGCTTGGAAGATGCTTTTCCGTTAGCTGACAGAGTTATTGTTATGGATAGTGGCAAAATCATTGCAGACGAAGTTCCGAATGAAGTTGGAAAGATTCTAAAATCACAAAACCACGATATGTATAAAGCACTTCCGACTCCTATGAGAGTTCACGGCGAAGTAAAAAACGCTTTACCTTGTCCTTTGACCGTTCGTG
>JAZQPL010000081.1:0-25995 GCA_045628495.1 Acutalibacteraceae bacterium
TCCATATACAAACGGTTTTACTGAAGGCTGCAATAACAAAATCAAAGTTCTTAAAAGAAATGCTTACGGTTATCGCAATTTTAACAGATTCAGAAAACGCATTTTACATATGTTTTCATAAATTAACGGCAGCAACTTTCGGTGCTACCGTTGTTAGTCTATTTCCTTTTCATGGTTTTTTACCCCAACTATTGACAAAGAACCATAATTAATATCAGCATATAAAAATACGGCAGGAATTCCTGCCGTATTTTTTTGACATATAAACAGAGATTTGTCAGGAGTTGAATATAAAAAGTCATGACTTTTTTGCTTTTCTTATTATGGTAAATATCAATGCCGACAATTTTTGAACCATTCAAAATAACAGTTGCAATCCCAACAACAATTAAACTGATAAACCAAACTAATTCAATACTTTTTTCGTAAATTATTATTTGTTTCCTTATTTATTTGACAAATTTAATTTTATATAGCTGTTATGAAAACTAATATAAAAACAATTCTGAAATAGATTTATTTTTTCAAATAATCTCCGAACATTTCTTTGTAATATTTATCTACACTATCATATGTAAGATTTCCTGAACCGTGAGCAAGAGCAAGTTCATTGGTATATTTTGAAAACGGCATGATTCTTACATTAGTTTTACCGTATTCATAATGAGCAAGTGTTGGAATAAAGCCTACATCACTGACAGTTGTTTTTCCTGTTTCATAATTTTTTTCAA
The DNA here is from genome assembly GCA_045628495.1 of Acutalibacteraceae bacterium. Classification (GTDB taxonomy): domain Bacteria; phylum Bacillota; class Clostridia; order Oscillospirales; family Acutalibacteraceae; genus CAG-488. Next base: position 732 of record JAZQPL010000081.1, read on the forward strand.
CTGTTACATCTGCAATACCGCCAAGAACATTCGGGAAGTTTGCCTGTGTTGAAATAAAATTACCAAGAGACCATATTACAAGTGCTTTTGAACCGTCTGTTCTTGTAATATATTCAATGGGCTGTAATACATGAGGTCCTGTTCCGATAATAATATCTGCGCCGTAATTGGCAAGCTTTTCAGCAATGGCTCTTTGAGGTTCTGTTGGTGTTGTGACATCTTCAATCATCCAGTGCATTGAAACACAGCAGATATCAGATGCTTTCTTATTTTCCTGAATCATTTTCTCCATAGTTGAATAAAGTTCATCTTCTGTATGGCGGGTATCTGTAAGATAAACAAGACCTAAATCAGAATCAGTGGGAACTGTCAAACCGTTAAGATACTGGGTAAAGCCGCAAAATGAAAAAGTAATGTCATTTCTTACAATTGTTTCAGGCTTAAACATATCGTCCCAAGTTTTGTAAAGACCTGTAAGAATAATATTATCCTTTGACTCAAACAGCTTTAAATCCTCCATTGTGCCGTCAATTCCCATATCAAGTATGTGATTTGTGCTTTGATTAAAAACATCAAATCCTATATCAATCATATGGTCAAGAAGCTGTGGTGGGGAATTAAACAGCGGATAAGAAGAAACTGCTTTTGACGGAACAATAGCTACTTCCTGATTTAAGAATGCAAGGTCGGCTCCAGAAATAATATCCTTAATATTTTCATAAGCATAAGTAAAATCAAATGTTCCGTCTTTTGCCCGTGACTTTGCTTCATTAAGAATAGCAAGATGAATTAAATTATCACCGGCACAAACGAGGTTTGCTTTTGTTGAACCTTTTTTTGCAGGTTTTGTTGTCTGTTCTGTCTGTTGTGTCTCAGACTTATCTGATAAAGGTTTACCGCCTGTTCTGATATTACTTACACAACCTGCAATAAGTGTTAAGCATAAAAGAACTGTCATTATTTTTGTAATAAGATTTAAGATATGTTTTTTATTGTTTTCCATAAATTTCACCTCATATTATTTTATTGTCAACTGCAAACTCAACAAACTCGGCAAAAAGAGAATTTGACCATGCAAACCATTTTCGTGTAAATTCAAAATGGTTATCGGCGTTAAATCCTTCGTGCATATACCCGGTACCCCCGTCTGTTTCACAAAGCATTTTCAAAACATCTTTTATTTCTTCCTCGTTATCCGAAGTCAATCCCTGCATTGATAATGCAATATGCCATATATATCCTTCCGGTGTATGAGGACTGCCTACTCCCCTGGCACATTTACCTTTATAATAGTACGGATTTTTATCACTTAAAATAAAAGCTCTTGTGCGTTTATACATTTTATCATTTTTATCGCAGTATCCAAGGTAAGGCATTGACAACAGGCTGGGAACATTTGCATCATCAAACAGTCGTTTATTTCCCATACCGTCAGTTTCGCAAGCGTATATTGTACCGAATTCAGGGTGGTCATAAGTACCGTAATTTATAATTCCGTTGTTTATTTCATTCTTTAATCTTGTACATTTCAAGATTAAATCTGTTTTATCAGAATAAACTTCGGAAAATATTTCAATAATATATTCGAGTATAACAACTGCAAACATATTTGACGGAATAAGATAACCGAAAACGCAGGCATCATCGCTTGGCCTGAATCCCGACCAGGTCATTCCGGTGTAGCTGACGGGCATACCCATACCGTTATTGTGAATCGTATCCTGCCATGAACATCCTAATCTTGTAAAGCGATATTCAGAATTTTCAAAATGCCTTTGTTCTGTAATAAACTGATTAACAATTTTTTCTGCTGCAATAGAAAAATTATTATCAAAAACAGTTCTGTCACCCGTTGCTTTCCAATACTTATATATAAGCCTTACTGGATAACATAACGAATCAATTTCATATTTTCTTTCAAATACCCATGGCCCGTTTTCAGGAATATCGTCAATATGACCTTTTGAATCTGGCATTTCATTAAAAGCATTTGCATAAGAATCTATGAGAATATACTTAAACTGGGTTTTAATAACACCTTTAATGATATTTCTGATTTCTACATCTTCCGCTGCCAACGGAATATAATGAGAAACCTGTGCAGTAGAATCACGAAGCCACATAGCAGGAATATCGCCAGTTAAAACAAAATATGAACCGTCATCAATCTGTTTCATTGTTGTTTCTAAAGTATTAGGATAACAATTTCTGTAAAGTGCAGATATTTCAGGATAATTTTTCAATCTTTCACAGTAATAATCAATTCTTTGATATACTGATTCAGGAATTTTTATAACATCACCCCCAATAATGTTTATTTTATACTATTTAAGATAATTTTGCAATAAAAAGGAGCGTTTTTGTGAAAAAAGTATTCTGTGCGTTATTAACCGTATTTCTTGCGCTGATATTATGCTGTTGCGAAAATAATAATATTAAAAAAGAAAAAGTTAAAGGAGAAAATTTATCAGACGGTACTGAAACATATTATATAAATGAATTTAACGATAAAAATGAAATTATAAAGAAAACAAGATACTCTTCCGATAAAAAAATAATTGAAGAATACGAGTACAGTTATTCATACGATATAAATGGGAGACTGATTTCTGTTCAGGAAGATAATAAAATAAATCATCAAATATGTGATACATTTTATGATAAATATAAAAGAATATCTGAAAAAACGGTATATAATTCAAAAAATAAAATAATCTCTCATATAATATATTTAAATAATGGTAAGATAAAAAAAGAATATTTATATAATGACGGTAAAGAAAGCGGTTATATAATATATGACTACTACTCTGATTATGAAATAAAAAATATAAATCAGTATTCATCAGAAGGAAAAACAGTAAAAGTTACAACATATTATAAAAATAAACAGATTTATCAGATTAAAGATTTTAATAAAAACGGTTTGGTATGTAAAATAACAAAATATACTTACAAAGGAGATAAAATAGTAAAAGAATCAGTTTATGATTCAGAATTTAATCTTATAAAAACAACAGATTACAGCAAAAACCCACCTGTAAAAACAGAATATGATATCAAAAAAGCTGAGAATAAATAAAAATTCTCAGCTTTTAGTATTCGGGTTATTATTTTGTACCGAAAATTCTGTCACCTGCATCTCCGAGACCGGGAACAATATAACCGTTTTCATTGAGCTTCTCGTCCATAGCGGCACAGAAAATATCAACATCAGGATGAGCTTCCTGAAGAGCCTTTACCCCCTCGGGAGCACTGATAATACAAATCATTTTAATTGAACGAGGATTCCTTAATTTAATCTGAGAAACAGCATCAATCGCTGAACCCCCAGTTGCAAGCATAGGGTCAACAATAAAAACATCTCTGTCATAAATATCATCAGGTAATTTGCAGTAATATTCAACAGGTTTAAGAGTTTTTTCATCACGGTAAAGACCAATATGCCCCACTCTTGCAGAAGGAATAATTTTGAGAAGACCGTCAACCATACCGAGACCTGCTCGAAGAATGGGAACAACCGTAAGTTTTTTACCGTCAATAGTTTTGGCGGTCATTTTACAGATAGGAGTTTCTATTTCAATATCGCAAAGTGCAAGATTTCTTGTTGCTTCGTAACAAAGAAGCATTGAGATTTCACTTATCAATGTTCGAAAATCTTTTGAACTTGTTTCTTTTCTCCGTAAAACTGAAAGTTTATGCTGAATAAGCGGATGATTGGTAATAGTAACTGTACTCATTATATATTACCTCGTTATTACTTTTGTTTTTGTTTATTTTCAATCGCAGTTATCTGGTCAATTCTGCGCTGATGTCTTCCGCCTTCAAACTCAGTTGAAAGAAATACATCAACAAGTTCAAGCGCAAGACCGACGCCGATAACTCTGCCTCCGAGACAGAGAATATTAGCATTATTATGCGCTCTTGTTTTTTCAGCACTGAAATAATCAGAACAACAGGCGGCTCTGACGCCGTTAACTTTATTTGCTGCAAGACTTATTCCGATACCGGTGCCGCAGCAAAGAATACCAAGTATTCCCTCTTTTACAACATATTCGCCGACTTTTTCACCAAAATAAGCATAATCAACAGAAGCAGTACTGTCTGTTCCGAAGTCAACCGTCTCATAACCTTTTTCATTAAGATGCTGTTTAATAGCTTCTTTCAATTCATATCCGCCATGATCGGCACCTAAAGCAATTTTCATTTTTTATCACCTTTTAATTTATTTTTTAGTTCCCGTTCTGCCTGAGGCAATCTTAAATATACGGGAACAAGTTCATCTGAAAAAATATAATCTTCTTTATTTGCAGCTGCAAAAGCTGCTCCGCAAGCTCTCTGATACCTGATATTTTCAGGTGTAAGAATAAAAAGAGGATTGTCTGACTTGGCTTTAATAAGATGAGCTCCGTCACCGAAAAGATAAACTTTTTCATTATACTTTTCTAATTCAGAAATTAAATCATCAATTCCAACAGCTTTATCTTCTGTAATTCTTGATAACACTCCGTCTTTACACTTGAAAATTGCAGTATAAACCTGAGAACATCTTGCATCCATTACCCCGCAGATATATCCGTCAAGAAAAAGCGCATTATATGCCATAGCTTCAAGTGTTGAAATGCCTGCACATTTTATATTACCGGTGAATGCAATGCCTTTTGCGCAGGATACGCCAATTCTTATGCCTGTAAAAGAACCTGGACCGTTAACACAGGCAATAAGGTCAATATCAGATAAATCAACACCTGCAAGCTTAATTGAATCGTCAATAACATTCATCAATGTTTTACTGTGAGTATAACCGTTATTAACAAAAACTTCGCTTAAAAGATGCCCGTCGTCAACAACGGCGGAACTTGCAGATTTTGCTGAGCTGTCAATCCCGAGAATTATCAAAATCTACACCTCCGTAAACAGTTATCACTCTTTGTGAATCACTTTCACCTTTTTCAAAATAAACCTTAATTGTATTTTCAGGCAAAGCGTTTTCTATGTTTTCACTCCATTCAACAGCAAGAATACCGTCAGAATCAAGGTAATCAAAAAATCCTGTTGAATATAAATCGTCCCATGAATCAATTCTGTACATATCAAAATGATAAAGGGTATTTCTTTTGCCTGAATATTCATGAACAAGAGCAAATGTGGGACTGCTCACTAATTTCGGGTCAATGCCAAGCCCCTGAGCAATACCGTGAGTAAAAGCGGTTTTGCCCATACCCATTGAGCCGAACATCGCAACAATATCACCTTTAGAAAGATTTTTGCCAATTTCAACACCGAGATGCACAGTTTCGTCAGGGCAATCAGTAATAAACCTCTGCAAAAAAACACCTCCGAAACATATAAAAATCCATCTAAACTTTTTGTATTATATCACAATATTATAATATTTTCAACTTATTTCAACTTGAAATTATATTATTTTTAGATTATAATATATAAAATATAAATTTCCGTTACAGGAGGAAACAGGCTGCGAACCTTTTTTAATAAAGTAAGTATAATAATTAAAGAAACAAATAAAACTGTTTTGCTGATGTGTATAGCTTTATCTGCATTCGGCGTAATTCTTGTTCACAGTGCAACACAATATGAACTTAGTGACGGACAAAAAATTTCAAGAAATGTTCTTGCGATGGTGATAGCTATTTGCGCAGGATTAGTATGCGGATTTATTATTTCTTTATTTGAACATGAATTTATAGCAGGATTATGGCCGGTTATAGGGTTGGTGTGTCTTATTCTGATGCTATCGCTTTTTGTAATAGGCAGTTCACCAAGCGGTCGTGACGACGCTATTTCATGGATTAAACTCGGCAGTTTCTATTTTCAACCTTCTGAACTTCTAAAATTCGGGTTTACAATAACCTTTTGTGTTCACCTTGACAATGTTAAAGATGATATTACAAATATAAAGAATATTTTTTATCTCGGTATTCACGCACTATTTGTTATAAGTCTTGTTATTCTTACAGGTGACCTTGGTTCAGCACTTGTATTTATGGTAATGGCAATAGGACTAATGTTCCTTGCCGGTGTTCAGCTCAGGTATTTTCTTATCGGAGCAGGCGCTGTAGGAATACTTGCACCGATAATATGGTCAAAATTTTTGTCAGATTTTCAGAAACAGCGTTTTCTTGCAGTATATAATCCATCTCAGCTTACAGACTCAACATATAAAGCTGTTATTTATCAACAACAGCAGGGACTCAATGCAATCGGTGCTGGCAAATTAACAGGTCAAGGTCTTTTTAACGGAGCTTATACTCAATCGCATATTGTTCCTGAAAATCAGAATGATATGATTTTTTCGGTAGTCGGTGAGGAATTAGGATTTGTCGGTTGCATATTGCTTCTTGTTTTTATATTCTTACTTGTTTTTAAGATTATATCAATAGGAAAAAAAGCTCAAAACAATTTAGGCAGACTTATATGCTACAGTGTGGCTTTAATTATTGCTGCTCAAACGATAATTAACATCGGCATGTGCCTCCAACTATTACCTGTTATCGGAATAACACTTCCGTTTTTAAGTGCCGGAGGTTCAGCAAACCTGTGTATTTATCTTTTAATCGGTCTTGTATTAAGTGTTTACAGAACCTCTGTTGACCGTTCGCCGACTGAGGTTAAAACAGATAAAATGTCAACACCGTTTGAAGAAGTATGACATGTGTTGACAAAAATTATTAAAATTGATATAATATATATGTCTTCGGGGCAGGGTGAAAATCCCTACCGGCGGTATTTGTTTTTTACATAAGCCCGCGAGCAATAGCTGAACCGGTGTGAATCCGGTGCCGACGGTCAAAGTCCGGATGAAAGAAGATTATTATTCAATCAAATGCCCCGTACATTTTTTGTACGGGGATTTTTTTACGGAGTGATATTATTGAATAAATCTATTATGAGAAAAATTACAGTTACAGCTGTTATGTCTGCCCTTTCGGCGGCTCTTATGTTCCTTGAAATAAGTGTACCCGTTATGCCGGGTTTTATTAAACTTGATTTTTCAGAGCTTCCCGCTTTAATAACAGCTTACGCTTTCGGTCCCGCCTGGGGCGTAGTCGTGTGCTTGATTAAAAATCTGATAAAGCTTATAAATACAAATTCTTTCGGAGTCGGCGAACTTGCGAATTTCATTTTAGGCGCAGTTTTTGTTTTCATTGCCGGTATTATTTATAAACACAAAAAATCAAAAACAAGTGCTTTACTTGGTGCTTTAGCAGGCGCATTTGCAATGGCAGTTGTGAGCTTTCCGGTAAACTATTACATCACATACCCTATTTATGCCAACTTTATGCCGATGGAAGCAATCGTTAACGCATATAAACTTATTATACCTTCTGTAAAATCACTAAAGCAGGCATTGATTGTATTTAACATTCCGTTCACTTTTATAAAAGGAATGATTGATGCCGCAATTACATTTATAATTTATAAAAAAATATCTCCAATTCTTAAAGGTAAATAAATAAATCTATTGACAAAATATATAATTTAGTATATCATTATTCAGTAAAGTAAATAATTCCTTATTAAGAGTAGCTGAGGGACAGGCCCTTTGAAGCTCGGCAACCTGCATTTGCAAGGTGCTAATTCCTGCGGTTTATAACCGAGAAATAAGGTGTAACACCCCGTGGTTACACACGCCACGGGGTTTAATTATGTGAAACGGAGGATTATTAAAATGTCTAATCATTTATTTACATCAGAATCAGTTACCTGCGGTCATCCCGATAAAATATGTGACCAGATTTCCGATGCTGTTCTTGATGAAATATTAAAGCAGGATCCCATGGGCAGAGTTGCCTGCGAAACCTGCTGCACAACAGGTATGGTTCTTGTTATGGGTGAAATATCAACTACAGCACAGATTGATATTAACTCTATTGTAAGAAAAGTAATATGCGATATCGGATATGATGATGCTTCAAAAGGTTTTGACGGCAACACCTGCGCTGTTATGACTGTTCTTGATAAACAGTCTTCTGATATTGCTTTAGGTGTTAATAAATCTTTTGAGTTAAAACAGGGAAAAGATGATCCGTATAATCAGCACGGCGCCGGTGATCAGGGTATGATGTTCGGTTACGCCTGTGACGAAACACCTGAACTTATGCCAATGCCCATCTCACTTGCACATAAGCTTGCATTAAGACTTACAAGCGTCAGAAAAGACGGTACTCTCCCCTACCTCAGAGCAGACGGAAAAACCCAGGTAACAGTTGAATATAACGATAAAGATGAAGTTGTCAGAATAGATACTATTGTTATTTCATCACAGCACAGTGCTGATGTTGAACTTGAAACAATAAGAGAAGACATTATTAAAAATGTTATTTATCCGATTATTGATGCCGACCTTATTGATGATAAAACAAAAATTTACATCAATCCGACAGGCAGATTTGTTACAGGCGGGCCTCAGGGTGACAGCGGCCTTACCGGAAGAAAAATTATTGTTGATACATACGGAGGATATTCCCGTCACGGCGGAGGAGCATTCAGCGGAAAAGACCCGACGAAGGTTGACCGTTCAGCCGCATACGCCTGCAGATACATTGCAAAAAATATTATTGCTGCAAAGCTTGCTAAGAAGTGCGAAATTCAGCTTGCTTATGCAATCGGTGTTGCTAAACCCGTATCTGTTATGGTTGACACATTCGGTACCGGTGTAATCGCCGACGAAGTTCTTGCTGAAATTGTTAATGAAAACTTTGATTTAAGACCTGCGGCGATTATAGATAAATTAAACCTCAGAAGACCTATTTATAAACAGATTGCAGCGTACGGTCATATGGGAAGAACTGATGTTGACCTTCCGTGGGAAAGAACAGATAAAGTTGACGCACTTATTAAATCAGCGGGACTTGAAAATATTAAATAATACAAAAATAACAATAACCTCCGTAAGTATAAATAATACTTTTCGGAGGTTACATTTTTAATTATAAATTATTTATTTAAGGTCACTGTTTTCTTTTCTGATTACATCGTGTGCTCCGCCTTCAACAATACTTGTGGCAGAAACAAGTGTAAGCTTAGCTTTTTTCTGAAGTTCGGGAATAGTAAGCGCACCGCAGTTGCACATAGTTGATTTAACCTTGCTTAAAGAAACTGCAACATTATCTTTAAGTTTGCCGGCATAAGGAACATAAGAATCAACACCCTCTTCAAAAGAAAGCTTCTTAGCTCCGCCCAAATCATATCTCTGTCAGTTGCGGGCACGGTTACTGCCTTCACCCCAGTATTCTTTATAATAAGTTCCTCTGATTGAAACTTTCTGTGAGGGACTTTCATCAAACCGTGCAAAATATCTGCCGAGCATAATAAAATCAGCACCCATTGCAAGAGCAAGTGTCATGTGATGGTCATAAACAATACCACCGTCAGAGCATACCGGGATATAAATACCTGTTTCTTCAAAATATCTGTCTCTCTCAGCACAAACCTCAATAAGAGCAGTTGCCTGACCTCTGCCTATTCCCTTTGTTTCACGGGTAATGCAGATTGAACCGCCGCCGATACCGACCTTAATAAAGTCAGCTCCGCATTCTGCCAGGTAACGGAATCCGTCAGCATCAACAACATTGCCTGCGCCGACTTTAACAGTGTCACCGTAATTTTCACGAATCCACTGAATAGTAAGCTTCTGCCATTCAGAAAAGCCTTCAGATGAATCAATGCAAAGAACATCGGCACCTGCCTCAACCAAAGCAGGAACACGCTGTGCATAATCTCTTGTATTTATGCCTGCGCCAACTACATAACGCTTGTGTGCATCAAGAAGTTCGTTAGGATTCTTTTTATGCATATCATAGTCTTTTCTGAAAACCATGTAGCAAAGTTTGCCGTCATCATCAACAACAGGTAATGAATTCAATTTATGTTCCCAGATAATATTATTAGCTTCTTTAAGAGTAATACCTTCTTTAGCCCATATAAGTTTTTCAAAAGGAGTCATAAACTCAGAAACTTTTAAATCAGGAGACATTCTGCTTACACGGTAGTCTCTGCTTGTAACAATACCGATAAGTTTACCGTCAGCTGTTCCGTCACTGGTAACAGCTATCGTTGAATGGCCTGTTTTTGCTGTAAGTTCAATAACATCGGCAAGTGTATCATCAGGTTTAATATTTGAGTCACTTTTAACAAATCCAGCTTTATATGTTTTTGCTTTTTTTATCATTGCCGCTTCATCTTCGATTGACTGTGAACCGTAAATAAATGATACGCCGCCTTCAACAGCAAGTGCAACTGCAAGTTTGTCACCTGATACTGACTGCATAATGGCAGAAACAAGGGGAATATTCATGGAAATTGCAGGTTCTTCACCTTTTTTAAATTTAACAAGCGGTGTTTTAAGTGAAACATTTGCCGGAATGCATTCACTTGATGAATAACCCGGTATCAAAAGATATTCATTAAATGTATGTGACGGTTCATTGATAAATGTGGGCATTAAAAGCAACTCCTTCATAAAAGATTAGTATTAAAGCCTTGTCAAAAAAGACAAGGCAGAGAATATATATTTTTGATATTATACCAATATGATATTTTTTTGTCAAGTGTTTTCAGGCTTTTGTTTCACAATAAATACAACGGTAAATCTTATTTGTTTTATCGGTCAAAGCAAAAATATTGTCAAGCTCCTGTTCGCAGGATGTTATACACCTGGGATTTTTGCATTTAATAACATTAACAAGTTTTTCAGGCATATCTATTGACTTTTTTTCAACAAGTTTTCCGTTTTTAATAACATTAACAGTAGCTTCAGGGTCAACAAAACCGATAACATCAAAATCAAGGGGAATTTCTGCATCAATTTTTATAATGTCTTTTTTACCCTTTTTCTTACTGACAACATTTTTAATAATTGCTACGGAAACATCAAGATTATCAAGTTTCAAAAGCTTGTAAAGCCTCATTGAACTGCCTGCTTTAATATGGTCAATAACAAAGCCGTTGTTAATTGAATCAATGTTCATTTAGAAGCCTCCTCAAGAAGTTTGAGAATAAGAGCCATTCGCATATACTTTCCGTTAAGAACCTGCTTAAAATAACACGCTCTCGGGTCATTATCAACAGATACGCTTATTTCGTTCACCCTGGGCAGAGGATGAAGAATTGAAAGGTCCTGTTTAGCGTTTTTAAGCTTGTCCGGAGTTAAAATATAGCTGTTTTTAAGTCTTAAATAATCTTCTTCATTAAAAAATCTTTCACGCTGAACTCTTGTCATATAAAGAATATCAAGCTCCGGCATAACAGACTCCAGGTCAGTTGTCTGAATATAAGGGATATTTTTCTTCTGTAAAACACCTTTTTTAACATAGCTCGGAACTTTAAGCTCATCAGGTGAAATAAGAACAAACTTAACTCCCTCATACCTTGAAAGAGCGTTTATAAGCGAATGAACAGTTCTTCCGAATTTCAAATCACCGCAAAGACCTACAGTAATATTATTAAAAGAACCTTTTTCACGGTAAATTGTAAGCAAGTCGGCAAGTGTTTGAGTAGGATGACAATGACCACCGTCACCTGCGTTAATAACAGGAACCGAAGCATTGTTTGATGCAACAAGAGCCGCACCCTCTTTCGGATGACGCATTGCAATAATATCGGCATAACAGCTTATAACCTTTGCCGTATCTGCCACACTTTCGCCTTTAGCCGCCGACGAGCTGTTCGCTTCAGAAAATCCGATAACATTTCCGCCGAGCTCATACATTGCAGCTTCAAAGCTCAATCTTGTTCTCGTAGACGGTTCAAAGAAAAGAGTCGCAAGTTTCTTTCCTTTGCATTTTTGAGAATATTTATCAGGATTATCAATAATATCGCAGGCAACTTTTATTAAATCATTAAGTTCATCAACTGAAAAATCAAGAATATCAATAAGACTTCTCATCATCAGTCCTCCCCAATCCAGCTTTCATCTGAGGGATTATTTCTAAAAGCAATAAGTCTTTTTACATCTTCAGGTTTTATATATCCTTCATCAGCGGCAACCTGAGCTATAACATCAAAATTAGTAAGCGAAATGTTTTTAACATTTGCAGCAGCAAGGCGTTCAACGCCTTTTTTCATTCCGTATGTGAATATTGAAACAATGCCGAGAACATCCGCACCTGCCTGACGGAGAACATCAACAACTTCTATAACACTTCCGCCGGTTGAAATAAGGTCTTCAACAACAACAACCTTCTGACCTTTTTCAAGCTTGCCTTCAATCTGATTCTGTCTTCCGTGGTCTTTTGCACCTGAGCGGACATAACCCATGGGCAAATTCATCAAATGTGCCGTAATTGCAGCATGTGCAATTCCTGCCGTTGATGTTCCCATAAGAACTTCAACATCGGGATAATTTTCTTTTATAAGCTTTGCAAGTCCGTTTTCAACATCGTCACGAACCTCCGGAGCAGTAAGAGTAAGTCGGTTATCGCAATATACAGGACTTTTAATCCCGCTTGCCCAGGTAAAAGGTTCTTCCGGACGGAAAAACACAGCTCTAATTTTAAGTAAATCTTTTGCAATAATCTCTTTCATTTTGCTATCTCCTTAATCAACAAATTCTTTTATGCATCTGTTATAAGCGGCAACAGGATCATCTGCCGCTGTTATAGGTCTGCCAACAACAATATAATCCGAACCGATTTCTTTTGCCTGAGCAGGAGTCATAACACGCTTCTGGTCACCAATATCCCCGTCAGCAAATCTGACACCGGGTGTAACCGTAAGAAAATCATCACCGCAGATTTCGTGAACCTTTTTAGCTTCAAGCGGTGAACAAACAACACCGTCAAGCCCTGCTTTTTCGGCATTTGAAGCATAATGCATTACAACCTTGTCAATAGGTTCTTTTATAAGCAAATCTTTCTCCATACTTTCCTGGTCGGTAGAAGTAAGCTGAGTTACAGCAATAAGAAGCGGTCTTGTTCCGTCTTCTCGTGTAAGTCCTTCAAGAGCTGCCTCCATCATCTTTACGGTTCCGCCTGCATGAAGATTGCATATATCTACATCAAGATTTGAAAGAACAGCCATTGATTTTTTTACAGTATTAGGAATATCGTGAAGTTTAAGGTCAAGAAAAATTTTATGACCTCTTTTTTTTATTTCTTTAACTATTGACGGTCCTTCAGCATAAAAAAGCTCCATACCGATTTTTACAAAAGGTTTTCTTTCTGTGAATTTATCAAGAAAATCAAAAACTTTTTCAGCACTCGAAAAATCACAGGCAACAATTACATCTTTTCCCATTATTGTGCACCTCCTATAATATCTGAAAGGTTTTCTATAGAATATTTTTTCATAACTATTGGTAAATTATCAATAATTTTTTTACAGGCAAACGGGTCAACAAGATTTGCCGCACCGACTTCAACCGCTGTTGCGCCTGCAAGCATCATTTCAATAACATCTTCTGCAGATGATACTCCACCCATTCCCACAACAGGAATATTAACAGCATTTGAAACCTGATAAACCATTCTGAGAGCAACGGGAAATATTGCAGGTCCTGAAAATCCGCCCATTTTATTTGCAATAACAGGTTTTCCTGTTTTAAGATTTATTCTCATGCCTAAAAGAGTATTTATAAGGCTTATTCCGTCTGCTCCGGCTTGTTCGCAGGCAACAGCTATTGAAACAATATCTGTAACATTTGGTGAGAGCTTAACAATTACAGGCTTCTTTGTCACAGCTTTTACAGCTTTTACAACCTGTGAAGCTGCTTCGGGTTCTGTTCCGAAGCTCATTCCGCCGCCATGTACATTGGGACAGCTTACATTTACTTCAAGCCAGCCGACCTGTTCTTCTTTATCAAGCTTTTCACATGTATAGGCATAATCCTCAACGGAAAATCCGCTTACATTTGCCATTACAGGTTTATTAAAACATTTTTTCAATTTCGGTAATTCTACGGAAATAACTTTTTCTACACCTGGATTCTGAAGTCCGACGGCATTTATCATGCCTGATGTACATTCGGCTATTCTCGGAGTCGGATTTCCGAACCTCGGGTCTTTGGTTGTTCCCTTGAAAGAAAATGTTCCGAGGCAGTTTATATCATAAAGTTCTGCAAATTCGTACCCGAAACCAAAAGTTCCGGAAGCGGGAATCACAGGATTATCAAGCTCAATACCACAAAGGTTTACGCTCATTTTTCCCATAATATTTCCTCCTTTTTAAGCACGGGTCCGTCTTTGCAAATTCGTTTATAACCTGTAATTGTTTTGCATGAACATCCCATACACGCACCGAATCCGCAACCCATTCTTTCTTCAAAGCTGAATTGTCCGCCGGTAACGGTTTTATTATAAACAGCTTTCAACATCGGTTCAGGGCCACAGGTGTAAAAATACGAATAATTATCAGGAAAAGCATCGGTCACAAATCCTTTAACACCGTATGAACCGTCAACAGTTGCAACAGTAACATTTGCGCCTGTTGAACGGAACTCATTTTCAAAAAAGATTTCATCTTTTGTATTAAAGCCCAGAATAACAGAAACTTTTTTCCCCTGTTGAATAAGCTTTTTAGTAAGATTGTACAGTGGAGGTACGCCTACTCCTCCGCCAATCAGCAAAGGATTTTCACCTGATAATGATGTGTCATATCCGTTGCCGAGACCGACAAGTATTTCAAGTTTTTCCCCCGGCAATGATAAGCTTAATTTTTCTGTTCCTCCACCGACAACTTTATAAATCAGTGTAAGGGAATTATCATCATAATCACATACGGAAATAGGCCTTCTGAGATAAAATCCGTTAAGCCTGATATTTACAAACTGACCGGGACAAGTGATATGGCTTACATCTCCGCAAAGTTTTATTTTATAAACACTATTATTCAGTGCCGTATTTTCGCATACGGTAAAAACACAATCTTTCATTTTATCACCGATTAAGAATCAATAGTTGAAATAGTAAGAGTTGTTTCTTCAAGAACATCAAGAAGAACTCTTACAGTATCAAGGGAAGTGAAAATAGTAACATTATTTTCTGTTGCGCATCTGCGGATTTCAACACCGTCATCATAATGTATACCTGACATAATTGCACGGGTATTTATTACATAACTTACATATCCTGCACGGATAGAATCAAGGATTTCTGTGCTTCCTTCGCTGATTTTGCCACGAACTTTAGTTCTTATTCCGTGTTCTTTAAGGAAATTGGCTGTTCCGATTGTTGCTTCAATGTTAAAGCCCATATTATAAAATCTTTTAATAAGCGGAAGAGCTTCTTCTTTATCTTCATCGGCAAGTGTAACAAGAACAGTACCGTAATTCTGAAGATTCATTCCGGAAGCTATCAGTGCTTTATACATTGCTCTGTGAAGCTTATCGTCATATCCTATAGCTTCACCTGTTGATTTCATTTCAGGTGAAAGATATGCGTCAAGTCCTTTTATTTTGTTGAAAGAGAAAACAGGAACTTTAACATAAAATCTGTCTTTTTCTGAAGGATAGAGATCAAATAATCCCTGTTCTTTCAGACTCTTGCCCAGTATTACCTCTGTTGCAATATCTGCAAGAGAATAACCTGTGGATTTTGAAAGGAACGGAACCGTTCTCGATGAACGGGGATTTACTTCAATAATGTAAACATTTTCGTCCTTATCAACAATAAACTGGATATTATAAAGACCGACAATTCCTATTCCGAGACCTAATTTTTTAGCATATTGTAAAATAATACCTTTAACTTTATCTGAAATTGAAAAAGTGGGATAAACGCTGATTGAGTCACCTGAATGAATACCTGTTCTTTCAACAAGCTCCATTATTCCCGGACCAAAAACATCTCTGCCGTCACATATTGCGTCAACTTCAACCTCTTTGCCCTGAATATATTTATCTACAAGAACAGGCTTATCAACATCAATTTCAACAGCAGTTTTAAGGTAATGACGAAGCTGTTCATCTTTTGAAACTATCTGCATTGCTCTGCCGCCCAAAACAAATGACGGACGAACAAGAACGGGATATCCTATTTCATTTGCGGCTTTTAATCCGTCTTCAATATTTGTAACAGCTTTTCCCTGAGGCTGAGGTATATTTAATGATATAAGAACTTTTTCAAAGCTGTCCCGGTTTTCTGCTCTTTCAATAGCTTCGCAATCAGTTCCGATAATTTTAACTCCTCTGTCCATAAGAGGCTGAGCAAGGTTAATTGCAGTCTGACCGCCGAGTGAAGCAATAACACCTTCCGGTTTTTCAAAATCAATTATTGCCATAACATCTTCGGGAGTAAGAGGTTCAAAATAAAGCTTGTCCGCAGTGGTGTAGTCAGTTGAAACTGTTTCAGGGTTATTATTTATAATAATTGCTTCATAGCCGGCTCTTTTAATTGTCTGAACAGCGTGAACAGTTGAATAGTCAAACTCAACACCCTGACCTATACGGATAGGACCGGCGCCTAAAACAATAATCTTGTTTTTATCAGTAAGTCTTGATTCGTTCTTTATCTTATCGTTTGCAAAATTGCCGTAGGTTGAATACAAATAAGCAATATATTTGCCTGTATGAAGAGTATCAACCATTTTGAAAACAGGAACAATTCCGTTTTCTTTTCTGAGATTATAAACATTAATTTCAGATTCATTCCAAAGCATGGAAATATATTTATCAGAAAACCCCATAATTTTAGCTGATTTAAGTATTTCAATATTGCCTGAATTATTTTTAATATCTGATTCAAGGTCAATAATTCTTTTCATGCTTTCAAGGAAAAGTTCGGTTATTTCGGTAACTTCGTGAAGTTTTTCAACAGTTTCACCCATTCTGAGAAGACAGGCAATAGCAAAGATATTATCAGACTTAAATTCGGCAAGATAATCATATAATTCTTCTTTGCTCATACTGTCAAACTTTGAAAGATAAAGATGACAAACGCCTGTTTCAAGAGAACGGATCGATTTCAGGAAACATTCATCAAGAGTTGTACCGATACCCATAACCTCTCCGGTAGCTTTCATCTGAGTACCCAATGTATTAGGCGCATCTGCAAATTTATCAAAAGGAAATCTCGGGAATTTCGCTACTATATAATCAAGAGAAGGTTCAATATCAGCTGTTCCGCCTGCAACAGGGATTTCATTAAGAAGCATACCCATGGCAATTTTCGCAGTAACACGGGCAATCGGATAACCGCTTGCTTTTGAAGCAAGTGCAGATGAACGGGAAACTCTGGGATTAACCTCAATCAGGAAATACTCGCTTGAATTGGGATTAAGTGCAAACTGAACATTGCATCCGCCTTCAATTTTAAGCTCACGAATAATTTTAATTGCACTGTCATTAAGCATTTTCAAATCATGGTCATTTAATGAAAGAATGGGTGCAACAACGATAGAGTCACCTGTATGAACGCCAACAGGGTCAACATTTTCCATTCCGCAGATTGTAATTGCATTATCAGCAGAATCTCTCATAACTTCAAATTCTATTTCTTTATAACCTTTAACGCTCTTTTCAATCAGAACCTGATGAACGGGAGAAAGCTTGAACGCATTAAGACCGATATCAATCAGTTCTTCTTCATTATAGGCAAATCCGCCGCCTGTTCCGCCCAATGTGAACGCAGGACGAAGAACAACAGGATAACCTATTTCATTTGCAGCTTCTTTTGCCTCTTCAATACTGTAAGTAATTTTTGAAGGAATAACAGGTTCACCTATTGATTCACACATTTCTTTGAAAAGCTCACGGTCTTCCGCTCTTTCAATACTATCGCTGCTTGTACCTAAAAGTTTAACGCCGCATTCTTTGAGAACGCCTTTTTTCTCAAGCTGCATTGCAAGATTAAGTCCGGTCTGTCCGCCAATTCCGGGAACAATAGCGTCAGGTCTTTCATACCTGAGAATTTTAGCAATATACTCAAGTGTCAAAGGTTCCATATAAACCTTATCTGCAATAGTTGTATCAGTCATAATTGTTGCGGGGTTCGAGTTGCAGAGAATAACTTCATACCCTTCTTCCTTCAAAGAAAGGCACGCCTGTGTACCTGCATAGTCAAACTCAGCAGCCTGACCTATAACTATAGGACCTGAGCCGATTATCAAAACTTTTTTAATATCTGTCCTTTTTGCCATAATATATTACCTCCGGTGATTATTTATAAGCTATTTTACCGTTTACAACTGTAAGTAAACATTTTGAATAAAGATTCATTCCTTCAAACGGTGTTGAACGCCCTTTTGAAAGAAAATCATCTGAATTAACAACTATCTGCTCATCTAAATTCCATACAGTATAATCATTACCGTACGGTATATTAAATCTCTTTCTGGGGTTTATACACAAAAGCTCAATCAGCTTTTCAAGTGAAATAACATTTGTTTTAACAAGATATGTGTATAAAACCTGAAAAGATGTTTCAATCCCTACAATTCCAAATGAACTTTTTTCAAGTCCTTTTGATTTTTCTTCAGCACTGTGAGGTGCATGGTCAGTAGCAATCATATCAATAGTTCCGTCTTTAATGCCTTCAATAAGTGCCATCCTGTCCTCTTTTGAACGCAAAGGAGGATTCATTTTATATCTGCCGTCTTCCTGTAAATCATTTTCATCAAGCACAAGATAATGAGGCGCAGTTTCACAGGTAATGTCCACTCCGTCTTTTTTAGCCTGTCTGATTAACTCAACACTTTCTTTGCAGGAAATATGACACACATGATAACTGCAACCGGTTTCTTTAGCAAGTGCAATATCACGCTCAATAGGTTTCCACTCGCTTTCAGAGCAAATGCCTCTATGAGAATGATTTTCACAATATGTTCCTTTATGAATATAACCGCCGAAAAGCAATGAATTATCCTCACAATGGGCAACAATAATTTTACCGAGACTTTTTGCTTTAAGCATTGCCTGCTTCATCAATAACTGAGATTGAACTCCCCTGCCGTCATCAGAAAAAGCAATAACATCGTTTGCCATTGCATCCATATCCGATAATTCTTCGCCATTCTGACCAACAGTAATAGCGCCGTAAGGGTAAACATTTATAACAGCGTCATTTTCAATAATTTTTAATTGTTCGGAAAGATGCTCTGCATTATCTGGAACAGGGTTAAGATTGGGCATCGTGCAAACAGCTGTATACCCTCCCCTTGCTGCGGCTTTTGAACCTGTAGAAATACTTTCCTTATAAAAAAAACCCGGTTCACGAAAATGCACATGCACATCGCAAAAACCGGGAAAAATAATATTACTGGAATTGGAATAAACTGTTATTAAATCATCACTTAAAGATGAAACATCAATACAGGGGCAAAAATCCGAAAGAAGGCTGCTTTTGAAAATTTTTGCTTTAACGATTCCTGCCATAGTAGTTCACCTTTCCGAAAACAAGATTCATTCTCTTTTCAAATCAGTATACCACACAAATTATTTTTGTCAATAGAAAAAGCAAAAAAACGCTATTATTTTTCACAAATAATCAGCAATTTTTATTTATGAAAGCGAAGCAGCCATAACGGCTTTAATTGTATGCATTCTGTTTTCAGCTTCATCAAAAACAATTGATTGTTCTCCTTCAAAAACACCGTCTGTAACTTCCATGCAGTCAATGCCGAATTTTTCAAAAATTTCTTTGCCTACGGTTGTTTTCAAATCGTGAAATGCAGGCAAGCAGTGCATAAATCTACATTGATTTCCCGCATTCTGCATAAGTTTTTCATTAACCTGATAAGGAAGTAAATCTTTAATTCGTTCTTCCCATACTTCATCCGGTTCACCCATAGAAACCCAGACATCAGTGTAAATAACATCAGCGTTTAATGTTGCCTCCATGGGATTTTCAATAAATTCAAGAACAGCACCTGTAGTTTCTGATATTTTTTTACATTCTTCAACAAGCTCGGCACACGGGAAATATTTTGCAGGTGCGCAGGCAACAAAATGCATACCCATTTTTGCGCATCCTACCATGAGAGAATTGCCCATATTGTACCTCGCATCACCCATATAAACTAATTTTTTGCCTTCTAATGAGCCGAAATGTTCTTTAATAGTTAAGAAATCAGCAAGAATCTGTGTAGGATGAAATTCATTCGTAAGACCGTTAAAAACAGGTATTCCTGAATATTCAGCAAGCTGTTCAACAATTTCCTGACCGAATCCTCTGTATTCAATGCCGTCAAACATTCTGCCTAAAACACGGGCAGTATCGGGAATACTTTCCTTTTTGCCAATCTGAGAACTTTTAGGGTCAAGATAAACAGGGTGCATACCTAAATCTGCGGCGGCAACTTCAAATGAGCATCTTGTTCTTGTACTCGTCTTTTCAAAAATCAGCGCAACATTTTTCCCTTCGCACATTCTATGCGAAATGCCGTTTTTCTTTTTATACTTAAGCTCTGCCGCCAAATCAAGATAATACTCTATTTCTTCAGGCGTAAAATCAAGCAATTTAAGAAAACTTTTATTTTTAAGTGATACCATTATTATATCCTCCATAAACAATATACGGAAATTATACAGTATGTATTGTATAATGTCAACGATTTAATGAATAAATATTCAAAATAACAGGAATGTAAACAAATCAAAATTGCTTACATTCCTAAATCATAATTATAAATTATCAACATAATCACAGGCTGCAAGGGCAGCAACAGCACCGTCTGCAGCGGCAGTTGTAACCTGCCTTATTCGCTTACTGCGGCAATCACCTGCAACAAATATCCCTTCAGACGATGTTTTACAGCTTTCATCTGAATTAACATACCCTATTTCATTAAGGGCAACAACATCTGAAAATATTTCATTCTGAGGCACAAGACCGATAGCAAGAAAAATTCCGTCAAGCTCTATTTTTGATTTCTCACCTGTAGAAGTATTTTCAGTAATTACGCCTTCAACAGCTTTACTTCCGATGTATTCACTTAATACAGTTCCGAGAATAATCTCTACATTATCTTTGGAATACAACTGATCTGAAAGCTTTTTTTCACCGGTAAGAAAATCAAGATTCTGTATAACATACACCTTTTTTGCAATGTCACTTAAAAGAATCGCTTCCTGTAAAGCGGAGTTTCCGCCTCCGATAACAGCAACAGTTTTATCTTTATAAAATGCGCCGTCACACACAGCACAAAAAGATATGCCTTCACCTATTAGCTCAGATTCATTTTCGAGCCCCAGGGTACGGTGCTTTGCACCCGTTGCAATAATAACCGCTTTGCCCTGATATTCTTCATCTTCAGTAACAACAGTTTTTATTTTTCCGTCTTTAATTTTAAGGACCTCAGCAGATTCAACATCTGCGCCCTGTTCAAGAACCTGTTCAACAAGCTTTTCGGCAAACTCATTGCCTGTAAGCTGAATAAAACCGGGAATGTTTTCAACTTTGGGTGAAAATGTAATCTGACCGCCAAAGGTTTCTTTTTCAAGCAAGAGAACACTTTTATTTGCCCTGCAAGCATACAGGGCGGCGGTAAGCCCTGCAGGACCACCGCCGATTATAATAATATCATACATATTATATGCACCTGTTATTTAAGTAATTTTTTAATTTCGGAAACACCTGCAAATTTGTTTACTTCTCCGTTCTTAATAACAACAAGAGTCGGAGCCTGCTTTATGCCGAACTGATTTGCCAAATCCGGATTTTCGTTAGCAAGAATTTTAACATACGGGAAGTTTGCTTTATCGAGTGCGGCACAAGCTATTTTGCAGTTGGGACAAGTTGCTGTTGCAAAAAGATAAACAGCATCTTCAATATTTGTTTCAACGGAAGTTTCTTCTGCTTTTTCTTCACAAACACAACCGTTTCTTCTGAGTGTTGAATTAGCAATATCATAAACTTTACGGTCTTTATATTCCTGAGCTTTACCGTCGTTCCAGTTCTGAACAGGTCGGTAATAACCTGTAATACGGCTGTAAACCTCGGTTTTTTCACCGCAAACGGGGCAGGTAAACTGTTCACCGGCAATATATCCGTGATCCTTACATATTGAATATGTAGGTGACATTGTATAATAAGGAAGTTTATAATTCTCGGCAATCTTTCTTACAAGAGTTGCGGCAGCCTTCCAGTCAGGCAGTTTTTCACCGAGGAATGCATGGAAAACAGTACCTGAAGTGTAAAGAGTCTGAAGTTCATCCTGAACATCAAGTGCAGAGAAAATATCCTCAGTATAACCAACAGGAAGATGTGATGAGTTAGTATAATAAGGAGCACCGTTTTCATTTGCTGTAATAATCTCGGGATAATGGCTCTTATCATGCTTTGGAAGACGGAATGCTGTTGACTCAGCCGGAGTAGCCTCAAGATTAAAAAGGTCTCCGTACTGTTCCTGATAATCCGAAAGTCTTTCACGCATGTGATTAAGAACTTCAATGGAAAACTCCTGAGTTGCTCTGTTTGTCATATCAGCTTTAATCCACTTAGCATTAAGACCTGCCTCGTTCATACCAACAAGACCGATTGTGGAGAAGTGATTGTTAAATGTACCGAGGTATCTCTTTGTATATGGATAAAGGCCGTTATCAAGAAGTTTTGTAATAACAGTACGCTTAACCCTAAGCGAACGGGCAGCAATATCCATCATCTTGTCAAGTCGTTTAAAGAAATCCTCTTTATCTTTGGCAAGGTATGCAATTCTCGGCATATTTATTGTAACAACACCTACTGAACCTGTGCTTTCGCCGCTGCCGAAGAAACCGCCGGATTTCTTTCTCAGCTCACGAAGATCAAGACGAAGACGGCAGCACATAGAACGGACATCGCTGGGTTCCATATCGCTGTTAATGTAATTCGAAAAATACGGAGTACCGTATTTTGCTGTCATTTCAAAAAGGAGACGGTTGTTTTCAGTATCAGACCAGTCAAAATCTCTTGTAATTGAGTATGTGGGAATAGGATACTGGAAGCCTCTGCCGTTTGCATCGCCTTCAAACATCAGCTCAATAAAAGCTTTATTAACCATATCCATTTCTTTTTTACAGTCTTTATACTTAAAATCAACCTCTTGACCGCCGACAATACAATTAAGCTCGGCAAGGTCCGAAGGAACGGTCCAGTCAAGAGTAACATTTGTAAACGGTGACTGTGTACCCCAACGGGACGGAGTATTTACGCCGTAAATAAATGATTGTATGCACTGTTTTACTTCTTTATATGAGAGATTGTCTGCTTTTACAAAAGGAGCAAGATATGTATCAAAAGATGAGAAAGCCTGTGCGCCGGCCCATTCATTCTGCATAATTCCGAGGAAATTAACCATCTGATTACATAAGGTAGAAAGATGTGTTGCAGGTGAAGAAGTGATTTTGCCGGGAACACCGCCTAATCCTTCCTGAATAAGCTGTTTAAGTGACCAGCCTGCGCAGTAACCTGTAAGCATGGAGAGGTCATGAATATGAATATCAGCACTGCGGTGAGCGTTGGCTATTTCTTCATCATAAATTTCAGAAAGCCAGTAATTAGCGGTTATTGCGCCTGAGTTTGACAAAATAAGACCGCCAACAGAATATGTAACTGTTGAGTTTTCTTTAACTCTCCAGTCGTTAATATTAAGATAATTATCAACAATTTCCTTATAATCAAGAAAAGTTGTATTGATATTACGGATTTTTTCACGCTGCTTACGGTAAAGAATGTAAGCTTTAGCTATTTCATCATAGCCGGCTTTAATAAGAACAGATTCAACACTGTCCTGAATATTTTCAACAGTAATTTTGTCCTCATTGATTTTACTTTCAAAATCAGCAGTAACCTTAAGTGCAAGAAAATCCACCGTATCGGCATTATACTGCTTATTGCAGGCATCAAACGCTTTTGTAATAGCATCTCTTATTTTGTGAAGGTTAAAGTCAACTACTTTACCGTCACGCTTAACAACAGTGTACATTTTAACTCTCTCCTTTTTTAATTTCGTTGCGTATTATATCATCTAAAATTTGCTAAGTCAATAGAAAAATACAATATATTGTATAATTTTTTATTTTATATACCACGAAGCTCAACATTTGGGATATACAATTTTGCAGCATCTTTCATTTTATTCATTGTTTCAGGTGAAACACCGGTGATATCCGAGCCGATAAGGTCGCCTGAATCAATAAAATTCTGAAGAAAATATCTTTTTGCGCCTTTTATCCAACGAGAAGCAGAGTCAATACTTTCAACAGTATGAAAACCGTTTACAACCGTCGTGCGAAACTCATATTCAATACCGCAGTTTAATAAAAAGTCAACAGACTCCTCAATAGGTTTGATATCAAAAAAGCTCAAACCTGCTGTTTGTGAATAAAGCTCTTTTGAATTTTTAATACCCATAGCAACATAATCAACAATACCGTCTTCAACAGCTTTTTTTAGCCTTTGAGGAAAACTGCCGTTTGTATCAAGCTTCACGCTGTACCCCATATCTTTAACTTTTTTCATAAAGCCAAAAATATCATCATTTATCAGCGGTTCACCGCCGGTAACAGCAACTCCGTCAAGAAGACCTGTCCTTGTTTTAAGAAAAGAAACAATTTCATCTTCGCTGTAAATTTCAGATTCTTTAAGCTTTGTTACAAGAAGTGCATTATGACAAAAGGGGCATCTGAAATTACATCCGCCTGTAAAAACAGTGCAGGCAACCTTGCCCGGAAAATCTAAAAGGGTCATTTTCTGAAGTCCGTGAAAAATCAAAATACCACTCCTTTAATTCGTGCATTTCGTATTCTACCACAACATAATGTATTTTACAATGTCAAATGTTACTAAATATATTGTTTTTTTTAGTTTAAAAATATAGTATAGTTGTATTAAATCTAAAATAATAACAGTAAATTTATTTAATAAAATGTTAATTTTTCAACAAAAATTTGCAATTTACGATAAAATATGATAAAATAGTCTTGAGGTGGAAAGTATGGACATTAAGATTCTCGGCGAAAATTTAAGAGAATTAAGAAAAAGCTACCAGCTGACTCAGGAACAAATAGGTGAAATAATCGGCAAAAACCGTTCTATTGTTGCAAAATACGAAACAGGTAAAACAATGCCACCGCTTAATGTTCTTAATGCTCTTGCGAAGCTTTACAATGTTACTTTTGATGAGTTATGCGGCAAAACTCAAAGTAAAAAAAACAAAAACTCAATAGTATTTTCATCCGATAATAATAAAAAGAAGGATATTTCATTTCAATCACTTTCAGAAAAAGAAAAACAGCTGATTCTGTCACTGAGAATGATTGAAAACAATGAAATAATTGATGAAATACTAAACAATTTATAATAGAAACACTAAAAGATCATTATGATTT
>JAZQPL010000082.1:0-19172 GCA_045628495.1 Acutalibacteraceae bacterium
TGTTGAAAGACCCCAATAGGGAAATCTGTCATTCGCCTGATTTTCTTCCCCGTAACCGAAATATCCGTGAACAAAAATATACGGATAATTTGTATTGTCCGAACTGTGATCGGCATCCGTTTTTGCAACAGGTGCACCTGAAAAAAAGACTGTAACAAGCACACAGTATATACTGAATACTTTTCTCATAATACCGGTTATGATGATCATATAATAATCTCCTTACATGAAAATGAACACAGGGATTATATCATATTTGACTGTTTTTATCAATATTTTATTAAAATATGAAATAAAAACAGTTGAATATTTCCAAATACTATGATATAATCATCTAAAATCAGTTACTGTAAAAGGAGAGATTTTAATGATAGAAAATAAAACCTATAAAAAAGGAACTGTAATTTTTGAAGAAGGCTCATGGGAACTTTCAATGTACGATATCATTTCCGGTAAGGTCGGGATTTTTGCCGATTACGGTAAAGACAGTGAGTCCCTTCTCACTGAGCTTGAAGCAGGCAAATATTTCGGAGAAATGGCTGTTGTTGAGGGTATGCCCCGTTCAGCTACTGCCGTTGCTGTTGAAGACTGTGAAGTTGCAGTTATTGAATCAAAAGATTTCGGCGATTTCTTAAAGAATAACCCTGAAAAAGTTATTGATGTTTTCCGTAATCTCTGCAACCGTCTTCGTGCTCTTTCCGATGATTATATAGATGCTTGTTCAACTGCCGCAGAATATTTTGAGGCTTCTCAGAGTAAAAAGGCTGTGGGCGGTACTCTGCTTAAAAAGATAAAGAGAATGATTGAGCTTCATGACGAATGCGCTGCTTATATTAACCAGATTTCGGCAGATGAAAACTTTGCTTTCTCGTCAATCTATCATTTGTATTATTAAGTTTAAGGGAGGAAAAGAACATGAATACTGCAAAATACGGTAAAAATGAACTTATATTCGCAAACAACGCTTTGGAAAGTTGTATGTATGATATAAAATCAGGTTCAGTAGGTATATATTCAAATTATTCTGAAAAAGATGAAAAGCTTCTCGTTGTTCTCAAAGCGGGAGATACTTTCGGCGAACTCGGAATGATTGAAAAAATGCCTCGCTCAGCTACTGCTGTTGCACTTGAAAAAACAGAAGTTGCTGTTATTGAGGATGAAGATTTTGAAGAATATTTCAAAGATAAGCCCGAAAAGGTATGGAAAATTCTCGGTAACACAAGCCACAGAGTAAGAGAACTTACAAAAGATTATCTTGAGGTTTGCGCCGCAGTTTCAGATTATGCTGATTGTCAGGAAAAAGATGAAGCTCCAAGCGATGAGCTTATGAAAAAAATAAAAACTTTTGCAGGTAAAAGAAAATAATCATTCAGCGAAATATAATAAGTCTGATTTCAGCCCTTGATTTAGGTCAAGGGCTGTTTTTTGCATTATTTTGGTTAGTAAATTGTTGACTAATACTGCATTTTTGTATATACTCTATCTGTATTATGCAGAAGTGTGTGCTTTTGTGTTTTTATAAAAAACAGCATTATTATTCAAATTTTTTATCTGTTAATATTAAATGTGAATTAACTGAATTTTGTATTGAAAAATTTGAACTGTGCAGAATATTATCTCAGATAATCAGGAGGGAAAAATGAAAGATTTTAAATTAAGACAGGTACACCTTGATTTTCACACATCACCGCTTGTTCCCGGTGTTGGTTCGAAATTCGATAAAAAGCATTGGCAGGAAACGCTTAAAACAGGACATGTTAATTCTATTACTGTTTTTTCAAAATGTCATCACGGGTATTCATATCATCCTTCAAAGGTTAATGAAATGAATCCCACGCTTAAATTCGATTTGCTGAAGGCTCAGCTTGATGCCTGCGAAGAAATCGGAGTCAGAGCACCTGTTTATATTTCAGCGGGTTTTGATGAAAAAGATGCGGTTGCTCACCATGACTGGGTTGCAAGAAGTATTGATAACAGAGATAAAGAACCTGATTTTTCACGCCCCGGATATCATCTGCTCTGCCTTAATACGCCTTATCTTGATAAGCTTATTGCCGAAATTGAGGAGGTTATGGAAAACTATAATCCATGTGAAATTTTCCTTGATATTGTCGGTGAAAGAAAGTGCTGGTGCAAAAAATGTCTCAGCGATATGAAAACTCTTGGTATTAACTGTGACGATGAGAAAGCTGTTGCTGATTTCGGCAAAAAAATATACAGAAATTATCTTGACAGAGTTGAAAAAGCGGTTCATTCTCACAACCCCGAAACAACAATTTTTCAGAATTCAGGTCATGTGACAAAGGGCAGAAGAGATTTGATAGATACCATTGAACAGCTGGAGCTTGAAAGTCTTCCTACAGGGGGATGGGGATATGACCATTTTCCGCTTTCTGCGTCTTATGCAAGAACACAGAGAGAGGATTTCCTCGGTATGACAGGTAAGTTCCATAAATCATGGGGCGAATTCGGTGGATTTAAACATCCAAATGCGTTGCGCTATGAAACAGCTCTTTCTCTTTCTCAGGGCGGAGGCTGCTCAATCGGCGACCAGATGCATCCGGAAGGGCTTTTGAATAAATCTACCTTTGAGCTTATAGGCAAGGCATATTCTGAGGTCGAGAAAAAAGAACCCTGGTGTGTCGGTGCGAAATATACAGCAGATATAGGCGTGCTTGCCGCAGAAGTTCTTTCTGATAAATGTGAAGACGGAAGAACAGCTGATGTGGGTGCAAACAGAATACTGCTTGAAACAAACCGTCTTTATAATTTTATTGATTTACAGGAAGATTTTACAAAGTATAAAATGCTCATTCTTCCCGATGTATGGCGTATTGACGCAAATCTTAAAAATAAAATAGATGAATTTTTACAAAAAGGCGGCAAACTTTTACTTTCCGGCGTTTCCGGACTTGGAGAAAATGATGAATTTGTTTTTGATACAGGAATAAAATTCTGCGGTGAAAACTCTTTCAGACCTACATATTATATTCCGGGCTTTGAAACTGTAAACGGCACAACAGAGTATCTTATGAGAGCAAAGAATTATCTTTTCGAAAATATAGATGCTGATATTATTTCTGATGCTCAAAATCCTTATTTTAACAGAACTGCCGAGCATTTCTGTTCCCATCAGCACGCTCCGAATGACAGAAGCGAGACTTTCCCGTCAACTGCAATTAAAGGCAATATAGCATATATCGGGTGGGATATTTTCAAAGGTTATGCTTTCTACGGTGACTATCATATAAAAGAGCTGTTGAATTATGTAATAAAAACTCTTATGGGTGATATGTTTACAGTTGAATCATCAATGCCGGACAGAGGCGTAACAACACTTTTACAGCAAAACGAAAGAAAAATTGTTCACCTTCTTTATGCACATACAACAGTAAGAGGCGAAAATACAGAAGTTGTTGAAGATATTGTTCCTCTATATAATATTGAAATAAGCGTAAAATGCGATAAGCCTCAGAAGGTTACTCTTGTGCCGGAAGGCAGGAAAATTGATTTTTCATATTGTGACGGCAGGCTTAACTTTAAAGTGCCTGAGGTATATATCCATCAGATGATTTGTATTGAATAAAAAGTAAAAAATGAGGGGCTGAATATGAATATTAACAGATTTGCACAGCTGATTATTTATGACCGGGACGGAAGAATAAAAACAGTTGCCATGAACCAGCCGAGAGTTACAATCGGCAGAGAAAAACCGGGAAGCACCTGCGATGTCCAGCTCGCTTCTGATGTTGTTTCATCAAATCACGGTATATTTTCGTTTTATAACGGTGAATACTACTATGTCGACGGCGTAAATCTTAACGGAACTTATGTAAACGGTCAGCTTATGCCAAAAGAGCAGGGGAAAATGTCTAAAGCCAGGAAGCTTCGTGACGGCGATATTCTAACTATCGGTGTAAAAAACCAATCAAAAGAAAGAACGGTTTACATCCTTTTTTCAACAAGCACGGGTAATGATTATATCTGGAACGCATGCTCTCTTTCAACATTTAAAAAGAATATTTCAGCCGGTCGAGATATAAATTATTGTGATATTGTTATTCCCGAACCTACAGTATCAAGAAGACACGCAATCATCAGCATTGATGACAGCGGCAGAACTTTTGTTACAGATTGCAAAAGCACATGCGGAACCTTGCTTAACGGAAATGCTATTAAATCGGGCAGAGCCTATCCCTTTTCCGAAAGAGATACGATTACAATAGGTTCAACAAAAATAATTCATTTTGGCAATGCGGTTATTTATTGTAAAGCAAAGCCTGTTCTTTCAGACGGTTCTGATATTGACCCCAATATTATCATTGGCGAAATGAACAAAACTCTTTATGTTCACGATAAGCCTGTAATCAATCCGCAGATTCTTAATCAGACAAATAAAGAAAGTCAGAAACATAATATAATTCATTCCCGTAAGGGCGGTGTTGAGCTTAGAGTTGAAAATCTGACGAAAACAGTTCCCTGCAAAAAAGGAACAGGTATTAACGGTTCTGATAAAAAGAATATTCTTGAGAATGTTTCTCTTACAATTTACCCCGGTGAGCTTGTTGCTATACTCGGAGGTTCAGGTGCAGGTAAAACAACGCTGATGAATGCAATTAACGGCTTTGAACCTGCAACCAGAGGCAGTGTTTACATAAACGGAAATGATTTATATAAAAACTATCAGATTTATAAAGGTAAAATCGGGTATGTTCCGCAGCAGGATATAGTTTATGATAACCTTACAATGGCGGATATGCTTACTTATGTTGCAAAGCTCAGGCTCCCGGGAGACTTTTCAAAAGATGAGCTTTCCCGCAGAGTTGATGAAGTTCTTGTTGCAATGGGATTGGAAAAGCAGAAATTTACACTCATTAAGAAAATGAGCGGAGGTCAGAAAAAAAGAGCGTCAATAGCTGTTGAGTTGATTTCCGACCCGGCACTGTTTTTCCTTGATGAACCTACATCGGGTCTTGACCCTGAAGCAGAAACAAATCTTATGAAACAGCTTCAGAAGCTTTCAAGTGAAAAAAGTAAAACGATTGTAGTTATTACTCATACTTTGCAGAATATTCATCTTTTTGACAAAGTAATTTTTATGGCACCCGGCGGAAAGCTTTGCTTTTACGGTTCGCCTGATGAAGCAAAAAAATTCTTTTCAGTTAATAATCTTGCAGATGCTTATGAAAAAATATCGGCAAATATTGACGGCTATGTAAACAGATTTAACGCAACAAGAAGACAGTGAGGGGTGGTATTGTGAAAGGAAATAATTATTTTAAGCAGTCTAAGGTTCTTATATCAAGATACCTTAAAATATTTTTTAATGATAAGCAGAATTTAGCACTTACTCTGGCAATACCGTTACTGACGATAATTATTGTTTGCCTTGTTGCTTCTGATGATATGTTTGCTCAGAAGGCTGATAACGACATAAACGACGGATACCCCATTGCTTCATGGGAAGTTGTTGATTATGAAATGGCAGAAGATGATGAGGAGGAAAAAAGCGAACCCAAACCGTGGGACGGAAATGTTTCTGCTCAGCTTATGCCCGCAGATTCAGAGGGCGAAAAATTTTACATAAACAGTCCTGCCGATTTTCAGCTTATTGCGACTGCAAAAGGAGATTTACTGAATAAAACATATTACCTTAACAGCGATATTGATTTCGGAGGGAAAGAAATACTGCCTGTTGGAGATAGCAACGAACCTTTTACGGGGACTTTTGAAGGAAACGGACATATTATCAAAAACTTTTATATAACAAAACAAAACGACTGTGCCGGTCTGTTCGGGCAGATCGGGGAAAACGGTGCGGTGAGCAATTTCGGAGTAGAATCATCGCATATTGAAACAGGAAGCGATTGTGACAGTACAGGCTTTATTGCAGGATATATTTATAACGGAACAGTAGAAGGATGTTATTCTAAAAATGAATGCAGCATTGTTTCAAACGGTGAAAATGCCGGGGGTATTGCAGGCTTCGTTGAAGGTGAAAACTCAGTTATCAGAAATTGCTACAGCCGAGCGGATATAACGGTTGACGGCTCATGCGCAGGCGGAATAGCAGGATATGTATGCGATGGTTCGCTTCAGTTCAATTATTTTGCGGGAAATCTTGAAAGTGAAGGTTCTTCCGATTATTTCGGCTCGATTGCAGGTCAAATAGACGGAGATTTTAATTCTTTTAACTGTATATATGATAAAGATAATTCGGAATTTAATGCAATAGGAACAGACAGCGGTAAAGGAACTGACAAAAAATCAGATGATATTGAAGGATGGAAAACCGAAAAGCTTAAAGAAAATGCTTCGCTTATAAGAAAGCAGGATAAAAAAATCAGCGAAGACGATAAAAACGGTACATTCAAAAATGACGGCGAGCTTGCAAGTTTTTCCGGCAGTCAGACAGGGTTGTTTATGCTTGCGTGTGTGGCAATTTTTGTAGGTATATGCAATTCAATTCAGGAAATCTGCAAGGAACGCAATATTCTGAAAAGAGAATATATGACAAATCTTAAATTGAGCTCTTACATGACTTCAAAACTGGTTGTTCAGGGAATGATATGCGCAGTTCAGAATATAATTATGCTCTTGATTTTCTTTGCTTCCGTTTCGGATAAAGTGTTCCCGAAATCAGGAGTAATTCTTCCGGGCTCAAAGATTGAAATTTTTGTAACTATGTTCCTGCTGACATTTGCATCTGACACTATAGCGCTTCTTATTTCATCAATAGTTAAAAACAGTTCAACTGCCAATACATTTATTCCGATTATACTTATTGTTCAGATTGTATTCTCAGGGGTGTTGTTTGATTTGGGCGATGCAATGGATAAAATGGCAGGCATTATGATAAGCAAGTGGGGAATAGGCGCACTTGCGGCAACATGCAGGCTTAATGAAGCCCGTATGCCAATGCTTATGGAAAACCCTGAGCTTTCTCTGCGTATGGGTGAGGATATGACAAGAATAAAAGACCTTTATTATGCAACACCGGGTAATCTTATTAAAATCTGGCTGATTCTTGTTATATTCATTGCAGGCTGTTCATTACTGAGCGGATTCCTTTTAAGACGGGTTAAAAATGACAGAAGATAATATCTGATTTTGTATTATTACCGCATCGTTTTATAACGGTGCGGTTTTTTCAGCTGTTATACTAAAATGAAAAATCCTCTCAGTTTGAATACTGAGAGGAAAAACTTTATTTTATCAATTCTTTCAGATATATCCTGAATTCTTCAGTGCTGATATCGTTCAGTTTGTGAGCATCTGTTCCGACACTGAAATGTACCCCGGCTTCTTTTCCGATGTGAAAAAATCTTTTATAAAAATCCGGGAAGTTCATAACCGACGATTTGTGAAGCTCCCAGGCACAGCCGGCGTTTTCACCCTTGAGCATTATATCTCCAAGCTGATTATCACTGATAAGACTCAGCATTTCATCCTGCTCTGATTTATTGAAAAATTTCATTTTACACGGAGAAAAGGGATGCGCAATGCAGTCTGCTCTGTCTGTTTCAAAAAGGGCTTCAAGCATATCAATCATGTGACGGGCATACCCTATGGGACTTCGGTCTTTCGGCTGTTCCCAGTAATCAAGGTGATAGTGTACGCATGAATAACTTGAAAAATCAAGTTCCTTGTCAATTCTGTAAGGCTCCGAGAATTTACCGCATCCGTATGCTGAAAGCTCTGAGCCGATAAGAACATTTATATTTGAATTTATATTATTCAATCGTTTTTTGAGTTTTCTGTAATTTCCTATTGTGCATATTTCATCGTGCAGGTCGGAATGGTCAGTTATTGCAAGGGTTTTCAGCCCGAGCTTTTCCGCTGTTTTAACCATATCTTCAAATATCATTTCAGGTTTTGAACATTTTGAAAATACAGAATGAGTGTGAAGATTATTTTCACATAATTCATCAATATTATATGTTTTTTCAGTTACAAACATAGCTGTTCTCCGTATCAGTAAACATTATTGATAGTTTTGCCGTTAAGAAATGATTTAAGATTGTCATAAACAATATCAATCAGTCTGGCTCTTGTTTCATAACCCGCCCATGCAATATGAGGCGTGATAAAGCAGTTATTGCAGTAAAGCAGCGGATTATCTTTTTCGGGAGGTTCTGTGGAAAGAACATCTACTCCTGCGGCGGATATTCTGTTTTCGTTTAACGCTTTTGCAAGAGCCGCTTCATTAACGGCGCCTCCTCTTGAAGTGTTAATGAGGATTGCTGTTTTTTTCATTTTGCTGATGAATTTTTCATTTACCATTCCTTTTGTTTCAGCGGTAAGGGGGCAGTGGAGTGAAACAATGTCGGAATTTTCAAGTAATTCATCCATAGAAACAAATCTGAAATTTCTTATATCAGGCTGAGGCTTTTTTCTCGGGGTATAACATAAAATGTTCATATGATATGCCTGCGCAATTTCAGCAACAGCGTTCCCGATTTTGCCGAATCCGATTATTCCTATTGTTTTATTTTCAAGGCAGATGAGCGGAGTTTTCCAGAAACAGAAATCTCTTGAAGAAGTCCATTCACCGTTATGCACTGCCTGAGAATGAATACCGACCTGGTTATATATTTCTGTTATAAGAGCAAAAGTCAGTTGAGCAACTGCGTTTGTTGAATATGTGGGAACATTGCATACAGGTATATTTTTTTCTTTTGCAAATTCTATATCTACAATATTATAGCCGGTGCTGAGAAGACCGATATATCTGAGCTTTTCGGATTTTTCAATAGCTTCTTTTGTAATTACTGTTTTGTTTGTAATTACAATATCGGCACCGCACATTCTGCTGATTGTATCTTCAGGAGCAGTGTAGTCATAAACTGTTAAATCACCCAACTGTGAAAATTTATCCCAGGAAAGGTCACCGGGATTTGTTGTGTGCGCATCAAGAATTACGATTTTCATATTATTCACCTCATGGTAACAATTCCAATACATTTTATCACTTGTGAATATGTTTTTCAAGCAGTAAAATTCATAGATTATTAACATTTTATTATTTTTCTGTGTTAGAATTATTTATATTTCTGCAGGTGGTGATGCTTTTTGAATCCGGTGAAAATAAACAAACTGATAAAATCAAAAAACAGCGTTTGTATTGATGAGCTTTCTGAACTTTACGGGAGCCATTTAAGCCATAAATATTTTAAATTTTCAAAAGATATGTTTTATTGTGAACACTGCGGGCTTGAAAGGCATCGGGTTGAAAAAATCACTTTATACGGCTGGTTCAAACTTCCGTTTTATGAAAATTGAATTTTTTGTTTTTTAACTTCGGATTTTTTCGAAGTTTTTTTATTGCAAATATTAACAGTTTGTGTTATTCTAAGACTGTAACAGTAAGTGTTATTTTGAGAATGTATTATGAAAGGAGAGTTCTTATGGCTGAAATTTCTAAGAGACCGTATAAAGAATATTCAATATATCAAATCTGGCCCAGAAGTTTTTGCGACGGTAACGGAGACGGTATAGGAGACCTTATAGGCGTGTATTCAAAATTAGATTACATAAAAAGCCTTGGGGTTGATGTTATATGGTTTTCACCCCTTTATCCGTCGCCGAATGCGGATTACGGCTACGACATTGCTGACTATAAAGATATTAACCCTGAATACGGCACTCTTGATGATTTCAAAAAAGTGCTTGACGGAGCACACGAAAGAGGAATAAAGGTTCTTATGGACCTTGTTGTTAACCATACATCTGATGAACATTACTGGTTTAAGGAAAGCCTTAAAGGCAAAGATAATCCGTACCACGATTATTATCACTGGCATGAAGGTAAAAATAAAGACGGAAAAGTTCCTCCCAATAACTGGCTGTCTACTTTTGAGGGCGGTGCATGGGAATATAACGAAAACCTTAACGAATGGTATCTTCATGTTTTTGCGAAAAAACAGCCCGATTTAAATATGGATAATCCCAAGGTTCGTGAAGAAGTTAAGGATATTATGCGATTCTGGCTTGATATGGGTGTTGACGGATTCCGTGAGGATGTTATTACATTCATTTCAAAGCCTGCCGATTTTCCAGACGGATTCCCTCTGCCAGCCGCAACAGGTGTTGAACATTATAAAAACGGACCTCATGTTCACGAGTACCTTAAGGAATTTAAGGATGATGTTCTCAGTAAATATGATTGCTTCACTGTTGGCGAAAGTCCTATGATGACAATGGATAACGCTCTGCCGTATATTACGGAAGGTGAAAATCAGGTTCTCGATATGATGTTTCATTTTCAGCATCAGGAAGCTGACTGCTTTATGACAGAATGGGTCAGAGTTCCTTTCAGTCTTCGCAAGCTGAAAAAAGCATTTTCAACATGGCAAAATGCTCTTTACGGGAAAGCATGGAATTCACTTTACATTGAAAATCATGACCATGCAAGAATAATAAACCGTTACGGCAGCCTGAAATACAGAAAAGAAAGCGGTAAAATGCTTGCGACAATGTGCTATCTTCAGTGCGGTACACCGTTTATTTATCAGGGACAGGAAATCGGTATGACCAATCCCACTGTTGATTCGATTGATAAATATAAGGATGTTCTTACATTCAACAACCAGAAAATTGCTAAGAAGCTTAAACTGAGCGACAAAATGTTCCTTAAGCTTGCTAATATCGCCAGCCGTGAAAATGCAAGAACTCCAATGCAGTGGAGCGGTGAAAAATATGCCGGATTTTCCTCTGCCGAACCGTGGTTTGTTCTTAACGATAATTATAAAAAAATCAATGTTGAAAAAGAAGATAAAGACCCGGATTCAATTCTGAATTATTACAGAAAACTTCTTAAGCTTCGCAAGGAAAATGAAATATTTATATACGGTGATTACAAAGAGCATTATAAGAACTCAGGCAGTATTTATGTTTATGAGCGCAATTACGAAGGAAAGAGAGCACTTATAATCTGCTCATTCAAGGAAAAAGGAGTTAAATTCAAGGCTCCCGAAGGATTTGACCTTTCAAAGGGCAGGCTTGTGCTTAATAATTATCAGATAAACAAAATTTATGATAACGGTTTTGTTACAAGACCTTTTGAAGCAAGAGTTTATTTATTTGATTGATTTTATGAAACGGAGGATTTTCAAATGACAATCTTAAAACTTATTATTTCGTACATTTTAATTGTTCCGCAGATTTTTCTTACAATGCTTCAGGGCTGGCTTATTCCCAATCCAAATGCAAAGTTTGAAAAATGGGATGCATCACAGCCTTTTACCCGTGAATATGCTTATGAAATTGAAAAGGAACCCGGTAAAGATTTTGTTGTACTCAATTTTACCGATATTCAGATTGGCAGTAATGAACTTGCAGGAAAAGAGGGAGACCTTTTAGTTGACCTTATAAATACTGTTGTTAAGGAAACTCAGCCTGACCTTATTACTGTTACAGGTGACAATGCAGGGGATTTCCTTTCATACATACAGTTGGGCAAGATTATTGACAAATTAGGTATTCCGTGGGCACCCGTTATGGGTAATCATGACGGTCAGGATGTTCCCTGGGAACAGTGGTGTGCCCGCTCACTCACAAGAAACAAGAACTGCCTTTTCAAAATGGGACCGAAAGATATGGGCTTTGGTAACTATATTATAAATGTTACTGAAAACGGCAAAATTATTCACACCCTGTTTATGATGGATACTCATTCAAGTGCCGCACAGGACGGATTTAACGGCACTGTTGAAAATCACGGATATGACCATTTCTGGGCAAATCAGTTCGACTGGTATAAATGGGCTGTTAAGGGTATTGCGGCAATAAACGGCAGTGTTGTTGAAAGCTCAGTGTTTATGCATATACCTGTTTATGAATACAGAACTGCATGGGCTGAGTGTTACGATAAAGAAAACGACTGCTATAAAGACGGATATAAAGAAACCTGCTTTGGTAAAAACAGAGAAGGCGTTTGCGCTCCTGAAATCAATAACGGATTTTTCGCTCTTTGTAAAGAACTGGGAAGCACAAAGAATATGGTTGTAGGTCATGACCATACAAATTATTCTTCAATTCTTTATGACGGTATCAGACTTTCATACGGCCTTAAGAGCAGCACCGGAAGCTATTGGGATGAAGATGTTATGGGTGGTACAACGCTTTCAATCAACAGTGAAGGCAATGCTGAAATTGAACATCATTTCTTTGATATCAGCGAGTATATAAAATAATATACAATAAATAAATTAACGGAATATAAGTTGAAAATAATCAGCTTATATTCCGTTATTTTTGATTTAAAGTTTTTATCTGAGCTGTTCTATAACTTTTGCAGAAGAAAAAATATCCGTCTTTTTATCAATGATTTTTGCTTCTATTGAGCATCTTTTACAGCCCGCATATTCAAGAGCGTCAATATAGCCACGGTAGTCAAATTCATTTATATCCTTCGGATAAAATCTGCTGTGGTCTTCAAGAGACGGAAAAGAAATGTGAGCGTGCTCAACAGAACCTTTCAACTGTCTTATATCATCGTAGGTATCTCCCGATTCAACCATGTGAAAAATATCTGCAAGACCGCTGATGTTTTCTTTTCCCGTTGATGCGGCGAGAAGAACTCCTTCTTTAACCGTATTGATTATATTGCATTCAGCCATTCTCAACGGCTCAATAACAACAGTAATACCGTATTTTTCAGCAATGGGTGATATTATATTTTTTAACACCTTGATTAGTTGCTCAAAACATTCACGGTATGAAAGATTATCCGGTATTCTTCTGGCTTTTCCTGAACCGAGAACAACGGTTTTCATTCCGATTTCCGCTCCTCGCTTCATTCCGTTTTCAATATATTCAACCAATGCTTTTTCGTTATACTCATCACCTGAAAGGGGAAGGCTGTAGGGTATAAACCCGTTCGCAGATTCACATTTGATATTATTTTTTTCGAGTGCTGATTTGAAAGCATTGAATTTCTCATCATCAAATGTTGAAAGATTGAAAAAACCGCATTCAACATAGTCAAAACCTGCGTTTGCACACAGTTCAACTCCTTCAATATCATCAACACCAAGACATACTCCGTAACGCATAAAAATTATTCCTCCATATATTTTTTTGTAAAATCTGAAAATTTTTGTTCGTATTTATCTGAATTAGCCGGATAGCTTTCTGCATGCTCTGCATTTTCGGAAATAAACAAATCCTTCGGGGCAGTGCAGTTATCATAAAGAGTGTAAACCATTTCTGTGGGCACAAAATCATCTTTTTCGCCGTGAATGAAAAGAATCGGAACTTTTGATTTTTTTACTCTTTGAAGCGGAGACATCTGAAAAACACTGCATTTTGAAAGAGCTTTATTTATAATGTCAAAAGATTTAATTACAGGTTCTGAGGGAATATGCGCATTTTTAAGATGATAAGTAAATTCATCGTAAACGCAAGTGTATCCGCAGTCTGCAACGGCAAACTTAACATTATCAGGTAACAGGTCGTTACCGCAAAGTGATGTTACTGTTGCGCTGCCCATTGATATGCCGTAAAGACCGATTTTACTGTTTTCGCCGAAACGGTCAATAATATACTGAACCCATAAAAGCATATCTTCGCTTTCTTTTAATCCGAATGTTATGTATTTCCCGTCGCTTTTACCTGCGGCACGGTGGTCAATAAGAAGAATATTGTAACCGCTTTCATGCAGAAATTTTGCTATAGCACAAAATTCATTTTTACCGCAGCTTCTGTACCCGTGAGCGCATATAATATATTTGTCAGAAGCTTCATCGGCTTTGATAAAATATCCGTAAAGCTTTTGGTTATCAGAATTTCTGATTTCAATTTCCGAAAAGTTTTGTTTGCTAAACCATTCAAGCCTTTCATCATCAGGCTTAATCAACGGTTCTTTTTGAGCAATAACTGATTCGATTATTTTTTTTACTGTTTTTGATTTTCTGTTCATTATTGCATGAAACACAGCATAATTGCCTGCTGCATATCCTAAGGTGATTGCGCATGCGATTATTACAGGTGCGTTTTTTTTCATTGTTTTCACCTCATATATAAATCCTGATATGTATTTTACAACATTTTTTTATGTTTTTCCATATATTTTTTAATAAAAAGTTGATAATAAAATATTTTTATGTTAAAATTAGTAAAATTCAGTGTCGGAGGTGTTTTTTTTGCAGTTAAATGATTTACAAAAAGCTGAGCTTTATGAAAAATACAAAGAAAAAGTTCATGGCTACATACAGAATAAAGTTAATAACTATCACCTTGCGGAAGATTTGTGTTCTGATGTCTTTGTAAAAATTTATGAAAAAATAGATACTTTTGATGAAAGTAAGGCTTCTGTTTCAACCTGGATTTTTACTATTGCAAGAAACACGCTGATAGATTATTACAGAACAAGAAAAATTCAAAGTGAAATTCCCGAAACTCTTGCTCAGGAAAGTTCTGTTGAGGATGATATTTGCAATAATGAAATGCTTGATACCCTTGCCGGTGCCCTTGAAAAGCTTGATGAAAGACAGAGGGATATTGTTGTTTTAAGATATTACTCAGGCTTAACACTTAAAAACATTGCAGAAAAAATGGATATATCCTATTCTTATGTTAAACTTCTGCATAACAATGCAATGTCAGAATTGAAAAATTTTCTTGAAATATAAATAAGCCTTTTTTCAGATTCATTCGTATAAATATTTGAATTAAATTAAAACGGAGGAATTATTATGGAGAATAAATTATCTAAACTTTTTGATTATCAAAGATTTGAAAATAATTCAAAGCTGTCAAAGATTATTTCAGACACGCAGTCAAGATACGGCACGGAGGTGTCTGAGGATTTTCTTGACAAAATAAATGCGGCAGGTGTATTTGATAATATTCTGCCTGAAGAAAAGCTATAATCAGCTTATAATGAAGCGCATATAATTATGTGCTGAATCGGTTTTTTATAGTGAGCTTGTGACTGACCCGTACCTTATGGTGCGGGCTTTTTTTCGGAATAATGCGGCAATCTGTTCTGAATAAAAAGTGAACGCTGAGTTATACAGCAGATTGTTTCAGTTCAACATAACAGTGAAAAATAACCGCCGGTTGAACCGACGGTTATTTTAATAAACAGTTATTTTATTATTGACGGTGCTCCCAGAATACCTATCCTTCTGAGAACATACTCGTTTGTCCAGTTTTGGTTTTTACTTCTCCATGCTCCGGGTCCGTGCCAGCTTTCTTTTTCATCAACAAGATGAAGCGGACCGAAGGTGTTATACCTGTGGATATAAAGAGTTAATTCAATATCATGCTCTGAGTCTTCGATTCCGTCAACAGTAAGAATATACGGCGGATAAATAATATCTCCCTTATCTTTGCCGTCAACCTTTACGGAAATTAAAGCACCTCTGTACCATGTTGCCCTGATTTTCAGATTTCCGTTTGAAGAAACAGCTTTAAATTTATATGTTATATTTCCGCCGTAAAACGGTAATCCCTGAGGAATGAGATTGCCGAATCCGATTTTTTTCGGAAGCTCTGTAACTGTTTTTTCATTTCCGCTGATTTTAACACCAAATTCACCGAGAATAAACATATTTTCAATATCAACTGTTTCACCGTAAAAATATGTAATTTCGAGGGTGTTTTTGCCTTTAACAATTTCGGGCAAATCAACTGTAAAAACAGAAATATCAACATAATTGCCGGTGATGTTTTTATCAACATTTTTGCCGTTAAATGTTATGGATTTAACCATATCCTTTTCTTCAAAGGCAAATAACGCACCGGAATAATTTATTTCGCTTTCAAAGGTGAATCTGAGTGTCAGCTCATCTGCGATTGGCTTTTTGCCCGTAACCCACGGCTGAATTATGGAACCGCCTCTTTTAACAATTCCCAGCTTTTCACGGCAGATGTTGTCAAGACGGAGAATTTCTTCTTTTTTATTGAACGACTTTTCCCCTGAAAGCTTGTATTCTGCCATGTCGAGCAGAAGAACATTCTTTTCTGAAAGAGAATAGTCAACACAGCTTTCAACGCTTTCACCTTCCGGTATTTCAGAAAAAACAACTTCTTCGTAATCTGATGTTTTACCGTCTTTCAGCTTAATAAGAAGTGAATCGTATGCGAAAACCCTTCTGTCTATTACTGTTTTGCCGTTTATGTATGATGCCGGTATTTTGTTTATGCTTCCGTCAGAAGTGTTGTAAAGCTCGGGAATGTATTCTCCGTCAACTGTTATTCTTAAAATAACACCTCTGTCAACATCTTTGTTTTCAGGTTCTTCACTGTGACAGATGAACAGCCATTTGCAGTCATTATCACTGCGAAGCTGATAAATCATATCATCTGAAAGTCTGCCGTTTGCATAGCGTAATGTAACTGTTCTGTTATCTTCAAGGGCACTGAGAATTGAAGCTCTTGAAAAATCTGTTTTAATACTTTCCGAATAAAGCGTTTCGGCGGCATCTGAAGGTACTGCATCGCATAAATGCGGAGCTTCACCCATAAATATAAGCTTTCCGCCGTCTGCCTTAAAAGCTTTAAGTCTTTCAACAGTAGTTGAACGGAGCGTTTCACAACCGGGAACAACAATAGCATCATATTCCATTTCACCGACTTTAAGCGGCGCAGAGCCTTTTTCGCATAAAGAGGGGAGAAGGGATTCGGAAATAAAATTAAAATCAATACTGCCTTTTAAAAGCCAGTTGGTTATGTTTTCAAATCTTTCATCAAGGCTTTCACGAAGCAGAGCCGATTTATCGTTGGGACCCCAATGAAGCCAGAAGCTTTCAACAGGGTGAATTACGCCCACTTTAATTACAGGCTTTCCTCTTGTAAGAGCAGTGTTTACTCTTGAAAAATGGTTTTCAACAGCGGAATATTTTTTATACCAGGGAGATTGATAGTGAATTGATGCAGGGTAGTCACGCTTTGCTTCGCCGCCCATTGCATACCATGAAAGGTGAGGCACTCTTATTGTAACGCCGAGAGCCGCCTGCCAGTCACCTTGATATTTATATGTTCTGAAATCGCAGTCCCAGCCTGTAACACCGTAAAGCTCAGAAAGCATTCCTTCGTGTCCGAACTGATGAACAGCGGACTGAGCCTGTTTTGCGGTGGTAAGCTCAGTGTGGTTGCAAAGCATATCTATGCCCGGTATTCCGAAACTTCTGTAAGAACGCATTGCTTCGCCGAGAGCTGCACACTGACTGTTAAGTGTCGGTTCTTCCATAACATGACCGGTAAGCGATATATTATTATCATTACACCATTTTCCCACTGTGTCCGCAAAAGAAGCCGCAAAAAGCTCCGCAATAAAGTCATGATAACGGTAACGGTGAACCGAAGGCGCGGAATCGGGTAAATCCCAGAAAAGCTCCGGCAATGTTTCGAAAATATCGGCGTTGTACGCTTCTTTATATAATTGAGGAACTTTATCTGTCCAGGGCATTGAAATATCCATTTTGTCAAATGAATTGTTCAGCACTTTTTTACGGCTAAACTGAGGCTCATCTGTAAAAATTGCAGGTACTGTTTTGTCAAATTCGCTGCCGACTTTTTCTTTATATCTTTCATGAGTCACTTCGATAAATTTTTCAATGGCTTCTTTGTTTAATGTGTCCGCATATGACTGACCGTTATACCAGTTGCTGTTTGTGCTGATTTCAAGCAAAGCGTACCATTTTGTTCCTGTTGCATCGTCGTCTTTATCAATAAGTCTGTATGACTGAAGAAAGCCGTTTTTATCAAGAACAATATCATAACACGCAAGAAGCTTGCCTTTGCCGCTTCTGCTTCCTTCTGCGCATTCATTAAGGGCATCGTAAGTTTCGCCATTAAGAAACGGAGTAAAAAGGAGACTTCTTGCTCTGTATTTTTCGTTGCTTGTTACAAATCCGCCTGCTGCACCTGAAGGCCATCTGTCTTCATCATAAAGCCACGCAAGCATTTCTTCTTTTTTTGCTTTTTCAACACAGTTATTGACAAGCTCCATATATTCATCACTCAGATAACTGTTTTTAAGACCTGTTCTTACATGCATATGAAATCCGCCGAGGCCCATTTCCCTGAACACATCAATCTGCCGTTCCAGTTCATCTTTTGCAAGCAGACTGTTCCATGCCCAAAACGGCGTTCCTCTGTATTCACTTGTAGGATTTTTGAACAGCTCATCGGAAAGAGAAGGCGCAGAATTCTTTTTGTATAACATAAGTAACCCCCGAATTTTACAGAATGAATTTACTGATATAATCTACAGTGAATTTTACGCCTGCTTTACCTCTCTGAGTATCAAAACGCCATGATTTTGAATGAGGTTCGATAGAAAGGCATCCGTCATATCCGCTTGAATAAAGTGCGGCAAAAATTGAACCCCATTTAAGGTCATCCATACCTGCCGGCGGGTCATCAACATATTCCCCTCCTGTGCGAACTGTGCCTTTTATATGAACATGAGCAAATTTTTCACCCCAGTCGGAAATTTCACGCATATAATTTCTGCCTGCATTATAGCTGTGAGAAGCATCAAATTTGATTTTAAGCTCATCAAGCTCGCCGAGAACAACCTTCCATGCTTCAGGGTTGTTAATAAAGTTATTCCAGTCACAGTTGTAAACTGCAATATTGATGTTTTTACCTTTTGCTTTTTCAATCATTCTGCCGAAAATTTCAATAGCGGCAGTGTAGTTCTTATAAAGTGAAACGGAATCATCATAATTGCATCCGCATACGAATGTGGGAGAGCCGCAAAGAATGGCATCTTCAAGATTTTTTTCAACAATTTTAAATTCTTCCTCGTTCACTTTTCCGCCTTT
Organism: Acutalibacteraceae bacterium; assembly: GCA_045628495.1. Classification (GTDB taxonomy): domain Bacteria; phylum Bacillota; class Clostridia; order Oscillospirales; family Acutalibacteraceae; genus CAG-488. The sequence continues at coordinate 18,780 of JAZQPL010000082.1, forward strand.
ATTCATTTCTGCATTCCAGCGGCCGAGAGAGCCGATAAAAAGCCCTGCATCTTTTGTGTCCTGAATATAACGCTGCATATTTTCAGTGCAGACAGTTGATTCTTCGTTGTTGTTGTTGCACATTTCAATAAAAGAAAGTCCCAGACTTTTAACATAATCAAGGGACTCTTTTGTCGGAAGATTGTTTATAATACCAAGTTTCATAAATTAAATACCTCCACATAAAAGATTATACATATTCTACCAAATAATAATTCTTTTTACAATATTATTTGTTTAATTTTTAATAAAGATATTGAGAAAAGCTTTGACTTTTGCTGGATTGTGCTAATGGTGAACCGATTAGTGCTATAAAAACCATCGAGGCAAAAAGTATAATAAAATCAATAAAAT
>JAZQPL010000083.1:0-38157 GCA_045628495.1 Acutalibacteraceae bacterium
TGTGCTCCTGCGTTAAAAGCACGCCGAGAGCCTGCAGCATCTTTAAATGCAGCAAGCTCTCTTTCGTCTATTTCGTCACCTGAAACATAACCGCAGGAAAGCCAGTAGGCGGCATCTACGGTCAGCAGATATTCCCCGTCAATATGAACGTGGATTTTGTTATATCTTCCTTCTTTAGCGGTGATTTTCATTAGTCGTCATCGTCCACACTTATATCAAGTTTTACACCTGTTGAGGGAGCGGCAGGAATTTTAACAGCCTTTTCAGCCTTAACATTCTTCGGAGCGGCTTTTGTAAGTGATTCAAGATTCTCAAGAACCTTCTTTTCGATTTCAGCGGCAAGCTCTTCATTTTCTTCAATCATTCTCTTAACATTGTCTCTGCCCTGGCCAAGTCTTTCGCCGTTATAAGAGAACCATGCACCGCTCTTCTGGATGATTTCTGATTTAACAGCAAGATCAAGAATTTCACCGGATTTTGAAACGCCTTTGCCGTACATAATATCAAACTCAGCCTCTTTGAAGGGAGGAGCTACTTTATTTTTAACAATCTTGGCTCTTGTTCTGTTACCGATAACCTCGTTGCCGGGGAGCTTGATTGCTTCAACTCTGCGGACATCTATTCTGATAGATGCATAGAATTTAAGTGCGCGGCCACCTGTTGTGGTTTCGGGGTTGCCGTACATAACACCGATCTTTTCACGAAGCTGGTTGATGAATATAATAATGGTATTTGTTTTAGCACAGGCACCTGCAAGCTTTCTTAAAGCCTGTGACATAAGTCTTGCGTGAGCACCAACGTGAGAGTCGCCCATTTCACCCTCAATTTCTGAGCGGGGAACAAGAGCGGCAACAGAGTCAACTACCATAATATCGATAGCGCCTGAGCGCACAAGAGCTTCTGCAATTTCAAGAGCCTGCTCACCGTTATCGGGCTGTGAAACAAGAAGTGAATCAACATCTACGCCTAAGTTTGCGGCGTAAACAGGATCAAGTGCGTGCTCAGCGTCAATAAATGCAGCTTCGCCGCCTTTTTTCTGTGCCTCTGCAATGCAGTGAAGAGCAAGGGTAGTTTTACCTGATGATTCAGGTCCGTAAATCTCAACAATTCTTCCCTTGGGAAGACCGCCGATACCTGTTGCAATATCAAGAGAAAGTGAGCCTGTTGAAATAGCTTCAACATTAAGTGCGTTGTTTTCGCCGAGGCGCATAACAGCACCTTTACCGAACTGCTTTTCAAGCTGCTTTATAGCAGTTGAGAGAGCCTCTGTTTTATCTTCGGGAATATTTGTTGCCTTTTCTTTTGTTGCTTTTGCCATTTATATTTACCTCCGTTTGCCGTACATTTGTTCGCCTGAATGTATTATACAATAGGTAAATGATAAATGCAATAGAAAAATCAAAAATATTTTTAAAAAATATAAAAAAATATTTCATAAAGCTATTGATTTTATTGATAAAATCTGTTAGAATATCGGTTGTTGTTTAGTATTCGTAACGATTAAAGGAGGTGCCTCAAATGGCAAAATGCGAATTCTGTGATAAGACCGTTACATTCGGTATCAAAGTATCACACTCACACAGACGTTCAAACAGAACATGGAAACCCAATGTTAAGCGTGTTAAAGCAATTGTTGACGGTTCTCCCCGTAGAGTATACGCTTGCACAAGATGCTTGCGTTCCGGTAAGGTAACACGCGCCGTTTGATTAACCAATCAGATATGTGAGGCTGTCCGCAGGGCAGTCTCTTTGTCTTTATTGAGGTGATTTCATGAATAAGTTAAAGGTATATTATAATATTATCCGCAGGGTTCTTATTTATCATATTATCTGGCGTGTTGTTTTTTTGTTTGCGTGTATTCGCCCTGTAAAACAAAAACAGGCAGTATTTGCTTACAATAAAAACTATTCGTCACTGCCTGATAATCTTCGTGAAATAAAAGAGGTATTTCAGAATGCAGGGTGGAACTGCATTGAATTCGGTTCACCTGCCGGCAGCTCGTCAAGGGTAATAGCGGAAATTAAATTTCAGATTTTATACGCACAAAGCGCAGTGATTTTTTTGAACGATAATTTTGACCCTGTATGTTCAAATAAACCCAGAAAAGGGACAAGAGTTGTTCAGCTCTGGCACGCTTGCGGCGCATTCAAAAAGTTCGGCTATTCAACTCTTAACAGTGACTGGGGCGGAAGCGCAAGGGAATGGAAGCTTTTTCCCCGTCATAACAGATATACTGATGCTTTTGTTTCGGCTGAAAGTGTAATTCCCTGTTATGCTGAAGCTTTTAACTGCAGTGAGGATATTATAAAGCCGCTCGGTGTTCCCAGAACAGATGTATTTTTTGATAAATCGTTTGTTGAAAAAGAAAAAAATTCTTTGAAAGCTGCAATCCCCGAAATCGGAGACAGAAAAATTATTCTTTATGCGCCTACATTCAGAGGGAACACTCCCACTCAGGCTCATAATGACAATATGATTGATTTTGAAAAGTTCAGAGTTTTAAGTGAAAAATGTGTTATTGTTCTTAAATATCATCCGTTTACTTCGGGGAACGATAACTTTACTGCCGAACAGAAAGAAGAATACGGGGATTTTGTTTACCTTTGCCCCGCAAATATTAAAATAGATTCGGCATTGTGTGCGGCGGATTTAATAATTTCCGATTATTCTTCACTTATTTTTGAAGCCTCTCTTCTTGACAGGCCGATGATATTTTTTGCGTACGATTTGGAAGAATATGACCGTTCAAGGAGCTATTATTTCAAATATGAAGATTTTGTTCCCGGACCTGTAGTTAAAACAGACGATGAGCTTTTGAGTGTTATTCTTAACGGTGTTGATAAAAGCAAAGTATCCGGGTTCAGAGAAAAATATATGTCCGCCTGTGACGGAAACTGTACACGAAAAATCTCAGAATATGTTATGAGCAGATTCAGCTGATTATTTTTAATAAAGGAGAGTATTTATGTTGTCGGTTATTTTGAAAAAGCTTTTTTCTTTATGTCTTTGTGTAATGTATTTTTTTACACCGTATTCTGCGCCTTCTGAAGAAAATCCCATAGATACGCTCAACAGCGAAAAAGTCCGCCTTGTTGTTGCGGCATTTGCGGATTCTCAGATTTCAAACTATATGCTGAAAAGAGACAGATATCTTAAATCGGCAGGGGAAGACCTTTCAAACTCAAAGTGCGGGATTGACGCTTTGCTTATTGCAGGTGATATTGCCGAAAACGGTTTGCAGTGTGAATATGACAGAGTGTACGAACATATTTCGAATACAGGAGTTAAAAATTATATTTTATCAGTGGGTAATCATGATGTCAGACTCCGTAATTACAAAAATACGGTCAGCAGATTTACAGATTATGTAAATAAGCTTAATGAAAATGCCGGCAGTGATATCAGAATTGATTCATTAAATTATTCAGCAGAGATTAACGGGTATCATTTCCTTGTTCTCGGAACTGACCGTACAGAATTTGAGGAATCATATTTAAGCGAATCACAGCTTCAATGGCTTGATTCTTCATTGAGTATTTATTCTGAAAAAAATAAACCCGTATTTGTTATGGTTCATCAGACATTTAAAAATACCCATGGGCTTCCGGGTACATGGAACAGCCCGTTTGATGCCGCAGGAACTATCGGTAAACAGTCTGAAAAGCTTTTTGAAATAATGAATAAATATCAGAATGTTATAATGATTACAGGTCATCTCCATACAGGAATAGGAGAATATACTTACGAAAAAATCGGCAATATTCATTCAGTAAATCTTCCGTCAATTACTATTGATAATAAAGACGGTGTATGCAATGACAACGGAATAGGATTTATGATTGAAGTATATGACGGAGAAGTTATTTTCAGAGCAAGAAATTTCAGCAGAGGGGAATATATTAAAGACTGCGATTTTTCAGTTACACTTGTATAGGGGGCAGATTATGAAAAACTTGATTAAAACATCAGTTTTGACAGCGATGCTGTTATCTTTACTGCTTGCGTTTTCTTTTGTGATTACGGCTTCTGCGCTGCCTGAAAATACTACTGCTCAAAGTTATCAGCAAACAACATCTTATGGATACAGCAGTTATGATTTTTCAACAGAAGAAAGCACTTCGTACAGTTCAACCGTTGATATGCAGAATGAAGAAAGTCATTATTATCAGCAGCAGGAATATGAAGAGCAGACAACATCAAAACAGGCTGAAGAAAAGAAAACCGATAAAACCGAAAAAAAGAAAAAAACTGCAGAAAAAGAAAAATCACCTTCACTTAAAGAATTTGCGTTGAAACATTCAAAAAAAATAATAATAATTACTTCGGCTGTTACTGCCGTTGCAATTATTCTTCTTATACTTGTGATAAGAAAAAAGGAATTATAATAAAATAATAAAAACCGTACTGCGCACAATCAGCACACTGATTATTCAGACAGCACAAAATACCCGAGTGAAGTGTATTAAAAGCCTTGGCCACTGCAGAGCTGCAGCTCTGCAGTGACTTTTTTTATAAATTTTCGGTATAAAAAACTCCCATGGCAGTTAACCATAGGAGATTTTTACTGTTGTGTACATATTAAAGGCTTTGACTCACATTGTATCTTTGTGAGAAACGAAGCGATAAACAGGAATGTATTTATTTCCCGAATTCACTGAAGCCTTTGCCGTCAAAAAGAGTAAAGAGAATATCGCTTGCACATTTGAATATTTTCGCAAGAAAAGCTTCGAAATTGAAAGTATTATCTTCTGAGGGCTGTTCTCCGTTAATAATACGGTTTGTTACTTCAAAAAATCTTGCTTCAATTTTATCATATTCCTCAGCTGACATGCTTGTATTTTCAATAGCATTTTCAGCTTCTTTTATTACAGCTTTTAATTCGGCTTTATCCTTTTCACTTAATGTCGAGGTATCGTAAGCTTTCATAACAGGAATGTTATCCATAAGCTTTTCAGAATTTCTTGCATCGTTGAACTGGGGATATTTATCGGGATAGGAAAAAACATTTTCAAGCTCGGGGTTTGTAAGAATTTCAGCTACAAGATACATGATTTTATTGTTGCATCCTGTTTCTTCATGATTCTGACGGTAAAAATAAAATGTTGTTTCAGGTAAAAGTCCGCAGCAGGCGTCAACTATTCCGTTAGGGTCTGTATGATTGTGATGCTCAGGGTCAGAACAGTTGTTGTGTTCGGATTTATAATCAGCAGGAAGCTTCTTATCAACTCCGACAGAATAAGCACCCATTGATTCGGATGCCAGGTGAATAATACCGTCTGCATTAACATCATCGTATGAATCTACAAGCTCGTAAAGGTCGTAATTATATGCAACGATGTCAAACACTTCAACGCCGTCATCAATAGCGTTCAGAATATTATTATATCTGTTAAGCTGTGCGTTATAAAACCAGTCTGTCTGTTCTTTGATTTTTGCATGAGCATCGTCGCAAAGATATTTTTCACAGGCTGCCGGATAGTTTTCGCAGGGAACAAGCCCCCAAATTAGAGTCGAATAACCAAGATAGTCACCTGCAAGGGTATCAACAATTTTATCAAGAATATTGTTCAGCTCTGCATTGGGTATTATTCTGAGCGCAATGTTTATCAGATATGAGGTCCAGTCATTTTCATCGGAAAGAGACGGAATCATTTTGCTGTAAATTTCAATGTTGTCATCAATAAGCCCTTTTTCATATATTTCACCTACAAGAATTGAACCGTTAAGAGCAGGAACGACATATACCATTCTGTTAATATCCTCAGCCAATGATATGCCTCTGTCTGCGTAAAGCTGCATAAGAGCAACGGAAATTGAACCGCCCTGACTGATGGGAACGATATTTACCTTATCGGAACCGGAATCTTTTTTCACAAATTGAATAAAATCATACAGCTCAGCCGCAGTGTCAATCATATTTCCCAGTGAGGCGTATGAAAATACATAAAGGTTTTCTGCTCCGCCTTTTTCAATGTATCTTTCAAGGGGAAGATTATCAAGAATATATCTCTGGTCATATTTGCTGAGCTTATCAAAGCTTGCGTTATATTTTGCGGCTCTGATGTCATTTATAAAATGACCGTTTTCATCACAAAGCTGTTTATTCATAAGAACATTGCAAAGTGCTTCAGCCAGTGCTTCGGCGCACATACCGTCTTTATCGGTCTGAGTGATAAGCAGTCTGAGCAGAGGGTAAATAATTCTCGGGACTGCGTATGAAATTATGCTTTTGGTTGAGTCAAGAAAAAACGGTTTTTCAAGAGGTACTCCGTCTTCATTGCAGGCAACTTCACCGTTTTCGTAGCAGTAAACTTCACTTTGGAATATGCCCGGAACTATTATTGAGGGGACTTGTTCATTCTTCGGTTTGGCAAAAGATGATATTGAACACGCAGAAACAAGCATAACAGCTGTCAAAATTACGGCTGTGATTTTTTTTGTGTAATTCATTTATTTTCCTCCCTTTTCAATGCTGATTATAATTTATCACTTTTTTTTAACAAAGTAAAGAGAAAATACTCTTTTATATTTATAAAGTTTGACAAAAATCGGAGTTTAGTGTATAAATATTTTAATGAGATTAGTTCTTAAGGAGGAAAAATAAATGAAAAAAATACTTTCAATAATTTTATCGGCTGCTCTCCTTGTTCCTCTGGCTTCACTGTCGGGGTATTCCTATTATAAGAATGAATATATAATTTCAAATCCTTACGAAAATATTGATTGGGATTCGTGGAAAGGGTATAAAACTCAGCTTCACTGCCATACTACCGCATCTGACGGATATCAGACGGTAAAAGAAGCTTTAAAAGATTATTATTCTCTTAATTATGATGCGGTTGCAATAACCGACCACGGCACAATCAATCACGGATGGGATGAAGAACCTGACCTTATTCCTATTGTCCGTGCAATAAAAAAAGAACGCACCGGCGGTGCGAAAAATCCTGTTATTCCACTTACTGAAAGTGAATATGCAGGTTATTTAAGCGGAAGCGCAAAAAGTGAAAGCTTTTCTTTTGAATCTGACGGGAAAACTGTTTCAACAGGCATTACGAGAACTCATTCAAACGGTATGCTGGATATTGAAAAAGGCATTGAGCTTAACATGGCTACGCCTGTTGCGGATTGCCATCTTACAGGTTACTGGAGTGATTACGGTCAGGGACTTGCAGGTGTGTTCGGAGATTATGAAACACCGTCTGCCGGGGTAAAAGCCGCAGGAGGAGTTTCCATGCTTGCCCATATCGGCGAGTATGTTTACACTGATAAGGATTCGTATGATCATACGGGTCAGAAAGTTGATGAGTATTATGTAAATAAGTTCGCACGCCTTTTCCTTGATAATCAGGGCTCAAGCGCAGGCATGGGAATAAACAGTGCCACCGATGCTCATACAAGGTGTGACCGCATACTTTATGACCAGATTCTTCAAAAAACAATACCCAACAATTGCGTCCCCTGGAGCTTTACTTTTTCTGATTCTCACAGCGAAACATCAATTAACGATGCATACACAATTATGTATATGCCCGAGCTTACCAATAAAGCCATGCGTGAATGTATGCTTAACGGAGAGTTCTTTTCCGTTTCCCATTATTCAAACGGAGTTGAATTGAACGGTATGCAGGAAATGGAAGGCTATAATGACGACTGTGACAGCGTTGAATGGTGGAAAGATAATACGCCGTGTATAACAAAAGTTGAAGTTGATGAAGATAAAGATATTATCAAAGTATGGGGCGAAAACTTTAAATATATTACCTGGATTTCAGACGGAAATGTTGTTCTCCGTGATTATAATGTAAAAGACGGTTACGCAGAGCTTGATTTGCACCGCAACGATTTGCTGAATGATATAAATATGTTCGTAAGATTTTATGTTACAGGTGATAACGGAATATGCTATGCACAGCCTATGGTTGTCCGTCACCCGGGTGAAGAATTTGCACCTGTTTATGTTCCCGAAACTCACGATATTTCAACAAGACTCCGCACCCTTGTTACTGTTTTTGACTGGATGTTTTTTAAGTGGTCACCGATAGTATGGGCATTTAAGTATTTTGCGGTAGGATATAATCCTTTCAGAGATATTTTTAATTTTGATAATATTTTAAGTATTCCTATGAAAAGCAAAAGGTAAAAGTGCAGTTGATTTGAACTTCAGAATGAGGGCAGATGTATTGAAAATTTGTTTTAATATTAAAAAACTGCTTGATTTTTAATGCTTGTTGTATTATAATGTCATACAAATTTAATATGTCTATATGAAGCTTGCAGGAAAGTCGTTTTCGAGCCGAAGGAGCAATACTCTCAGGTGTTCTGTATAGAATGAGGACTGTAAGCGGATAGAGCTTTGGAGAATCTCATTACACATGGGTGCCGAAGGTGAAAGCATTAAAAGTTTTGCATAATAATGTGAATGTATTTTATTGCGAATCTCTCAGGCAAAAGGACAAAGATTACTGCTTCTTTTTGAAGATATGTCAGCATGCCTGTGTGATTACAGGTATGCTTTTTTGTTGGGCTTTGTATAGATTATATAAGCAAGGGATGTTTTATGGAAAAATTAACTGCATTTAATGACATTATCAATTCGTTTGTATGGGGAAAGGGCGTATGGCTGCTTATTGTAACAGGCATTCTTATGACAGCTCTCACAAAATTCTTTCAGATTTCTCATTTAGGCGAATGGTGGAAAAACACAATAGGCAGTCTTTTTAAGAAAGATGTTATCAGTCACAGCAAGGAATCGGCATCAATTTCACCGTTTCAGGCTCTTTGCACAGCTCTTGCGGCAACAGTCGGCACAGGTAATATCGCAGGTGTTTCGGCGGCTATCTGCATTGGCGGTGCGGGTGCTGTTTTCTGGATGTGGGTTGCGGCATTTTTCGGAATGATGACAAATTATTCCGAAAATGTTCTCGGCATTTATTTCAGACGAAAAAATGAAAAAGGCGAATGGTCCGGAGGTGCAATGTATTATCTTCAGGACGGTCTCGGCGGCAAAAAAGGATTCAAAACAATCGGCAAAATTCTTGCGGTTATTTTTTCATTTTTTGCAATGCTTGCATCTTTCGGCATCGGAAGTATGGGACAGGTCAACAAAATTGTTCTCAATGTTGAAAGTGCATTTCCCGTTGCAAAGCTTGAAAACACAATAGTATTCGGCGATGTTAATCTTTATAAAATTATCATCGGCGTTGTAATCATGGCTCTTGTTGCTCTGATAGTTCTCGGCGGACTTAAAAGAATAGCAAGCTTTGCAGAAAAAGTTGTTCCCGTAATGATAGTGTTTTTTGTTGTGGGAAGCCTTGTTATCGTCGGCGAAAATTATGCAAATATAATTCCCGCAATTAAAGCAATATTTGTTAATGCATTTAAGCCTGTTGCGGCTCTCGGCGGCGGTGTTGGATTTGTAATCAGCAATGTTATGACCCAGGGCTTTAAGCGAGGCGTATTTTCAAATGAAGCCGGTTTGGGTTCATCCGTAATGGTTCATTCAAATTCAAATGTTAAAGAACCTGTTAAGCAGGGTATGTGGGGCATTTTTGAGGTTTTTGCCGATACTATGGTTGTCTGCACAATGACTGCTCTTGTTGTTCTCACATCAGGTGTTTACGATATCGGAACAGGAAAAATGATTGAAGGAGCAACTGACGCAACACTTATGGCAACAGCTTTTAATAAGTTTTTCCCGTGGGGAGGAATCGGCGCAAAATTTATAGCTGCGGCAATGTTCCTGTTTGCTTTTACAACTGTTCTGGGCTGGTCCCATTACGGTTCAAAGGCATGGGAATATGTTTTCGGCGCAAAAACAACGGTTGTATTTAAGATTATTCATGTTCTTACAACAGTTTTCGGTGCGGTGCTTACATCAACTCTTGCATGGGATATTTCAGATACATTCAACGGACTTATGATGCTGCCTAACCTTATCGGTGTAATCGCAATGTCCGGTATGGTTATGAAAATAACCAAAAACTACATTGACCGTAAAAAGAAAGGTCTGAAGGTTGAACCTATAATTTCTTATGACCCCAAAATTCAGGCGGAACAGTTAGCAAAAATGAAACAGGACGGCGAAATATAATTTTACCGGCAGATTTGTTTTTATTCTGCGCCTTTTGCAGATGAAATATAATACAAAGGAGAGAATTAAATATGAAAAACAAACGCATTATTTCACTTATTATGTGCTTGTCTTTTTTATTCAGCGTAAGTCCGCTTTCTCAGTTAAAAGCAAGCGCAGCTTCAGTACCTGACAGCTCAAAAAATATGAAAATCGGGCTTAATGTTTTTGCAAATGATTTTCTGAGAGGGGAGCTGGGATATGAAAATGTAACATTAAACGGAAAACTCGTTGATTACACAGTTTGTCATTTTGACCCTGCTTCCAAAACAGTAAGTCAGGCAATAAAAGATGTTGAATTTGTTTCGGAAAAATTCAAAGAATCAGGTACAGATTTTATTGCTAACTTTGAATTTCAGAATTTTGACCTTACAGCTGTCGGCCCTGACGGCTATTCATGGATAGATAATTCAAACGGATGTCACCGTCTGACACTTCATCCGGATTATCTTAAAGCTCTTGCAAAATGTGAAAACTGCAAGGGTATTATGCTTGATGAATTTGAACACACTATAATAAATAAGAACGCATCAATTCAGCTGGATTCAAAACTGAAATATGTTTTGCCTGTTTTTCCTCTTGCTGATACAAGGGATGCATATACTCAGGGTGAGTATCTCAACGAACAGCTTAATTCTTATGTTGAGAGCATAAAATCAAGCGGAATCAAATCCGTTTACGGTGAGAATGTTTTTCCGGTTCTTTACCATAAGTTTGCTCAAACAGGAATTATGCCGAATTTCAAATCTCAGAAAGAAAGCTATACTACAGTTCAGTATGCTATAGCCGCAGGCGCCGCACTTGAATACGGCATACCGCTGAGCACTTGCATTGACAACTGGTATTTTAATAAAAGTCCGGGCCATTCCGCTGAGGAAATGTATCAGAATTTTGTTTTTGCATATTATGCAGGCGTTAACGAAGCATACAGCGAAAGCATCCATATAATGACAGTTGATTCAGACGGGCGTGAGCTTACAGACCACGGTAAAAAGTTCATGCAATTCTGTGAAGAATATAAGGGTAAAGAAAGAAACTATGACATCAGCGATTACAGACCTGAAATCGGAATTATCCGTTATGATGATACATATTACGGTCAGTGGCTGCCGATTATTTTCCAGGGTGTTCTTTTCGGAAATAACAAAATAAGACCTGACTACAGATCCAAGGAATATATAAAAGTTCTCAATCTTCTTACTAACGGAGAAAGCGCAAGAGGCGGCATTTCATGGGATATGTTTAAGCCGGCTTCACTTAAAAAGCACCGTTCATTTTCAACATTTAACAGCACTGCGGTTTTTGACCATCAGGTAAGAAAGCAGACACTTGATTCTCTGAAGCTTTGTTTCCTTTGCGGAATATATATTTCTGATGAAACAATAAAAGATGTCAGAGATTGCGTACAGAATAATGGCATGACAGTTGTTACAACAAAGAGATTTCTGCCAAAGGATATTGCCGCAAAAGTAAAATGTCCTTTCTGTGAAATAAAAGACGGAAAGGGCAAATGGCTGGTTGTTGACAGCTTTAATAATATACTTCTTAAACCTTATCTTAAACCGTACCTCGGCAAGAAAAATGAAATGAGACTCACATTTAAAGATAAAGAGGTTATTATGCAGATAAGTAAAGACGGTAATTCGTTTACTGTTAAGCAATAATTACCACTTAATAAAAATTAAGCAACCTGCCTCAAATGAAGCAGGTTGATTTTCGTCTGTCAGACGGTGGTGGACCCGAAGGGGATCGAACCCTCGACCTTACGGATGCGAACCGTACGCTCTCCCGAAGGGAACGGTTACACAACCTAAATAAAATGATTTGTTTTGTAGTTAATGATATGTTCGTCTAAATAGTGTTGTAGTATTTCATATATGGTGAATCAGCCTAAACATCTTTATGTAATGAACAAAATATAATGAACAAAAGCATCTTTACCTATAGTTATTCGATTTTTATTGGCTTAAAATTGCACTTGTTTTCCCAGTAACATCGGTCTTCATCTGTAATCTTATGAATAGTTTTACACGGAGTCCCGCAAGCAAAGACATTGGGAGGAATATCTCTTGTTACAACAGAACCTGCAGCGATTACAGAATTATCACCTATTGTAACTCCGGGACAGACAATTACACCAGTTGCAAGCCAGACATTATTTCCAATCTTTATAGGTGAAACAGTCTCTACACCTCCGAGATGATTAGGCGTAAAACTGTTGCTGAATTCTCTAACCATTCGCTCTTCTGCGACAATTGGGTGCGCTGCAGTTGTAATCACAACATTAGGTGCTATCATAACATTGTCACCGATATGGACTTCTGCATGATCCATTATTACACAATTATAATTTGAAAAGAAATTTTTGCCAATGTGGATGTTTTTACCGTACTGTACATAAAAAGGTGACATGCATGAATAAGGTTTACCGTCAATGCTTCCAAGTAGATGGCGTATTATCCAGTTTCGTTTAGGAAAGTTCCATAAAGGTGTTTTGTTGTAACTGTGAATCAGCAGTTCAGCTTTTAGCATAGGTTTGAAATTTGATTTATCTGATGGTTGAAAAAAATACTTCTTATTCATACTCAGCTCCTGTTTTTATATAAACGCTAACAAGTTTAATGCTTTTTGGAGTATCTATCATAATTACTTTTACCAAAAGCTTTAATATAGTCATCAAGTAACGGTTTTCTGAGATAATCATTCTCACTTTCTTCCAATACAACTTTGTTAGCATAACTGACTGATGAAGCATTTGCAGTAGTAATATGTTTTATATCTGCAATAGGTTTCCATACTGTTTCAGGTCTTACCTTTGATTTGGGTCTGTAATCACCTTTTAGTTCGATGTCTATATCCCAGAATTCTGTTACAGTAGCATTTAGTTGAGAAATATGAGCATCCCAAGCTTCTGATGGGGTGTTAAATCCATTCAGAAGTTCTTCATGTGTAGTTTTGCCGTATTTCTCTATCAAAAGCCAAAGCCATGTTGCCATTTCATCGCGCAGTAACTGCATTCCGTCTTCTTCAGACAATCCGTCAAAGCTAATCGGATTACCATATGTGGTATATATTACCTCGGAATGATCAAGCGGATCACGTATATATTGAATAACTGGAATAACCTTACTTCCAGTTTTTGATGCAATCCTATATATGCCGGGCCATAAATCAATCATCAACTGATTAGGTGTTCTGTTCCAACACCCTTCTGGAAAAATAACAAGGTCTTTACCCATTTCAAGGACTTTTATTGCTTTGTCTTTTGATGTATGTCGACTATGCATATTTTTACGATTAAGTAATACTATGCCATTCAAAAATGCAGTAAGTCCATCTAATGTATTTAAAAAAATAGGTAAGCTGCCAAATAAGATATAAGCATGTCTTTTAACTGAAAGTATCATTGCAAAAGCATCATCTTTATATCCATGATTACTTGCCCAAATAACAGGCTTTTCATCTTTATTAAAACTGAAATCTTCTGCCCCCTCGAGCAATTCACTGCGAGGAACAAAAACTTGCTGATATGTAAGCAAGTTTTTGCCTATTTTCATAACCACTTTATTGAGTATGTTACGAATTTTCATCCCACGGTAGGAAAGAACCTCTTCCGGATTGTCTTTTATCAGAAATTTCAGACAGTTTGCGGTTATAAAAAACAGAGTGGAAGGTTCTCTACCGGCAAGCAAATCATTCAAATCATTGATATTCCCAGAGTATATATCAGCAATTTTTTTTAACTTCTTTTCTTTATTATTCATATTATTGCTCCTAAAGTTTAATCATTAATACAATAATAATATTTTATTATCAGTTATCAATCTAAGCAAACATTCAGTTCTATCTGAATTGTTACAATTTTATGGTGTTAGTATAGCATGGCTTACAAATATTTGCAAGCCACGAAGCGAAGAAAATGATTGTAAACAGTATGATTAAAAGGATTGAAGTGTTCCGTGATTATAAATTAAATATTGAATTCAGCTTTGATTTACAGCAGTTTATGAACGGTATGGACTGCGAACCGTTAAAAGCAAGCTAAGACATCACTGTATAATTATACGGTGATGTCTTAAAAAATTAAGCAACCTGCCTCAAATGAAGCAGGTTGCTTTTCGTCTGTCAGACGGTGGTGGAACAGATGAGGTCAAAGACGAACACACATCTGTTTCATTAACAGTAAAGCATTTGTTTTCTTCAATGGCAAGTTGTGCAAGAAGCTCATTCTTTTCTTCCTGTCGTTTGTTGAGCCGTTCCGTCAGCATTTCAACCGCTTGTCCCTTTTCAATACCGAGCCATAGGTTTTCAATAGCTGTATCAATTTCGTTAATTGCCGATTTAATTCTTTTTACAGCTACATTGTTCAAATCTTTTTTACAAGCTTCCGATACTTTTTGAGCAATATAGTTTATCCTGCTTTCGGTCAGTTCATCAAGACACGCTTCAATAACTTTGTTTTCAATATAACTCTTTTTAATTATTTTTTTATCACATAGCTTTTTGCGTGAATTTTTGCAGATATAATAATGATAAACATTGCAGACTTTTAACTGACCTTCAATAGATTGTTCAGTCTGATTATGACATGAAAATCGTGCATAAATAACTAATTTCATTCCATCACATCCTCCGATAATAATTATAAATTATCGGATATTATGCTGTCAATGATATAATATCGACACAAAATGACATTGTTTGCACCAATATATAAAATAAAAATATTTTAATTTCGCACATTCGACAAGCCTCCTGTTACTTGGTACAATTAAGCTACCAAATAACGGAGGTTTAATTTTATGAAAAAACATATTATTGACGAAAAAACAGGTATCAGCTACACATTGCAAGGAGACTATTACATTCCCGATATAACCTTACCGCCCGAAACAGATGACAGACCGATAGGTGTATGGGGTGCGGATGTCCTGTGGACATCTCTGCCAAAGGCAGAAGCACCGACCGAGCCGGCAGGCGAGACTGAGACATAGGGATTATCTCAAACAACATAAAAAAGCTACTTATACTATTATGCTAATGGATAATACCCTGCATACCCACCTCGCCGATATAAACGAACAAGCGGAAGATATGTTCTCCCGGCTCGTAAATGATATGACAAAAGTTAAATTTTGTATGTTTTTGCTGTAATATGGTGATTTTTGATGTTTCGCTATTTACAAAATTAAGTAAAAATGATATAATATTCCGACTTAAGTGTAAAAGATGTATTTTTCTTTATTTGCAATTTATTATGTGGTAAAATTTTGAAAACAGATTGACAAGTGTGTTGGATAATACAGATATTCATAATAAAAAGCCTTATATTGTTATAAAACTTTGCAAAAATTTCATTTGTTGCTACAATAAAAGTAAATACTAACATAAATTGTCGATATTTTTGGAGGACCGTATGGAACTTAAAATTACCGATGTACCTTCTGAGATGATTGAAATCGGGAAGCAAATCGTCTCTGATAAGTGTGATTTATATACTGATGAAGAGCTTAAAAGAATACGTCATGAGTTTTCTGTGTTTGGCGGAGAATATGCTGATAGCGATGATTTTATTTATCAATATGTGTATGATTATTGGATGTACGGTGTAGATTCAAATGAGGAATATACATATAGATTTAAAAATAAAACACATGAAGAAAAGTCGGAATATATTACATGGTACAACAGATTTCAGTATTTTGCATTTCTTAATAATCAGCATGATGTTCATTTACTTGACAATAAGTATGAGGCATATCTGAAATTGAAAAAATATTACAAAAGAGAAGCTATCATTATTTCAAGTAATGAAGATTTTGAGTGTTTCTGTTCTTTTATGAAGAAACACGGTAAAGTTATTGTAAAGCCTGTTAATCTCTATTTGACCATAGGTCTCAGATGGCTTTATGACGATGAAATAACAAATTACAGGACTGTATTTAATGAATTGCTTGAAAGTGCAAAAGGGTTTGCAAAATTGGATTCAAGGTGCATTTCGCAACCGCAGGTTATTGTTGAAGAACTGATAGAAGACAGTCCTGATATGCCCGTTTTTAATCCTCAAATGCTTTCTCTTGTCCGCTGTACCACAATTTTGACAAAAAGCGGGGTTGAGTTCTTTTATCCTGCGTTCAGAGTAACCGATAAAGTTAAAAAAAACGAACAGGGAATCGATTATGAGAAAACCGGAGTTTTTATTGCCGGAATTGACAAGAAAAGCGGAATAATCACTTCCGGAGGGTATAACTACTTTGGAAATGTTGTTAAAAAACATCCGTATTCTGGACAAACTTTCGAGGGAACACAGCTTCCACAGTGGGATAAACTTCTTGAAATGTTGACTGAGGCAGCACTTGAACTCCCTACTTTGCGTTATATCGGTTGGGATGTCGCTTACACAAAAGACGGTTGGTGTATACTTGAGGGCAATACAAGCGGAGAATTTTTCTCTCAAATGGTAAACGGACACGGACAAAGAGCGGAGTTTGAGAAACTTATCGGTTGGAAAATGCCGGATAAACTTTGGTGGCAACCGTGGTTCGATAAAAATAAAAATCAATTTAATTAAAAAAGAAAGTAAGTTAGAAAACAATATGTGGATTATATTTGCTGTGGCTTCAATGGTTTTATGTGCATTAGGAGAAATAACAAGTAAAAAAATTATCAAAGATGATCTTGTAACAGGTCCTTTAATGGTTTATTCTGCGGCTTCGTTTTTTACTTTTTTATCTTCTATTGCTATGTGGCTTTTAGGTTTGGGGGAAAGCGGTGAAACACCCATTCGTATTCTTATTCAGAATCCGCTGATTATGTTATCAACTGCCAGCACATTTCTTGCTACCTTTTTGATGTTTATTGCATTAAAATATATCGGTGTATCTGTAGAATCGACCATTTCGGGAGTATCGGCTGCTTTTCTTTTTTTAGGTCTAATCAGTATAAGTATTTTCACGGGAAAGCTTAACTCCGCAAATGAACTTTTAGCTCCCGGAAGACTCATTCCGATTATCGTTATAATTGTCCTTATCTTTTTATTATCCGGTACCGACAAAACAGTTGAGAGTACGGTTTTAAATCAAAGCACAGGCAAAAGCAAAAAACATTCAGCCATGCTGATAGGTGTTTTTATTATGTTAGCTTCCTGCATTTTTGATGCATCCGATTCTCTGATTGTTTCGTACTGTATCGCAGATAACCTGGTTGGTGATATGGACTACTACATTGCAACGAATTTTATGGATATATTATTCGGATTGATATGTTTTATCATAACAGTAATAAGATTGAAAAAATCGAAAAGTTCATTTAAATCTCAAGTGAAAAAAATACCGTTTTTGATTATCTCGGGAATTCTCGGAATTGGTTCTATGCTGACATATTTTATCGGTTCGGGATATGATGCTGTAAAGCTTGCTATGCTTTACATAATATATCCGGTTGTTCCTCTTATAGGGGCAAGACTTATTCTCAAAGAACGCTATACTGTAAAACAGTATTTTTGCATATTCGGTATAGTTATTGCATCGATTGTATTTGGTATTATGGATTATGTATAAAGAATTATAATTAAGTAAGAGGTAATATTTATGCGTGAAATAATCAAAAACATTTTTAATGAGCTTGTTCCCGGTATTGATTTTGAGTGTGACTCTCTCGTTGATTCAGGTTATATCTCATCTCTTGTTTTGATAAATCTTATATCTGAACTCGATGTTGAATTTGACATTGAAATTCCGTTTGACGAGCTTATAACAGAAAATTTTAATTCGCTTAATGCAATTGAAGCACTTGTCGAGAAAATGATAAATAACCGTTGAAGGTTTTTGCTATCATGAAAAAAATTTTTAATGCTAAAGTGCTATTCATTCTTACAATATTGTTGCTTTTTTTAACTCCGGGAATATGCTTACTCTTTTCTGCCTTATATTCCGGAAATGAAGAAAATAAGCAACAGAATATTTCGTTTGTTGAAGCATATCCGTTTGACGCAGCCGATACTGCCAAAGTGTCTTCTGCACAAGTAAATAGCAAAGCAACATTACTTGGTATATATGTAAATGCGGTAGAAAAAGTTAATTTGTTTGTTAATAAATATAGCGGAGAAAAAAATATTTCTTCACCGTTTTTCTATAATGTTTACGGTAAAATAACAAAGACACTCGGAAAAAATTTGATTGAAGATTCCGAAAGCCCCATTGTTAAATTAAAAAACGGTTATCTTACTACGCCTTTTCTGTATTCTCAAACGCCCGAAGCATATAAGTGTTTTTCTGACTTCAATAAATGGATGAACAAAAAGCAAATTCCGTTTTTTACTGTGATAACTGCTGACAAATCTGACGACAGACACGCTGATTATCCAACAGGCGTTCCTTACGGTTATTCAAAAAAAGAGAAAGAATATATAGCATATCTCAAAGATAACGGTATTGTATATTTGGATTCAAGAAAAGTCCTTCTTTCGGAAAATAATGATTTCTTTTCATGGTTCTATAAGACCGACCATCATTGGAATGTTCAGGCAGGCTTTTCGATTGCTGCTGCAACAACCGAAAAAATGAAAGAAGAATTCGGTCTCAATGTTGATGTAGGAATTCTTGACAGAAAGAATTTTAAATCCGTTAAATATAAAGATGTTTTCCTTGGAAGTCAAGGGAAAAAAGTTACACAAGGCTATATTTCACCGGAAGATTTTGAAGTATATTATCCTGTTTTCGACACTTCTTTTTCAATACAAATACCGAATATGGGTATTGAAAAGACAGGTGATTTTAAAGATACGCTAATTAAATCCGATGCCTTAAAGACAGATAATTACTATTTGGATAATACTTATTTGGCTTTTTTGTATGGTGATACACCGCTTACGAGGATTCATAATCCGAAATGTAAAAACGGTACTCGCCTGCTTGTAATCAAAGAATCAAAAGCAAATGTAGTTAATACTTATCTTGCTTTTTCTGTTGAATATCTTGATATTATAGATCCTCGTCATTTTGACGGAAGTGTGAGAACATTCATAGAAAAAACTGAGCCTGATATAGTATTGACCTGCATTTGTCCTCCTATGCTCGGAAGCAATGAAATGTGGGATATAAAATAAGGTGTTGGAGGAAATTTAATGAGTATAGTTTCAACAGTTTTCCTGTTTTTGTTTCTTCCCATATCTGTCTTAATTTATTATTTGATACCAAAAAACAAAAATCTGTATTTCAGAAATTTATTTCTTGTAATTGTAAGCCTCATTTTTTATGCGTGGGGTGAGCCGTATTATGTATTTTTGCTGATATTTCTTATGCTGTTCGTGCATATTGCCGGAAAGCTTGTTGACGGAAAGAAGAATACTGTATTCGGGAAGATAATCGTATTTCTGATAGCTTTAACGGGAATAGCACTTATCATCTATTTCAAAGACAAGAATTATTATCTCACGCTTATCGGAAAGCTTCTGCATTTTAATTTTTCCTCACGTGAGGAAGGAACTCCGATAGGTATGACATTTTTTATATTTTTTGCTGTTTCTTATATCGTTGATATTTATCGTGGAAAATTTAAATCTCCTGAAAGTTTTTTAAGTACAGCTTTGTATCTGTCTGCGTTTTTTAAAATCACTCAAGGTCCGATAATTGAGTATAATCAATTTGAACCGCAGATGCTGTCTCGCAGGGTGGATATCAATGTGATATATAAAGGAATCAAACGATTTCTTATCGGACTTGCAAAAAAGATGCTTATCGCATCGAGTATTAGTAATATTACTGTATTGACATTTTCGGAGAATATCGGAGAATGTTCAGTTGTGAGCGTATGGCTTGGATGTATCGCATATCTTCTTGAGATATATTTTGATTTTTCGGGATATACCGATATGGCTTGCGGTATGGCTCTTCTTTTTGGTTTCAAACTTCCCGAAAACTTCAATTACCCTTATGTTTCACACTCTGTTGCGGAATATTGGCAAAGGTGGCATATGACACTTATACAGTGGTTTAAGGATTATCTTTATTATCCCATAATTCTCGGACCTTCCGTGCGTTTTCGTAAATTCTTACTTCGACATAATGTAAATAAAAAAACAGCAAAAAAGCTCCAGAATATTGTTGTCCCCGCCTGTATATGGATACCGACCGCATTGTGGCATGGTACAAATATAAACTACCTTCTGTGGGGTCTGTTGAACTGTGCAATTTGTATTATTGAAATGAATATAAACTCGGCAAAAAATTCCCGTATTAAAAGTGCCTTCGGTTGGATTTATACCATTTTGTTTCTTATCTTGACAAAGCCGCTTGTTCTTACAGGTGATATAGGTTCTGCATGGGAGTATTACTGTACTATGTTCGGACTGAGACATATTGCGTTTTTTAATGATATGACCTTGCTCATTTTGAAAGAATACGGTGTATTTCTCGCTCTCGGGATACTTTTTTGTTTTCCTGTCAGAAGTAAAGCAGAAAAGCACTTTAAAAAATTATTTGAGAGCAAAATATATAAAATTGTTGAGGGTGTTGCACTTGTCGCGCTTTCTGTTGCATCCATAGCTTTCGTAATCAAAACAGGTTCAGCTATATTTATTTATCAGATGTTCTAATAGAAGAGGTACTGATTGTGGATACAGTTATATCAAAACTTGTAAAAATAACACAGAATATTCCTAATAATGTTGCGGTTGTTGCTGACGGCACTTGCATGACATATGCACAACTGTGGAATTATGCAAACGGTTTTGCTTCTTATCTTCGTGATATCAAAGTGCTTCCCGGTGAAAATGTGCTTATAAAGGCAACTTTGAGTGTTGATTTTGTGATTTCCGTAATAGGATGTGCTATTATGGGTGCTATTGCAATTCCGGTGGAAAAAAATATGGGAAGCGGTGCTGTTTGTGATATTGCTGAAAGAACAGATGCAGCTCATTATATAGGAAATGAAATAATCAAAAACTGTAGATTCACACACATTTCAGAAGTAAATATCCTTGCCGAAAAATATTCGGACTCAGATACACATTATGAATTACCGGATGAAGAAAATCTCGCTGTGATACTGTTTACAACAGGAACAACCGGAAATTCAAAGGGTGTAATGTTATCACATAAGGCTTTGTTTGCCGCTTGCGATAATAATTCCTTTGCTGACAGGCTTGATTCTGATTCAAGGTATCTTATTGCTACACCTTTGAATCATGCAAGCGGCTTCAGAAAACTTTTATCATGTTTAATATCCGGTGCAACTGCGGTGTTAATTGACGGTTTTTTTAATATTGTGAAATTTTACCGCACAATAAAAGATGAAAAAATCAATATGTTGGTTTTGCCTCCGTCGGCACTGCGTATATTGTTAAAAATGTCTTCGTCAGAGCTTGCTAAATACTCATCTCAAATAAAAGTAATACACATTGGCTCCGCCGCATTGTCCGAGGCCGATAAAGAAAAACTAACGGAAATATTACCGAATTCAAGATTGCTTTTCGGATACGGTTCAACAGAAGCCGGTAATTCTGCCGTATATGATTTCAAATTGTATCCTGGACTTGAAAACTGTGTAGGCAAACCGAACCTGCATACAAGTATTATGGTAGTGGATGATGATAGAAAAGTTATTACAAAGCGTGGAAAAAAGGGCTATCTTGCTGTATCCGGAGATACCATTATGAACGGCTACTATAATGATGAAAAGTTAACTTCCCAAGTAATGAATGGCGGTATCTTATATACGAATGACATCGGATATATTGACCGTAACGGATTTATTTTTGTACTCGGAAGAAAGGGAGATGTAATTAATTCCGGTGGACTGAAAATATCTCCTGTTGAAATTGAAAATGTTGTTATGCAATATGAGAAAATTATTGAATGTGCCTGTTTCGGGGTTCCTGACAAAATAAACGGCGAAGTACCGAAGCTTTGCATCGTCTGTGATGATAAAATAGATATGACCGCATTCAGAAAGTATCTTCTTGATAATCTTGAATATTACAAAGTGCCTGAAAAAATAGAAATAATGCAACAGCTTCCGAAATTATCAAACGGAAAAGTTGACCGAAAAAAATTAAAGTAAGGAAAATATGGAGTTATTATGTCGGATACAATAATCAGCCTGATAATCCTTGTTTCTGTAATTGCATTGTTTATATCACGTATTATACCGTCAGCGGTTACTGCCGTTCTCGGCTGTCTTGCTTTTGCAGTAACCGGAATTTGTACTCCGAAAGAAGCTTTCTCCGGATTTTCTAACCCTACGGTAATTCTTGTTGTAGGAATGATGGTTTTGGGATGTGCAATGAAAGAAACAGGATTTTCTGATTTTGTCGGAAAAAAAGTTTGTGCTTTATCCGGAAACAATGAAAAACTATTTATCCTGCTTGCCGGCGTAACAGCAGCTTTGCTATCGGCATTTTTATCCAATACAGCTGTTATTGCTGTGTTTTTGCCAATCATTTCATCAGCCTGTGTATCTTATGAGAATCAAGGTAAAACTAATGTCAAAAAGATGAATAGGCTAAATTTAACATTACCGGTTGCAATGGGGGCAATGTTCGGAGGAACAAGCACACTTGTGGGTTCTACTCCTCAGCTTACCGCTCAGGGTATTCTTGAAAAACAGACAGGTATATCGCTTGGTATGTTTGATTATACACTACCGGGTATTATTTTATTTACAGTATATTTGATATATGTTTTGCTTATCGGATACCCCATTGGGAAGAAGATATGGAAATGCAGAGAAGAAAATGACGACATTAATACTGAAGAATTTTCCGCAGCTTGTGGCAACACGAAAAAGATGATTATTGTTTCAATAATATTTGTTACTGCTATTGTGTTTTTTATCGGCGGATGGATTGACCCGGCACTCACTGCAGTATGTGCCGCAATACTTTGTATTGTTTGCGGATGTACTACATTTAAAAATGCGGTAAAAAATATAAACATAACAACTGTTTTTGTCCTTGCCGGATGCCTTGGAATCGCCGTTGGTATTGCAAACAGCGGTATTGATAAGTTACTCGGTGATTTTTTCTCTAATCTTTTTGGGCAGAATACGAGTGGTTATATCATCTTTGCAGTGTTTGTGCTTGCCACTATGCTTGTGAGCAACTTTATTACAAATTCAACTGCTGTGGTGATTTTTCTTCCGATAGCAATTTCTCTTTGCGAAATACGAGGACTAAATCCTGTGTTGTTCACACTCGGAATAGTTTTCGCCGCAAATCTTGCTTATTCGACTCCGCTTGCTAACGCTCAGACAGGAATGACGCTTGTTGCCGGATATAGATTTTCAGATTATTTTAAATATACCTTGATACTTGACATTATGGTTTTCGTTTCAATCGTTGCTTTCTTTCCTTTGATTGTTCCTATAGCATAACACACACATCCGAACCCGATTTTTACGGCTGTCTTTTCGTATATGCTTCGTTAAAATCCTCGTAAATCCGAAAGGATTTACTGCGGTTTATGCCTTGCATATCCAAAAATCCACCTCGTAAAAATTCTTTGACCTGAAATGAGCAAAATAGCGAGTAGATTTCGGTGCGGAGGATTGAGTAATGCTGCCGCATTGCGATTGACGACAAGACGAAAGATGTCGGTATTTTGCCATTTCAGGCGGGTTCGGATATGTGCGTTATGCTATTACATAATGTTTATTTGAATTAAAGTGGTTTTTAAATTTTGGACTTTGCTACCGTTTATTGTATATTTGATAGATGCTTTTTGTTTTAAAAAATCAAATCCGGCATATATGAATACTGCGACACATTATTTAAAATTGCAGCAGCAAAACCCTGCTCATTTTTTAATTTGAGCAGGGTTATTCTATTCCAAAAACGAGGAGTGAAGCCAATGAAGACACAAAGCTGTATTTCAACAGTTTTTAATTTAATAATCCGAACAACCGAACAAGCATGTGATTTGTATCCTCAAATCTGCAAAATCAAGATAAAATATAAAGAGTTCTAAGATACTGATACTGTTAAAATGAAAAATGTTTTTAGTTTTAACATGATTGGTGTATTTATACATAAAGAAAAACGGCGGTAAGGCGTAAAAACCTTATCGCTGTTTTCTATCCTCAGATGAATACCAACACGGCATAACCGCCGTTAAAACAATAGGTGTTCGCCCAAGGTTTATTTGGTGGACCCGAAGGGGATCGAACCCTCGACCTTACGGATGCGAACCGTACGCTCTCCCAAACTGAGCTACGAGCCCGTGCTAAATTGATTCAATAGGTTTACAACTGTGCCTATCAGGTTTTCGGCTGAGAAGTGCCCCCACACAATGTACATTATATTTCAAAAGACATATTTTGTCAATAGAAAAACAATTACGGCATGCAGGATAATCTCGACAGGAAGACCGAGCATAAATTTAATATGTTTTGTTTTGTGATGTATTATTTTCATGGTTATGTACATTGCTTCTGCACCGCCGAGAAGTCCCAGAATCATCAAAGCAATTTCAGGGGTTCTTTGACGGTGTTTTTTTGCGTTTATTTTATCTTTAACAGTGATAAATATACAGACAAGGTTGATTATTATCCAATAAAAAACCAGATAACCGTAATTATTCATAAGTCCTCCGAATAAAAATATATAGGGTGATTATGTGAAAAAGTTTTCAGCTTTTATTTTGAGCTTGATATTTTTGTTTCTTTGCGGATGCGACAAAAATGCAAGCCGGGATTTACCGAAAAAAGAAATTGAACCTGTTGATAAAAATATAAACTGTGTGTGGATTTTTTACCGTGAAATTTCTATGGAAAAGGAAAAGGGCGGTACGGAAAAGTCGTTTTATGAAAAAATCAATAAGATGTTTGATAATTGCAAAAAAATGGGAATAAACCATATATTTTTTCATGTAAGAGCGTTTGGCGATTCTTTTTATCCGTCAAAGCTTTTCCCGTGGAGTAAGTATCTGACAGGAGAGCAGGGCAAGCCTGTTGATTATGACCCGTTAAAAATTGCGGTTGAAGCCGCACACAGTAAAAATCTTTATATTCATGCGTGGATAAATCCTTTCAGAATTTCTTTTTCAAAAAATATAAATGATTTGTGTGCCGATAATCCGTGCAGAAAACTTGTTGAAAGCGATGATGATTGCATAGCGATGACAAGTGAAGGAATATATTTTAATCCTTCAAGCAGTAAAGCTCACAGCATAATTATAAACGGAGTTCGGGAAATCGTCAAGAATTATGATGTTGACGGAGTACATATTGATGATTATTTTTATCCGGGTACAGATAAAAACATAGACGGAAAGCAGTATGAAAAATACACATCAAGCGGAGGAAAAATGGATTTATCACAATGGCGGATACAGTGTGTAAGTTCGTTTGTGAGCGGATTATATTCTGCTGTTAAAAATAAAAATCAAAAACTGATTTTTTCTATAAGTCCGGCAGGTAATATTTATAATAATTACAATTCACTTTTTGCGGATGTAGTTAAATGGGGGAATACAGACGGCTGCTGTGACTGGCTTATTCCTCAACTTTATTACGGCTTTGAAAATGATACTCTGCCTTATGATAAAGCCTGCGATGAGTGGCGGGAAAAAATAAATAATAAAAATGTAAAACTTATTGCCGGTATAGGCGCATATAAAGCGGCAGAACCCGAAACAGATGAATGGAAAAACAAAGAAATAATTTCCCGTCAGCTGGAATATGCCCGTAAAAAAAATTATGACGGATATTCTTTCTTTTCGTATTCAAGTCTTATGAAAATAAATTTCAGGTTAGCGGAGTCTTTGCCTGAGTCCGAAAGCTAAAAGGGATGCGGGAATGGAAAGTGTAAACCATGCCAGGGAAAAAGCAGGGCAGATTTGCCCGAAAAGATTAAGAGGTTTGTGCGAATAATCCCATATTCTCATATCCAGACCTATGTTGACAATACAGCCAATGATATATTCCGCCGTTGTTATGATGATTGCACCGATAAGCCCGTTTTTAAGTATATTATTGTCACAGATTATATTAAAGACAATGTACAGAAAATAAAAGATAAGTCCGCCTGCTGTAAACATAGTCCAATGGGTATGACCTCTGAAAAGTATTTCTATCAATCCGTAAATATTTCCGCCTATTCCGAAAATAACAATAAATTCCTTCAATCTTTTCATAAATTCACCCCCACAATTTTATTGTTTTCAAATTTTACTGTTATTTTGTTTGAAATTGTTACATACGAATCAAATTATTTCCGCTGTTATTTTGTATTGTTTTTTTTCAGATTTATGTTACAATAAGGATATAAAAACAATGGAGGCGGGAAAATGAGCGGATATATTAAAAAAGTTTTTTCTGTATTGTTTTGTATTTTGTTCGCTTTGCCTTTTTTGTTTTTGTATGGAAATGCTTTGCAAAGTCAGGGCCAATGCGGTGACAACGCCGAATTTGAATTTGACAGTTCAACAGGCACCCTGATTATCAGCGGTGACGGGGCAATGACAAGCGGCTTCTCAGGCAATAACAGTATAAAGCAGGTTTATATTGAGCGTGGAATTACGGAAATATGTGAAAATGCTTTTTTCGGATGTTCGGAGCTTTCGTATGTTCAGATATCAAAAACAGTTAAAATGATTGATGATTTTGCTTTTAAGGATTGCGTTTCTTTAAAAGAGATATCACTTCCCAATAATATTACAAGATTAGGGGCATATTTATTCTGCGGCTGTTCGTCACTTGAAAAAATCAAAATTCCTGATAATGTTACAGAAATTCAGTCAGGCTCTTTTGACAGCTGTACATCTCTTAAATCAATTATTATTCCGAAATCGGTTGTTTCAATTTCTCCCCGGGTTTTTTCAGGCTGTGATAACCTTGAAACTGTTTATTATAACGGAACTCAGGATGAGATGAATATGATAAAGAAAAGAGATAATTGCTTTAATAATGCAGCGGTAAATTATTTTACCCCTGATGTTGCTGTCAGTTCATTTTATTCAGACGGTATATTTACTGTATCTCTCATACTGCGAAAAGGCATAATCAATGCGGCAGATATTAAATTTATTCCCGAGGGTGATGTTAAGCCTTACAGAATATATGTTAATAAACATTTTTCATCAGGCACAAACATTGCATCGGGTACTGCATCAATGGCGGCGTACCTGTCATTGCCTTGTGAAAGCGAAATTGCAAGTGCGTCTTTTTATTCTGACAGCTGTGAGGGATGTAAAATAACAGTTCAGTTTTTATCGTGCACTGCAACAGTTGACGGATTTGATATTGATGTGACTCCTTCGCTTGATAAGAATGTTATATCAGGTTCTCACAGCTTCGGTGGTTACAGTGTTTCAAAGTTCCCGGATGAAAATAATCCCGGTATATGTAAAAAAATCTGTTCTGGGTGCAATGCCGAATCGGATATCAACCTGCCGTTTGCTTTTAATAAATGTACGGCAAAGGAAAATTTACTGTTTGTTTCCGATTGCGGAATCACCTGCGAATATTTCAACTCAAAAAATATTATTCAAGGTGAATATGATATAAAATTAAATCCTGTTAAAAATAATATTTGTTCAACAGGATGCGGCGTTACAGTATCGTATCCGGATATAACCGAGATAAATTATGTTGTTTGTGTCAGGGGAGACACAGACGGAGACGGATTTATTGATGCCTGCGATTCTATTTTTGCGGATTGTATTTATAACGGCCTTTTGAACGATAATTTATTATGTAAAGCCGCCGTTACCGCTTCGGATATTAACGGCGACGGCAAAACCGATACTGAAGATATAACAACTTTGTTTTATAACGGACTGTTCTGATTATTTATCAGTGCGGTCCTTTTTTTCTTTCGGTATGCCTTGGGAAATTGCGGGATATTCGTTTTCATTATCTGCTGTAGGCTGAATGTTATAAGTTCCGTATTTATTAAGCAGGTCAAAAACCGTTACAGGCTGACCGCTGATGCCCGCAACAGACGGTGTGTCGTGAAGTTCTTTTTCATGCTTTTTCATTGTTTCACCTTGTTATTACAGTATTTATTATTAGATATTATACCCTTAATGCTGTGTTGACATAATAAAAAAATTATGGTAAATTTAAGACACAAATTTGATTTATGAGGTGACTCATTTGGTTATTAATACACCGCCCATGGGCTGGAACAGCTGGAACACATTCGGGGAAAAAATAAATGAAAAGGTTGTTATGGAAACAGCTGATTTTATAGCTTCCTCCGGGCTGAAAGATTGCGGATATAATTATGTTATTATTGATGATTGCTGGAGCCTTCGTGTCAGAAATGAAAAAGGAGAAATGGTTCCCGACCCTGAAAAATTCCCTCACGGAATGAAATATGTTTCCGATTATGTACATTCAAAGGGCTTGAAGTTCGGAATGTATTCCTGCGGCGGAGCGATGACCTGTGCAGGTTATCCGGGAAGTTACGACCATGAATTTGTTGATGCAAAATGTTTTGCTGAGTGGGGAGTAGATTATCTTAAATACGATTATTGCTATCACCCTGAAACAACTTACGGTCATGTTGTATATAAAAGAATGGCTCTTGCTTTGGCAAATTCAGGCAGAGATATAGTGTTTGCCGCCTGCTCATGGGGATGTGAAAACACAAAAGCCTGGATAAAAGAAACAGGTGCTCATACATGGCGTTCAACAGGTGATATAAACGATTCATGGGCATCAATAAAGGAGCTTGCTCAAAGCCAGATTCAGACAGCGGAATATAACGGGAACGGTTGTTTTAACGATATGGATATGCTTGTTGTCGGTATGAACGGCAAGGGGAATGTTGCACTTACCGGATGCTCCGAGGAAGAGTATAAAACACATTTTGCATTATGGGCGCTTATGGGTTCGCCGCTGATTATCGGATGCGATTTAAGAAGCGCAGACGAATCTGCTATGAAAATACTTACAAACAAAGAGCTTATTTCAATAAATCAGGATAAAGCGTACAGACAGCCTTTCGTTGCAAACTGCAGAAGAGAAATGAACAAGGTCAGAAACGAAGAAACTCCGCTTTATGATAATTATCAGATTGACCAGCCTGTTGTTGCAAGATTCCTTGAAAACGGCGACATAGCAGTTGGAATATTTAATTTTCTTGACAGAGAGGCAAAGCCAAGGGTAACTCTGGATGCGTTCGGATTAGGTGAGTGTACAGGTAAAACGCTTGAGCTTACAAATGTTTGGACAGGCGAAATTTCTTACCCGAGAAACGGAACAATAGAATCCTGCCTTGCTCCTCATTCATGCAATGTTTACCGTGCAAAGGTTATTGATGTGAAATGAGTAAATGTAAAAAATGCTTAAAAGAGTTGAATCCTGATGAAATCGGACTTACAAAAAAGCTGATAAACAGAGGAACAAAAGAGTTCTACTGTATTGATTGCCTTGCAGAAAAATTTGAATGTTCCACTGATTTGCTTGAAGAAAAAATACAGCAGTTCAGGAATATGGGATGTACATTGTTTGTATAAAAAGATTTGCCGCATCGGTTTTGCCCGGTGCGGCAATTTTGTCTTACTGAGAAAACAAAATCGGATTTATAACGTAGCTTGCTTTGTGAGAGTTTTCGGCAAATATTTACACAAAAAAACAGCAGCAACCAAATCGGCTGCTGCTGTTTGAACATATTTTCTGTTTATTAAAGTACATTGCAGAATGTAAACAATTCCTCGGGAAGTTCTTCTTTATCTGCGGAAATTGTGAATGTGAAGCTCTTTTCAGCAACATGATTTTTGCTCAGAGCGTCAACCTTTTTAAGGAAATCACAAAGAGCTGTGTAATCTTTGCCGCCGATTTTAAGTGTTGCATCAACAAGAATATCAGTAATATCATGGTCACCTGCGCAAATTCCGCAAAGGAAGCCGAAAAATGCATCATAACCTGATACGCAGTAATGGTCTGTATCAACAAGACGGGCACGGTAATTTACATCATAAGTAAGCTTTGGCTGCTTCTCTATACATACAACATTGCCGTTGGAAGCTTCAATAGCCTCGTTAACTTTTTCAATGAGTAATTTTGTTTTTCCTGAGCCTTTACGGCCTAAAATAATGTTAATCATATATTAGTCCTCCTAATTATTATAATATCCGTGATTTACACGAAGATTAAACTTGTTTATCTTCCGAGTCTTTTTTCAAGCTCGGCTTTCTGTTCTTCATAACCCGGTTTGCCCAAAAGAGCAAACATATTCTTTTTATAATCTTCAACTCCGGGCTGGTTAAAGGGATTTACCCCGAGAACATAACCGCTGAGTGCGCACGCTTTTTCAAAGAAATAAATAAGCGTACCTAAATCGTATTCATCCATTTTGTCAAGCTCAATAACAATGTTGGGAACATTCCCGTCAGTATGAGCAAGTACAGTGCCTTCAAAAGCTTTTTTGTTTACAAAAGAAAGGTCTTTCCCTGCAAGGAAATTCAATCCGTCAATGTTATCACTGTCTTCTTCCACGGTTACCTGCGACAGAGAATTGTTAAAGAAAACAACTGTTTCAAAAAGATGCCGTTCTCCCTGCTGAATATACTGACCCATTGAATGAAGGTCTGTTGAAAATACAGCCGAAGCCGGGAAGATACCTTTGCCGTCTTTTCCTTCACTTTCACCGAAAAGCTGTTTGAACCATTCGTTCATCATAGTATATGAAGGTTCATAGCTTACCATCATTTCGATTTTTTTGCCCTTGCGGTAAAGAATATTGCGGATTGCGGCGTATTTACAGCAATCATTATCTTCAATACTGAAATTACGGTATTTTTCCATAGCTTCTCTTGCGCCACGCATAAGCGTATCAATATCAATGCCGGCAACAGCTATGGGAAGCAGGCCTACAGCAGTAAGAACAGAATATCTGCCGCCTACATCATCGGGAACTACAAAGGTCTGCCAGCCTTCTGAATCGGCAAATTTTTTGAGTGTACCTTTTGCTTTGTCTGTTGTAGCGTAGATTCTTTCCTTGGCACCGTCTTTACCGTATTTCTTTTCCAGCATATCTCTGAAAATTCTGAAAGCTACCGCCGGTTCGGTAGTTGTACCCGATTTTGAAATAACATTAACGCTGAAATCACGGTCGCCTATTATTGCTTTAATCTCTGCCAGAGAGCGTGAACTGATTGTGTTGCCTGCAAAGTAAATTTCAGGTGTATCTTTGGGAAGAGCGTTATAATTCTGAGATTTAATAAATTCGATAGCCGCTCTTGCGCCGAGGTATGAACCGCCTATTCCGATAACAACAAGAATCTGTGAATTGCTTTTGATTTTTTGTGCGGCTTTTTTTATAGCTTCAAATTCAGATTTATTATAATCCTCAGGCAAGGAAAGCCAGCCTAAAAAATCACTGCCTTCACCGCTTTTTGAAACAAGCACCTCATGAGCTTTTTTTACTTCAGGCTCAATAGCTTTAAGCTCATCTTCTGAAACAAAACCGCCTAAATAATTTGTGTTTAACCTTAATGGCATCCAAAATGCCTCCAATATGAAAAGATAATATTTTTGTTTATTATAACCTAAAAAAGTATAATTTGCAAGATAAAAAACAATTTTTTTGTATTAAATTACAAATCATTTTGAAAAATTACTCAGCAATTCTTTTAATATAAATAAAAAGCCTGCCTTTTTAACATAATGGGGAGATTTAAGCTCAATAGTGCCGATTTTTTTGCCGTCAAGACTTAATTCAATATGACCTAAAATCTGACCGGCTTCAACAGGCGCTTCAACCTCTGCGGCAACAGAAATGTTCTGAACAATGTCCTTGCTTTTCCCTTTTGGTATCATAATGCCGAATCCGGCAGGCAGCTCAGGCGTGATTTTTCTTTCTTCTCCGCCGACGACATTTATATCTGCTATAACATTTCTATTAACTTCAGGCGAAATTGTTTCCCAATTAGCAAAGCCGTAATTAAGCATGGATTTGGCTGATTCAAATCTGTCTGTGCTGTTATCTGCTCCTAAAACAACGGCAATAAGGGAAGTGTTGTTCCTTTTTGCACTTGCACATAAACAGCACCCTGCTTTTGATGTTGTTCCTGTTTTAAGTCCCGTACAGCCTGAATAGAATCTGACAAGCTTATTTGTATTTACAAGCTGTGTTTTTCCATCCCGTAGTGAATCCATCCATATTGTAGTGTAGCTGTATATAAATTCGTGAGTCAGCAGTTCCTTAGCCATTAAAGCAATATCGTAAGCTGTTGTAAGATGATTTTCGGTTGTATCGTCAAGTCCTGTGCAGTTTTCAAAATGAGTGTTTTTCATTCCTAATTCCCGGGCTCTTTCGTTCATCATTTCAATAAAAGCATCTTCACTCCCCGCAACAAGCTCCGCCAGCGCCGTGCAGGCATCGTTGGCACTGTAAACAGCCATTGCCTTAAAAAGCTCGTCAACGGTCATGGTTTCTCCTTCTTTAAGCCAGATTTGAGAACCGCCCTTGGATACTGCGTTCTTGCTTGCGGTAACAGTATCTTTAAGGGAAATTTTACCGTTATCAACAGCTTCGCTGACTAACAGCATTGTCATGATTTTTGTAACAGATGCGGGATAAAGCTTTTCGTTCATATTTTTTGACATCAGCACCTTGCCTGAATCTGCATCCATAAGAAGTGCCGCCTTGGCTTTTACCGAAACAGGCATATTTTCTTTTCCGCTGGCAAACATTGAAAACATTGTGATAATAAATACTGCAGATAATAATATGCTGATTATTTTTTTCATAAACAACACCTCCGAAATATATTTATTCCTGTTGAATAAGAAATATTGACATTTTCGAAAAATTTATTATAATTGTATTAAATAATTAACTGGAGGTAAAAATTATGAAGAAGTTTTTATCCGTACTTTTAAGTCTTGTTCTTGTAATTGCAGTAATTGCACCTGCTGCGATTGCTTCTGAAAAAGACGAAACGGCAGTTGTTGCAAATTCTGTTGAAGAAGCAGTCAGAATCAGCGGCAACAAGTACCCGATTGTTTTTGTTACAGGCATAGGTCAGACATTTTCGTATTATATTGACGATGCCAGTGACGACGATGTATATGTTAACGGTGAACATTATACATACAGCTCATCAGCAAACCTTTTTATGCTTGACACAGAACTTATCAATATTATCTCCGATATTTTCAGTGATATCGGTGACGGCACTGCAACAAGCGATGATATTATTAAAGCACTTAAACAGGTAAGAAATAATAAGATTCTTCAAAACAGCTTCGGCACAGTCGGTGACGCTGCTAATTTTGTAAAAGTACTTGACCAGATTATTTCATCACTTATCACAGGCAAATATGTTGTGGATTATGATAATCTTTGTCAGCTCGCAAGAGGAATCCTTCACGATAATATTATTGATGAAGACGGCAAGCTTCCTGATTATATTAAAACATCCACTCACGAATGTCCTGTTAGTGAATTTGAGGTTAATCCTGACGGAACTGAAAATTCACACTTCGGTAAGGGCAGATTTTACAGAGATATTCCCTGCAGAGAGATTCTTGCCGAAATCGGTGAAGAGAATGTTTTCTGCTACAGCTATGCTTCTTTCGGAAGCCTTACAAATATCGCAAACGGACTTGACCATCTTATTAACGATGTAATCCTCGGGGAAGACGGTTATTTCCCCGATGCTGAAAAGGTTGTTCTTATACCCATGAGCATGGGCGCCGCTATGGTAAGTCAGTACCTTTATAACTGTGAACAAGATGGCAGAGACCCCCATGTTGCAAGAGTTGTAAGTATTGTCGGCTGCTGGAACGGCAGTGACATTATGGCTGACCTTATTGAAAAAAAGTATGCTGAAAATTCAGCAGAGCAGTTCTATACAAAGTGGCCCGTTATAACCGGCAATAATGTTCAGACGGGCGTTATTCTCAACAATCTCTGGAGATTGTTCCGTCACGATGCACTTTCACAGCTTGTTACTGATGTTTTAAGTGCTGTATGCGATGAACTGATTTTGAAATCACCTTCAATGCTTGCTCTTATCCCCGCAGACAGATACGATGCAATCAGAGAAGAATATCTTACAAGACCGGGATATGAAAGTGTTCTTGAACAGCTTGATACTTACCATAAGGTTCAGACAGGACTTAAAGACCGAATGAACTATTTCAATGAGACATACGGTGTTGAGTTCTATTTCATAAGCGGATACGGTCTTAAGCTGGGCGGCGGTTACGAAGCATACGACACAACAAGAGATAATTATTCGTTCTTCGGTTTCCTTTATTCTGCGGATAAAGTTAATTCAGATGAAATTATTCCGATTCAGTCAACTGCACCGGGTACAACATGTGTTAAAGTAGGGGATACCCTTTCAGATGAATATATTGCTCAGGCAAAAGAAAACGGAACAGATAAATATATTGATACATTCAGCAAGTCAATAGATCTTTCAACCTGTTATTATCCCGACCATACATGGGTGTTCTATAAACAGATTCATCAGCTTGATAATAACAATACAGCTTTAAGACTTGCATTTAAGATTGCAAACGGTGAAATCAGCGGTACTGAAGAATGTGCGGAAGTATTCCCTCAGTTTAACGATTCAAGAGATTTAAGAGGCATTAAAGATAATATTGAATGGATTGAAAAGAATATTATTGAAAGCAATAATGAAAACGCAAAACCCCTTATTGATCAGGCAAATAAATATATCGAAAAAGCTGAAAAAATTATTGAAAGCACAATAAATCACAGGGACGAAGAAGAAGCGTTTAATCTTGAGCTTGAAGAATTCTGTGCAAAAGCAGGCAAAATACTTAAAGGCGAGGATCCTGATGCGGAAGAGAAAGAGCCCGGCTTCTGGGATGCAAACGGCAACAATATTCTTACAGCCATTGATAATTTTATGTTCAAGCTGTTCGGTTATAACGGATTTGCCGATGTTGCAGATTTCTTCAAAAATGTTTTTATAAATATTCTTGAAAAAATATTTGATTTTGTTCTTCAGTTTTAATTGAACGGTAAAACAGTAAAAAAATAATATCAGAGGATTTAAGGCTATGTCACATACGGATAAAAGCCTTAAATCCTTTGTTGTTATTGAGTAATGTGCAGTAAAATAAAAAAATTAAAAATTATTAAAAAAACTATTGACAAAATGTTTATTATGTAATATAATGAACAAGCTCTGTTGAGTGCGGTTTGGCGGCATAGCTCAGTTGGCTAGAGCACTCGGTTCATACCCGGGGTGTCGTAGGTTCAAGTCCCACTGCCGCTACCAACAATGGCCCGGTGGTCAAGCGGTCAAGACACCGCCCTTTCACGGCGGTAACACGAGTTCGATTCTCGTCCGGGTCACCAAATCGTAAGGTGAGTTTTTAACTCACCTTTATTTTTTTATGGAGTTCAGCTATGGATATTATTAAGCGTCCTGTTTTTGATAATATAATTAACTGCCGTGATTTAGGCGGATTTGTCTGCCGTAATCAAATAACAAAATTCGGCAGAATTATTCGCTGCGGAATGCCTGTTACCCCGTCGCAGGATGATATAATAAAAGTGCTCAGATGCGGAGTAAAGACTGTTATTGATTTAAGAGGCGACTGGGAAAGCGAGAGTATGCCTTCCGTTTTCAGATATTTGGATGAAGTTGACTACCATCACATTTGTCTTTTTGAATTAAATGCAGCTGTAAGCGGTGAATATTCAGGCAGTTTAGAAGAATCATATGAACTAAGTATTGAAAATTACAAAGAAAATTACAAAAAAGTCCTTGAGATTATTGCGAATGCTGACGAAGGCGGTATTCTTATTCACTGCTATTTCGGTAAAGACAGAACGGGGATTTTGTGCGCTATACTTCTTAGTATTGCAGGTGCATTCCCTGAGGATATAATTGCCGATTATCAGATTTCATACACATATATTCTTTCTTTTATAGAGAAGGAAAAAGCAAAACCCGACGGAACTATGTGGGAAACCAATGAGGAGAATTTTTTAAGTGATGCGGATAATATGGCATCTCTTCTTAATTTTATCAATAAAAAATACGGGTCTGTCAGAGAATATGTACGGTCAATCGGTGTTGATGATGAAACAGTTAAAAAAATAAGATGCAGATTTTTCTGATATCGGGGAAAAGAAAAAGTGGTATTTCTAAGCTTCTGTTCTGAAAATTATCGGCAAATAAACCTTGACAAAACTTAAATAATAAACTATAATTTACAGGCTGATGTTGTTGTTCGACGATTGCAAAACAGCGGTCAAAATTTATAGGCGAAAGACGCCGAAATAAATTTTGGGAACCGCAAGAGGGCGGACAAAGCAGGGAAGAGAAATATAAAAAAATAAAAAACGGGGTGTAGCGCAGTTGGTAGCGCGCCTGCTTTGGGAGCAGGATGTCGGGGGTTCAAGTCCCTCCACTCCGACCAAATAAGAACCGTAATTTTGATGCAGTGTCAAAGTTACGGTTCTTTTTATCTCTTCGCTTTAAGTGTTGTTGATGTATCTTAATTTCAGATTTTTTACTATATCTTGGGATTTTTTATTAAAAAATCCCAAGTATCCGTGTGAAAGCCGGATAATTGTGTCAAAGTTATTATTTTAAGATATTGACCTGATGAAACCTAAGTGATAATATAATAGCAAATAATTTTTATGCAAAATAAATCGAAAGAAGCAGGAAAAGCGTATGGTTGATTTTAATAAAACAATTTTTGAAAATACCAGAGAGAAGCCCATTATCTGCGCTCATAGAGGGGTTAGCGGAGGGAATATTCCCTGCAATACTCTTCCGGCTTTTAAAGCCGCACTGTATCAGGGTGCGGAGATGATTGAGCTGGATGTTTCCAAGGCAAAGGACGGAGGTTTTTTTGTTTTTCATCCCGGTATGGAAGTTCCTCATATGAGAACCCGCAAGAAGATTCCCAATCTAAACTCAAAGGAAGTAAGTGAACTCAGATTTTCTAATTTTGACGATACCGAAACCCAGTTCGGCGTGGAAAAATTAGAGGATATTCTTGATTTTCTAAAAGGCAAATGTTACATCAATGTAGATAAATTCTGGATTGATATTGAAGGTATAAGTGCCGTAATCAGAAAATGCGGAGTTGAAAAGCAGGTTGTTGTTAAAACAAGTATAAAAGATAATTATATAAATGATATCAAAAAGTACGCTTTAGATTTTATGTATCTTCCGGTTATCAGAACTGAAGATAATATAACAGACAGTCTTGTAAGTCAGGGAATAAACTGTGTCGGTGCCGAGATTCTCTTTGATAAGGAGAGCGACCCGGTTATATCTGATGAATATATAGAGTCTATGCACAATAAGGGCAGAGTGATTTTTGTGAACTCCATAGTCTACGATTATAAAGAAGTCCTTACTGCAGGACATAATGACGACAGCGCAATATCTGAAGACATGGATAATGCGTGGGGATGGCTCATTGATAAAAAGGCGGATATTATTCAGACTGACTGGTGCTCACTGCTTAAAAATTACATGGATACCCGCTATTGAAAAAATTCTGAATTTCGCCACTGTTGCGCAACAATGGCGGAATTTTTTATGGGGTGAAACCTTATAGAATTTATGCAATGGAATCTGAATCAGAAATCTTCTGCTGTATTTCTTTGCTGTTCTTTTTTAACTTCTTTCGCATTTCAAATTTACCCATTGCTGATTTTATTCCGGCAATCTGTTTCAGATATAATAATCCCGACAGTGCAGTTTTGAAGCTTTATGTTGTTTGAAATTGTTTGCTTGTTTTTTTATATAGAATGATATATAATTTATTTTGTAAAATCTGCTTTAGGGGGAGGCTTTTTATGCTTACTAAAATTCTGAGCTTTTTGCTCGCTGTTTTTTCCTTTTTAACCTTTGATCCGCTGTCAAAATACGATTATTCTCATAAGCTCGGTGACGAAAATTACAAGGGCTTTAAGGATTATTATGCCGATTATTTTGATATCGGAGCGGCTGTCGGAGCATGGCACTGTAATGATGCCGAAATTTCCGCATTTCTGTTAAAAAACTATTCATCTCTGACTGCCGAAAATGCGTTTAAACAGGTTGTTCTGAATCCTTCTGAG
>JAZQPL010000084.1:0-7710 GCA_045628495.1 Acutalibacteraceae bacterium
ATTAGCCCTAATGCAGGCACTTTACCCGAAACATTAACTATTCCTTCAAAAATAGGAAATAAGGATATAACCTTTATTGAAACAAGTTATTTTGCTGAAACAAAAGATGTTAAAACGGTTATTATAGAGGACGGAATAAAAGCAATAGATTCACATGCATTTTCCAGATTTGACAATTTGGAAAAGCTGTATATTCCCGCAAGCGTTACAGATATGGGTGATGGTCTTGATTTGGGGTATAATACTGATTTGGGGTATAATACTGATGTATACTACGGCGGAACTCTTGACAGCTGGGCAGAAGCAATGCATTTCGGAAATCCAACAGATGATCCATATCCATGCCAAAAAATTATTCCGTCAAAAAGACTGTATGTAAACCATGATGAACTTGTTATATTTGATTATTATTATTATTATGAGGGTTATTTAAAATTTGATGGAAATGTAATTACAATTTCTATTAGCCCTAATGCAGGCACTTTACCCGAAACATTAGTTATTCCTTCAAAAATAGGAAATAAGGATATAACTATTATTGATTATTTTCTTTATGCTGAAACAAAAGATGTTAAAACGGTTATTATAGAGGACGGAATAAAAGCAATAAATTCATATGCATTTCCATCATGTGATAATATGGAAGAATTACACATTCCGGCCAGTGTAACAAGTATTGATAAGTTTATTATTCCTGATGATGTACCATTAAAAGATGTTTATTTTGACGGTTCTTCTTCCAAATGGAACAGCATTGTTGACAAAGACAACAATGCACTTTTGAATGCAAATATACATTTTTCAGAAACAGAGCATGAACATATATATACAATTGTTTCTGAGGTTAAACCTTCATGTGTTGATAACGGCAGCATTACTTACGGATGTTCATGCGGTGATACATATTCAGAAGTTGTAACTGCAACAGGTCATGAGTTGGGAAGTTGGAAAGTAACTGTTGAACCGACAACCAAAGTGAAGGGTGTAATCAGACGAGAGTGTAAGCACTGCGATTATTATGAAGAAATTGACATGGGCTACGCTGAAGTCGACAGAGTAAAGGGCGTTACAATCAGCTCACAGAGCGTTGCGTTGATTC
Organism: Acutalibacteraceae bacterium; assembly: GCA_045628495.1. Lineage (GTDB taxonomy): Bacteria > Bacillota > Clostridia > Oscillospirales > Acutalibacteraceae > CAG-488. Next base: position 1,100 of record JAZQPL010000084.1, read on the forward strand.
CGGGCGAATCAATAACACTTACCGCAACGGTTATTCCCGAAACAGCAGGGGACCAATCAGTCACATGGTCATCGTATGATAATTCTGTTGCGACAGTTAAAAACGGTGTGGTAACTGCAAACGGAATAGGTTCAACAGTAATAATTGTTCAGACAAATGACGGAGGATACAAGGACTTCTGCCTTGTTAAGGTAGCCGGTATCACCGCTTCTGTTGATTCAAAAGCTGTTGTTGATTGTGAAAAAGGTTTGATTTACGGACTTGCTCCAAATCTTGAAAGCCTTGATGGGTTTATATGCCCCGCCGCTGACGGACTTACAGTTGAATGTGATTCCGAAAAGCTCGGTACCGGTTCTGTAGTGAATATTATGCAGAATGGCGAAGTAGTGGATTCATATGAAATTGTAATTATCGGAGATACAACCGGTGACAGCTGGTATGACGGCATGGATTCAACACTTGTTAACTGCCTTGCAAATGGGTTGATTACAAAAGAGCAGGTTGGTGAGGCTGTGTATATGGCGGCCGACTGCAACCATGACGGTGTAATTGACAGCCTTGATGTTGAGCTTCTTCAGCAGGCGGGATTACTCCTTGCGAGTGTTGACCAGTCCAAGAGCGAAGAAGAGTTAATAACAGATTCGGTTTATGTTGAATATCTTAACCTTATTGACCAGAATCCTGCGAAAGAAGAAAATGAACCGGATGCTGACAGTGAAAGTATTCCTTCAAAAACAAATCAAAAGTTTGATTTTATTTCAGATATAATCGAATTTCTAATAAATCTTATTAGCTATATAAAATCTTTATTAGCATAAATTTAATCCCACTTCATATTGAGGTGGGATTTTTTTAGCTCTTTTTAAGCGGTTGTAAGGATAAATTTATAAAAAATTTCAGTTTTCTAAATCTTTACTGTTATTTCTCCGTTTTCTGATTCAAATTGTTTAATGCATTTCTTAATCAGATAAATAATCTGTTCGTTAATAGAACGACCTTCATATTTAGCAATATACTTACTATGTCGGTAACAACGACAATTTTGACAATATGGCTCGTTCTATACTGTCAGAGGTGTCCTCAATATATCTTATAAAGTATTTTTTATATTTTTGATTTTGGAATTATTATCTTTACAAATATCTGCAAATATACTATACTGTATTCGTATATTATCGGTTGGGTAATTTTACCTGTTTTTGAATTTATTTCAAGAAACAGTAGCTATTTTTGCGGTTCATTCGTATATATAATCGAAGGCAAATTGTAGGCACAATAAGCAACTGCACATTTGATGGAGCCTGCATTGCCGAAGATGAAGGGAACTGGGTTTACGGTGATGGAGATAATACCGTCGTCCGGGGCTGGACACAGCAACTTAATGATAACTGTTATGTAGATTGTGCAATTATTGATTCGGTTGGTTCCGTCCTTTCCGACGGTAACCTGTGGATAATTACAGCGGTTGCAGTTGTTGCTGTTGCCGGAGTTACGACACTCATTATAGTTATAAAGAAGAAAAAGAAATCTGAATACAGAACGAAGAACGGAGATAATAAATATGAAAAAAAGAATAATAATCATTACACTTTCTATTTTGCTGGTAATCAATATCATTGCAACCTGTTTTATGGCAATAAAGGTGACAGAACTAAGTAAATTATCCTTAAAAGATGCAACTGTTCATTACACCCTGTATATCGGAACAAACGATAAGGACACATACAAGCAGGAAATATCCACTGATGAGGCAAAACATATCGTGGATGAAATCTGCACAAAATATGTAAACGGTTTTACCGTTCAGGATTCCATAGGAACATGGAATGACGAGAAGAACATAATCACTCATGAAAATACGATTATGTGTTATCTTGATGATATTGATGAGGAAACACTTCACCATATCTGCGATGAAATACGCTCTGCCTTGAATCAGAATACCGTTCTTATTCAGAAAGAATATACGGCACTTGATTTTTATGACGGTGCAGAAGAAAAAGAATAATGTAATTCATAAACCTTTACGGCAGAGAAAAAACCTCTGCTGCTTTTCCTAAAATACACATTACGCAAATCGCAATGAAAAAAGCCATTCCCTACAGTATCGGGGAAAATAACAGTGAAGCATAAGCCCGGTGGAGAACTGTGTTCACCCGCATACTCACAAAATACAAAAAGGAGAAAAGCATTATGTCAGAAGAAAAGAAAGTTTACACAACCGAGAAAGCTAAGACAGATGTAAAGACCAAAGAGGACTGCGAAAAGCTTACCGATGAGCAGATGGCAAAGGTTGCCGGCGGCAGCGCTTTGGGCGTGAAGGCAGACGATACTGTTATTTTAGAACAATCCGATGCGTTATTAACCGGAGCTGCGTTAAAAGTTGACTAAACAGAAAGGAGCAAATTGAAATGAAAAACGAAGAAAAGAAAGTCAATCAACCCGAAACCAATGAAATCATTGACAAGGATTTGAAGCAGATAAACGGCGGGCTTAATAATATAGATGTTAAAACCATTGATAAATACGAAGAAATTAATGATAATGTGTTTGTTGTCAATTAGTCCTCTTTTCTGCCGTTTTGAATGATTAAAATCCCACTTCATATTGATATGCACCACAAAAGTTAGACGCTTTTGGAGGTGCATATTTTTATGGAAAAAACGGGAAGAGAAAATAAAAAGTATAGTGCAGAATTCAAAATGATTTATCGTCAAAAGGATGTCATATTCTTGTACTTAACCCCTTGAATTATACAAAGAAAATATGCTATAATGAAAAATAAATTATTGATATACTTTGCTTGTCAGACAACTGGAATAGCAGAGAAATATGGAGGAAAAATGATGGATTCTACGATGAATTTACGCCGTTCCGGCAGTATTCTCAATCGAAAATTTCTGAAATATTTACTTCCGATGATTGCTACTGCTGTTGCTACATCACTGGACGAATTTGTGGACAGCATCCTTGTGGCTAACCTTCTTGGCCCGGAGGCTATGTCGTTGGTCAATATTGTTGATCCTCTGATGATGATCATCGCTACGCTGTACACTCTGTTCGGAATCGGTGGAAGTACTTTGTACGCCATCAACATAGGGGAGCGTAAAACCAGGCAAGCTGGAAAAATTTTTTTCCTTTCTATATCGGCAGGGCTGACGGCTGCACTGATTCTGCTGGTAGGCGGATTTGTTTTTTTAGACCAGCTGTGCGGGTTTTTGTGTCATGATACCGACTTGCGTGCTCAGCTTCCTGGTTACATTCAGACACTGCTGATTTCTGCACCGCTCATTATCGGCGTACAGATACTGTCAATTTTCATGCCGGCGGCAGGAGCGCCCAACTTGTGCACTGCACTGAGTATGACGGCAAACGCTTTGAACCTGGTGTGTGACTATGTTTTTCTGAAATATTTTCACATGGGTGTAGAAGGCGCCGCCTGGGCGACTTTTGTCGGGTATATTGTGTGCCTGCTTGTGTTAGTTGTATTGCTGTTATGTCGGAAAATTAAAGTCCACATTACTGTCCCTTCAGGGAAAGATGTCAAAATTCTTGGCAGCATCGTGGCACAGGGCGCACCCAATGCCTGTGCACAATTTGGATATACCGTCAAGTGTACTTTTTTTAACAACCTGGCATTGAGTATGGGCGGTGCGCTTGTTCTGCAGGTTTTAACGGTTTGTAACCAGATGTTCTCTATTATGAGCATCGGATTAGTCGGAATACTGGATACGATTGATCCGCTGACAGCAACGCTGAAAGGGCAGAAAGACTATACCGGAATCCGTTATGTGATTCGATTTGGATTTGTTTGTAACATAATAACCACTATTGGTCTTGTGGGACTTTTTGAGATGTTTCCGCAACTATTGTTCCGTATGTTCAATGTGACCAATCCCGCCGTGATAGAGATGGCTGCGAAGGGCATCCGGATCTTCATGATTACATTCCTGTTCCGTGATATTTACATACAGTTAATGGTATATCTGCGTATTTCAGGACATCAACTGTATTCGGTGATAATAAGTCTGTTAGATGGATTTGTTTTGTTAGTCCCGGTGGCATTTGTGACAACAGCTCTGACCGATGCGACCGGTATCTGGATTGCTTTTCCCCTGACCGGCATCCTGATTTTATCCGGATGTGCCGGATATAACGCTATACTGTGTGCCCGGTCTAAAGGCCGAATTGTCGGATTCTTCCTGCTTGAAAAGGATGAGGAAGGTGTTAGTTTAAGCGAGATGACCATCTGTGAGACCGACACAGATATTACCGATATGAGTCAGGAACTGGTTGTTTTTTGCAGGGAGCATGGAATGACTGCTTTTGAAGCCTACAAAACGGGGCTTATCGCCGAAGAAATGGCGCTTTACACCCGCAGTCATCGAAAAAAAAGCGGTCAGATCGATGTGATAGCACGAATTACTGCGGATTCGGTTACAGTAGATTTTCGCAGTGAGGGGACACCCTTTAACCCCTTGGCCCGTAATGCCGATGATGTTGCCGAAAATATTTTACTCATTCAGAAAATACCCGACGAAGTGGTATATGATTATATTCTGGGAATGAACAGTACCCGATATACTATTAAACGGTAGGAGGAGATTTGTCATGCAAAGAAACATCGTTATAGTAGATGCTTTGTCTACGGCTATCAGTTTTATTCCGGATATCATCAAGCGAAATTATCGCCCGGTGGTGCTGGAAACCAATATGGGAGAGAATGCTGAACCGTCTTTACTGGCTGCCCGGGCGACGGTGCGCAGGCGTTATGCCGACAAGGCCGATTTCATCGAAGAAAAAGAATCATATGAAGAAACGCTTGCAGAGATTCGTTCGCTGAATCCACTGTTCGTCATCCAGGGCTGTGAGAGCGGTGTGGAACTGGCAACCCGTCTGGCGGACGATTTAGGTCTGCGAGGCAATCCGTATTCCGGTTTGGATAAACTCGTTCATAAGGACGCTATGCATGAGGCGCTGAAAGATTATGGCATCCGGTACATCCGGGGTAAAATCGTCAGCAGCCTGGACGAAGCTATAGCCTATTATCGGGAACAGAATTTCCGCCACGGCTGTGTAGTTAAACCATCCCGAGGTGCCGGTACCGTGGGGGTACATCTATGCGATAACGAAGAAGAGATGGTAGCTGCTCTGCGGGAAGAATTCGGCAACACCAATATTTTCGGAAATGACAGCAGTATCCTGTTACAGGAACGCATTGTGGGAGCTGAGTATATAGTCAATACTATTTCGGTAGACGGTAAGCATCGTCTGTCATCCGTTTGGAAATATACCAAGAAGCGGGTGCGTGGCGGCGGCAATGTCTATGATTATGACGGGGTGCTGGATACATTGGGAGCGGGGCATTGCCGTATGATTCGTTACGCTATGGATGTAGCGGATGCCATCGGATTCCAAAACGGATATATTCACGGAGAATATATGATTGACGAAGACGGTCCCATTCTGATTGAAGTGAACTGCCGTCCTATGGGTGGCAATCTGACGGATACTTATCTGGATCCGGTTATGGGACATCATGAGACGGACAATCTGCTGGATTCTTATCTTGATCCCGCATGGCATGAGGCGATGATGAAGGTGCCGTACCGTCCTTACTCCAAGTGCTATGTCAAATATTTTATCACGCCGGAGAATACTTCGGTGAATCTTGCGCCTGTTATCAGCATCATCAAACACCTGCGCAGCTATAAGCAGGCGAGCATTTCTGCCGCTCTGTCCGGTCGTCTGACTCGGACAGTGGATCTGGAAACGGCAGGCGGGCTTGTGTATCTTGCTCATGAAGACAGCCGTATATTAGAACATGACCTGCAATTTCTGCGCCGGGTGGAACAGGAATATTACCATATGCTCTTTTCAACAAAAGCGTTTGATCCTGCTTCCCGTCCGGCAACTCTTACCTCGGTGCAGGAAGTTATGGAACAATGCGGATGTAACCGCAGTACACTTATCCTCACCAATGATGACACTCTTGATGTGAACGCTATGATTATACATTCGGAAGACAAGCGGGAGCCGGATGGTCTGTACAACTGGGCTGTGCTTGATTTCGATTACCGGGACAATGAGGACACGGAGCGGTTGACGGATGAGTTTTACTACCTGGCATCCAAGGTGCAGAAAGGCGGACACATTGTCATTCCTGAAAAGACCTACTGGCATTTCCCGTACGGTGCTGAATCCATTGAGATTCTCTGCGAATCCATCGGTCTTATCCTGGAAGCACCGGGCCCGTTCGACGGGAACGCTGTTATCGCCACAGTTCACGATTAAATCGGTGAATATTTTACTGAATTTATCGGAATTAAGCGAATAAAGCAATTATCTGATAAACTATATTTGTATAAAACAAATCCCATTTCATATTGAGGTTAACCCCAAAGATTAGACAATAAAATATTAAGGTTATTTGTCAATAGTTGGGGTAAAAAACCCTGAAAAGGAAATAAACTAACAACGGTAGCAGCGAAAGTTGCTGCCGTTAATTTATGAAAACATATGTAAAATGCGTTTTCTGAATCTGTTAAAATTGCGATAACCGTAAGCATTTCTTTTAAGAACTTTGATTTTGTTATTGCAGCCTTCAGTAA
>JAZQPL010000085.1:0-27003 GCA_045628495.1 Acutalibacteraceae bacterium
AAATGTCGGTTCGTCGGGCTTGCCGATTCCAAACCACAGACTGCCGATATTATGCTTTACAAGCCACAGGTCAAGCTGTTCGCCGATATATCCTGCGTTCATCAGATAATTGTCTTTCTTCTCGCTGTAAATCAGAATGCAGTATTCGGCATCACGCTTAAAATTCACCGTCTGTGCAGGAACGATACGGATTGCCGTCCTGATTTCCGGGTAAAGTGAAGCAAAGTTCCGATATGCCTTTTCGATTTCAGCAAGCTCGTCAGGCATTATCTTTTCGTTTCCCACATTTCTGAATAAATGAAAGGACTTTCTTTTGAAAATCATATCGTAATAATCAATCATTTTCTATCTCCTCTTTTAATTACTATGCGTTGTAATACATATCATAAACAACATATCCGCCTTTATTCTTCAGCGAGCCGTCGTATGTTTCCATGCACATCTGACATCTCGGCTCGGTCATTGGATATCCGCTGACGGGTCGGATGCCGTATTCTGACGATGTTCTGAAACCGACGGTGTTGTAAAATTTATAGTTACCCTCGACAATGATGCCATTGAAGCCCATTTCTCTTACTTTCTCAATACCAAGCTTCAGCATTGCCGAACCGATGCCCTGCCGCAAGAAATCTATGTGAACGGATACAGGCGCAAGCATTACGATGTCGGTATCATTCGCCCCGCCGTGTATGCCATGGGGTGTCCTTGACAGCGGAAAGCGTGAAAAGAGAAAATGCCCGACAATTTTTCCGTTAAGCTCCGCAACAAAAGAAAGCCCGGGAATGTAGTATTCGGAATCCCTTATTTCTTCAATCAGCGCAACAATATCCGTGCCGTCGGAATAGTCCGTTCCTTCTTTGAAAGAACGAAGAACAAGCGACACAATATTTTTGTAGTCCATGTGCGTTTCGGGACGGATTGTTAAAGCTTTTATATCAGTTTTCATTTGCAATTCACCTCAATGGGAATGTCACTTTACTTTGCAGTAAATCGGACCTTCTTCCCCTACCCTGTCTGTCAATTCAAATCCCGATTTTTCAAGGACTCTTACAGAAGCGATGTTGTCTTTGTCTACCTCGGCAGTCACGCAGTTAATTATATCTTGCTTTAACGCCCAATCAGCAACCACATTGACCGCTTCCGTTGCATATCCGCAGTTCTGATAATTTTCAGCAATGCCGTAACCTATTTCGGTTGAACCGGATTCGTCAATACCCTTAAAGCACAGCTCCCCTATATGAGTTCCGTCTTTCAGTTCAATCATCCATATAGCGTACCACTCCCACTGCTCGGGATGTGTCAATGCGCCCTCCAGCATTTCAGAATAAGCCGCTTTCAGAACATCAACCGACTGTGCGGCAATAAACGCTTCCATCTGTTCTTCGGAAGCAGGATATATTTTCAAGCGTTTTGTTTCAATAATATTTTGAACTTTCATATGAATTACTCCGAAAAATGAATTTAACCGAGAAGTCACAGGGCATCATCTGCCCCTGTGCTTCTCTTTTTTCTTTTGCTGTTTCAGTTCAAACTGACGAGTCGCCTCTGCCTGCTTTTCTTCACGGCTTTTAGCTTTTCTGTTCTGTTTGTTCTGCTCCTGTTGTAATTTTAGTGCCTGCTGAGATTTTGTACCTGTTCCCGTTTTTCCGAGAGACTTTTTTATATCCCGTTGCACCTTTTTCGGATTCCTTTTTATTTCTTTTACAACAGCTGCCACAGCAGGGCTGAACCGCAAATCATAGTAGTGCTTCAAGATGAACTCATAAACCTCATAATCTTTCGGTTCTGAGCCAAAGGTTGTTTTTGCTGCGGATAGCTTTCCGTTTTCGATTCGCTCAAAAACACCTATCCAAAACGGTTCGTCAAAAAACACTGTCAGTTTGCATTGCTTTTCACCCATGACAATCCCTCCTTATTGATTGAAATGAGCAAAGAACGGACAACCCGGAGGGGCAGGTTACTTACCCTGTTTTCACAGGACGGCCGGGCTACCTACCGGCTCTGGCATACAACAGTATGCGTTGCGTTTTTATCTTTGCAGCTTTTTATAATCAGGCTCGTAAGCCGTGATTAACTGAAAAATTAAAATTTATGCTTTTGCACCGGTGTTACGACTAAAATCAAATTTCCGTCCGGGTCATAAAATCATAACCGGATATGTTTTTTTATTTCTTCCACCGTTTCAGTGTCGGGAACAGTTTTTCGCAGTACGCTTTCATTTCTTCGTTCGTCATGCCCGCCTGCGCACCGAACTGACTGCACATTTCGATATATTCCTCCATAGAAACCTTGTCGATAAATTCGCCGTTCGTATAGCAATATTTACAATAATCTTCATTAAGATTGCCGTCTGCATCTGTACCGAAAACATCTTCCGACTCCATCGGCATTCCGCAGCTCTGACAGATTTTCAAATCTGCTTTTTTCTTTATAGGCACCCAAATGCCGCACTCATAATCCGGTGACTGCGGATTCATTGCGGAATAGATTTCAAGGGAGGACGAGCCGATATCATACATCGTTTTTATGTTTGGTGCCCATTCGTTCCACACCTGTGTGTTGAGTGTCTGCAAAGACTGCGGAATCGAACCTTTTGCAGTGAAAATCGCCCAATCGCTTTCCGGAAAAGTGAAAAGCTCAAGTCCCTCCGGTACATCGCCGCCATTGTAAAGTCCGGCTATCCAATAAGCAAAGCCGTTTTCATTCTCGACACAGATAGCATACATTCCGATGCCGTTTTCAAGTATTGCCGCTTCTATCGGCGTTTCGGGCTTCATTGTCTTCCAAAGGCGGGCGTAATTTTTGTTGTATTCCTTATCCCAGAATTCCGGGCATTTCCGATAGCCCTCATCAGGTGCAATTTCGGTGTGAAAGCCGATAAATGTCATCTCGTTTTTGTGTTCGTAGGATATGTTCATTGTAATTTCCTCCATTTTTCTTTCGTCAGCCTTGTAATATGCTCGGTGCGGATATCATCCATAAGTTTCCAATATACATTTTTGTTTGTGTGATGATATGTAAATCCGCACTTTTCCTGACAGCGTTTTGATTTTTCGTTACCGTCAAAATAGCCGCACCAAAGTGTTTCAAGATTCAAGTCGGCAAACGCGTGGCGGATAAGTTCTCTTGTCGCTTCGGGGATTATTCCCTGCCCCCAAAAAGGAACGCCGATCCAATATCCGATTTCGCCCTCGTTTTCCGGCAGTTGGAGATTACTGTTTTTTCCAATCATCAACCCGATACTGCCAATAGCTTTATTATCTTCTTTTAAGCAGACAGCGTATGTCTCAGGAACGGATAAGATATTTCTTATGATATCACGGCTGTTTTCCGCACTTGTGTGCGGTGGCCATCCTGCAATAGGACCCACACGGTCATCCTTTGCTTGAATATATAAGCTCTCCGCATCCGCTTCATTCCACGGTCGAAGAATCAAGCGTTCCGTATATAATTTCATTTTCTATCCTCAACTTTTATATTTATAATTTCTTTAATTGCAGTAATTGTTGCAGTGATACATATAACAATCGCTGAATATTTCACATCTGTAATATAATCCGACAGCGGCAGAAGAAACAGCAAAAGCCCTGTAACCTTATTACCGAATGAATGCTTAATTGATAATTTTTTCGTTTTTCTGCCTGCGATAACAATCCCTGCGACTTTTATTACCGCAATTATCGCAGTCCAAATCCAAATCCAAAAAGGTACAGACATAAGCGGCAATATTCTCACAGCATAAATAACTGCAAAAATCAAATCTGCTGTACTGTCCAGTTTTGCGCCTTTTTCGGATTCCGTATGAAGCTTTCTTGCAACAAATCCGTCCAGCACATCGGTAACTCCGCACAGAAGATACAGCACCACGAAAGGATATGAATTAGGCGAAAAAACAAGCAGTAATACAGAAAACGGTATTCGGCTTAATGTAATAATATCGGCAGTCATACCGCTCACGCCGTTCTTCCTGTTCTTTTCCATATTATACCTCTGTAAATTCTGATATGATGCTTTCATCGGTGAAAACCGAATACCTTTCCCGGTCTGTTTGTGTAAAACCCGGAAATTTATCTTCGCATGATTTTTTTCATTCTATATTAGCGCTTTGCTTTTTCTTCATTTTTTGCCAGTTATAAAAGCCGTACAAATCATTTATCAAAAACATAATAAAGCAGGCAATCATCGGTAGATAAGATATACTTTCAAATGTTGCCATTGTCCAAAGAACGATTAAAGCCACATCGTTTGCGGCATATCCAAGCGCATAGTAGGGACTTCTGAAAAATGTAAGATAAGAAGCAATAAAACTGGTGGCAACCGAAACAGTGCTGAATAAAATATTCGCATTTCCGATTGCAGAAAGAATAAAATAAAATGCAAATGTGACAAGAGTTGTCAGAATAATAAGCAGCACCCATAATTTAGTATTAAGTTTATTAACTTTTACTTCTTTTGTTTCCTTATAAGGATGGCGTAACCATGATATTACTGCGGCAACAGCACTTGGTGCAGTCATTCCGAGATAAGTAATCATTTCCCCGTAGTAGTGAAAGTAAAAGGATACTATTCCGTAAAACACCGCAAACACCACGGTTAATATCTGACCGATAACATATCCCTTTGCCACAAATATCAAAGCTGTTACGCCAATCAATGATGATATCATTGTCAAGGCATCTCCGCTTCCGGAAAGAAAAAATGATAAAACAATCACAGATACCGAAGTAATCCATAAACATAATTCAAAGACGGATAAAACATTATATTTTTTTATTTTTTTCATAAACACCTCAAAAAATATCTGCTGTTATTTTCCTTTGCTGTCTTCAGACTTTTCTTTTATAATAAACTGTCTGTTTTATTTTCCTAAATCCATTTCCGATAAAGGTTCATATTTGCTCATTTCCGCCAGTCCTTCATTTTAATTATCATCATCATTTTTCTTTTTCTCAATGCATGAACCGATAACAAATCCTGCCAGCATTCCCAGAGTAAGTCCTATGCCGGTGTTGTTGCCGAAAGATGTACCTATTGCCGTGCCGAAACACATTCCCAAGGCCATTCCCTCAGTGCTGTAGTTTTCTTTCCTTTTATCATCTTTTTTCTCTCGGCTGTTTTTAGCAAAAAATATTGCAAGCAACAATCCTATACAAATCCACGGCAATGCCGCAGACAAAAAATTCATAATATTTTTCATTATGCTTTTACCCTTTTGTGTATGTACTTATAAAGTGTATGATAAATTTTTCAATCTGCTGCATAATTTCCGCTTCCTTTTGAGGTTCACGGTCGCAGTAGTGAATCAGGGCGGTAATGGGAGATGTATAAATAAACGCCAGCAAATTCGGGTCATCTTTTTTTAGCAAGCCGTTTTCCATCATCTTTTCAAAAATCACTGTAAAAATTGCTTGTGTTCCGTTCATAAAATGCTCGGTAGAAAGCTTTTTCACACGGTCATCGTGGAACTGTTCTGTCAGAAGCAGTTTTCTTGTAAGAATGATTTTTTCATCGTGAATAGTAAAATCAACCATCTGCATTGTCATTGCAAAAAGCTCGTCACAGGAATTCGGAATATTTGTCAGATGTTCTGCAGAGCCGAAGTGTTCTGAATAATAGTCTTCCATTTTATAAATCAAAGCATTCCAGATTGCCTCTTTGCTTTCATAATGGCTGTATAATGCAGATTTACTCAAGCCCATTTTAGCTGCAAAATCACGCAGATTTGTCCCCTTATAGCCGTTTTCAACGAAGCTTATAAGCGCTTCATCTAAAATTCTGTCTTTTGTTTCTCTTCCCATAATTTCCTCCCGAAATGCGTAAAAAGACCATTTGGTCTTATTTTTATTATAGCGACCACCCGGTCGCTTGTCAAGTGTTTCCAGTAATAATGCAAATTCAAAGTTAAATATATTCCGAAAAAAATTCTGCAAGCCAAAGTAAAAAACAATCTTGACTTGCAGAAGCTCAATTATATATTATTATTTTTTATCAGAATAACTTTTTCAATTCATCTTTAGTTTTAAAACCGGATTCTCTGTTTTTTAGTTTTCCGTTTTCAAAAAACAACACAGTCGGAATTGACATAACATCAAAACGCTCAGATACATCAGGGTTTTCGTCTGTATTGATTTTGCAGAATTTTATTTGTTTTTCTTCATTGGAAAGTTCTTCGAAAACAGGTGAAAGCATTTTGCACGGTCCGCACCAGGGCGCATAGCAATCCAATACTACTTTCCTGTTGCTGCGAATAGTTTCTTCCAGATTTTCATCATTGATTTCAGTTACATTCATGGTCTCTCATCCTTTCATACTCTTTAATGCGGCTGTTGCGGCAAGACTGCCGTCACTGACCGCAGTTGTTAATTGACGCAGTTCTTTTTCGCAGGTGTCTCCGGCTGCAAAAATACCTTCGGTTTTTGTATATACACCGTTTCCGCACTGTATATAACCCGCTTCATTCAAATCCACAACATTTGAAAACATTTGATTTTTCGGTTCCTGACCGATAGCAATAAACAGTCCGTCAATGTGTATTTCCCGTGTTTCTCCGTTTCGGTTGGAAACAGTAATTGTTTCAAGTTTTCCGTCGCCGTGAATCGCTGTAACAGTAGATTCAGTTAAAAAAGAAACATTGCTTTTTTTCAGCAAATCCTCACGGTATTTTTCTTCTCCGTTAAATTCGGCGAACTGATGAATTACATAGACTTTTTCGGCTAAGTCCGAAAGATAAAGCGCATCCTCCAGCGCAGAATTTCCGCCTCCAACCACTGCTGCCGTTTTACCTTTAAAGAAATTCCCGTCACATGTTGCACAGTATGAAACACCTTTTCCGATAAAATCTGATTCTTTTTTCAGATTTAGTTTTCTTTTAGCCGCACCGTTAGCTATAATTACGGTTTTACCGTGATAAATTCCGCTGTCTGTCTGCACCGATTTATCCTTCCGCACTGCATTTACCGTTTCAAATTTTATCTCCGCACCCATATTTTTAGCCTGACGGTAAAGATTCTGTGCAAGGTCGAAGCCGGAAATCTGTGCAATGCCCGGATAATTTTCCACTTTATCAGCATTTGCAATTTGCCCGCCGAATCCTTTGGATTCCAGAACAAGTACCTTTTTGTTAGCACGGCGCAGATAAATAGCACTTGTAAGGCCCGCAGGTCCTGCACCTATAATAATTGAATCGTACATAATATCACCTGCTATAACAGTTTTGCAATATCTTTTTCAATAATATCAGGACTTTCAACCGGAGAATATCTGAAAACCGGAATCCCGTTTCGGTTTAATAAAAACTTAGTGAAATTCCATTTAATATCATTTTTGTTTTTATAAGTTCCGCTTATTTTTTCAACAGCCTTCATAGATATTTTATGTGTGACTCCTTTTATATACTCTTCCGGAGAATTTTCTTTCAGAAATTGCCACAATGGAGATGCATTTTCACCGTTGACCTCTGTTTTTCTGAACCTTAAAAAAGTGGTTTTATATTTTACTGTGCAAAATTCGTGTATTTCATTATCGTCACCGGGGGCCTGATTGCCAAACTGGTCACACGGAAAATCAAGAATTTCAAATCCCTTTGCACGGTATTTTTCATAAAGTCTTTCAAGTGATTCATACTGAGGTGTAAATCCGCAGCCGGTTGCAGTGTTAACTATCAACAGGATTTTCCCTTTTAAGTCAGCTAAATCTAAAAGTTCTCCGTTATTTTTTTCTGCTTTAAAATCATAAATATTCATCATAATACTCCTTTGAGAATATTATTTCTTCTTTTTACAACTTTATTATTTGATAATAATTGCAAATTGAAAAAATAAATGATATAATACAAAAAAATAATCGGGAGGAGATTTTTTTGGCAAAAAGAATTTTTTCAGCAATTATTGCATTTTTTATTTCTTTGTCGCAAATTATTTTCACGCCCAATGTTATCAGAATAGATTTTGATAATGTTATTGATGAAATCAGACCTGTAAACAGTGTCGGCAGAATGCCTGAATATAAGCTTAACAGTGAAATAAACAAATATTTCACCCAAGCAAATATGCCTGTGTGCAGAACGCATGATATTAACTGTACGGATATTCATAATATTTTTCCGGATTTTTCAAAGGATGTCAACGACGAAAGCTCATATCATTTTGAAGAAAGCGACAAGGTGCTTGCTGCCATTGTAGATACGGGTATGAAACCGTTCTTCCGTCTTGGTATAAGCTACAGCAACGCTCAGAAAGACCACGAGCTTCTTCTTCCTCCTTCGGATTATAACAAATGGGCGCAGATATGCGAGCATATAATTCTTCATTACAACAAAGGCTGGGCAAACGGATTTAATTACAATATTGAATACTGGGAGATATGGAACGAGCCTGACGGTGGAAAATACGAAGAAATATCCGAAACCGAGTATAGCACAGAGAATGTTTTCTGGCACGGTTCACCTGAGGAGTTTTACCGTCTTTATGATGTTTCGGCAACTTATCTGAAAGAAAAATTCCCCGAAATCAAAATCGGCGGATACGGTTCATGCGGCTTTTACGCACTGACAAAAACCAATAATGTAAAATCCGGGGCTCCCGCATACAATAAATATTTTATTGAGTTCTTCCAGGGATTTCTTGATTACATAGAAGAGTATCATCCGCCGATGGACTTTTTCTCATGGCACAGTTACTCGACAACTGAAGTAAATGCTCGCTGGATAAAATATGTAAAAGAAAATCTTCAGGAAGCCGATTACGGCGATGCTGAAATAATCTGTGACGAATGGAATTACAATCCCACGGAAAATGATAAAATTGACCGCCGTTACGGAGCAAATCAGACATCAATGCTGCTTATGTTCCAGAACAGCGGAATAGATATGGCACATTATTATTGCGGAATTGCCACCGGAGCTCTTCACGCAGGTATGTTCCTTAAAAGCGGTGAACCTTCAACCGCATATTACGGTTTCTGGGCATTTGGACAGCTTTATAAAATGGGCAAACAGGTTGAAATAAAAAATAAACTTCGCAAGGATTTATACGCCGTTGCCGCAAAAGGAGAAGACGGCAGTGCAGCTGTTCTTATTTCCAATGTATCCGAAAAAAGAAACAGAAAAATCAAATTTGATACGGGAATTTATACTGTTGACAAATGCATGACGGTGAACGAAAACTGCGAATGGGTTGAAATACCTGTTCCGGAGAAAATCGAAAGCGGTTCAATTCTGTATATCACTTTTAAGAAATAATATAGAATACCATCGGCATCTGTATGACTTAAAAAACAGGAAGGATAAAACTGATGAAAATTATAGCTTTTTTTGAAAGTATCATAATTGCAATTTCATGCTTTTTCGGCAGCATATTCAATTTACCCGATAAAAATGTTCAGACTCTCATTGAACAAAACGGCGGATTTATGTACGGAGTGTGTCACCCAAACGAAAATTATGAAATGCTCGGTGATGCAGGTCTTGAATGGGTAAGATTTGACATTCCCTGTCCGTTTGATAAAGACGGAAATATCAGGCAGGCATATAATAATTTTAAACAACGCTGTAAAGGCTATGCAGAGCACGGCTTTAAGGTTATGGCTGTTACACCGTATCCCAGAGATTATATTGCGGATATGGGCTTCAACCCCATTGATGATATTGAAAAAACCAAGGAGCTTGCAGTTTTCCTTTATAATGACCTTAAAGATATAACAGGTGCTTTTCAGATTACAAATGAAATGGGACTTGTGGGATTTATGACTCCGCTTACTATTGAAGAAGCCGCCCTTTATATCGGTGTTCAGCTTGAAGCAATAAGTGAAGCCAAAGCAAAAAATAATGACAGCTTCCCCATCGGATATAATTCGGCAGACTTAATTCAGGTCAGCCGAGAGCTTCATAAGCTTATGAAGCCTTATCTTAAATACTGCGATTATGTTGGCATTGACCTTTATACAGGTGGTCAGGGCAAAGCTAAGCCGAAGGATTACTCGAAAAAGGTCAAGAAACTTTACAGAATGACAGGTAAGCCGATAATTATCGAAGAGTTTGGTTTCTGGAGTGAGGGAGGACCGAAAACAGCGGAACAAAAGGCAGAAATTCTCGGTATATACGGATATACCACCGAGACAGAAGCAATAGCAGACGGTACAGCCTTTATAAACAAGCTTCCCCCACAGTTCCGCAATACGCTGAAAGTTGAGCATCCAGATGAAGAAGATAAATGGGCGGAGATGGTTTTCGGTCAGTACGCAAGCCATTTTTACGGTGAGACATCCCCGGAAACAATAAATAATATCCCCCACACGCCTGACGGTCAGGCACAGTATTTCAAGGCTGTTATGACTGAGCTCAGAAAGCTTAACTGCCTTGCAGGTATGATTATCTATTGTTGTCAGGATATGGAAGCCTGCTTTGCCTGCGGACATACCTGGTGTCCATTTGAAACAAAGTGGGGATTATTCTATATTGACGGAACGCCAAAGCCTGCGTACTATGCCGTTAAAGAAGTAATAACAGGCAGTAAATAATAAATTTATACAAGCATAAAGGAGTGTAGGAAAATTTTCTACACTCCTTTATTGATATATTATTTTGCAAGCTCATAAGGAATTTTATTCTTCACCGCATAATTATATGCCGGCGAATCTTTTTCAACAATAAGCTTAAAATCGGGATTGAAGTATTTTAGTTCTTCACTTGAAATTTCTTTTTTATTAGAATCATCTTCATCTTTTGCTTTATACGGGAAAACAAGGTCCCCTATTTTTGTAACACTTTTAGGAATATAAACGCTTTTAAGTGAAGTACAGCCGAGGAAAACATTGTGGTCAATCTTTGTAACACCTTCGGGAATATTCACTTTTTCAAGTGATGAACACATTGCAAACATACTCTGAGGAACTGTTTTCATGGTTTCAGGTATACTGAATGTTTTTACTGTTTTATTATCCATAAAAAAGAACGGAGCAAAGTCTTTCACAGTAGAAGGAAACTTGTAATTTGCGAAGTTGAAATCTGACGGTGCCCACATGGCAACGGTTTTATCTGCATTATAAAGCACGCCGTTATCATTTACAAACGGTGAACCTTCGTCAACAGTAAATTCTTTAAGTGAATCACATTTTGAAAATGCCGCTATGCCGATTGTACTGAGTTTGCCCGGAAGATTAACCTCACTCAATAACGGACATTCAAAAAAAGCATAGTCACGAATAGCCTCAACATTTTTGCCTAATGTTACTTTTTTAAGATATTGGCATTTCTGAAACGCTTTTTCATCTATCCTTACTACCGTATCAGGTATTACAACAGATTCAATGTCACTTAAGCTGAATGCGTTTGAATTGATATATAAAACTTCTTTTCCCTTTATTTTTTCAGGAATAATTACATTTACCGCTTTGCCTTTATAGCCGGTAATTTCAACTGTGCCTTTTTTTGCGCCTTCAGCTACTGCAAAATCAATTTTATTATACTTATATATTCCGAAAAGCACTCCTGCGCATATTACGATGAAACCTATTGTAAAAATAACAACTTTAAGAGATTTTTTCAAATTAAACAACTCCTATTTGCAAACTTATAATGCTTCAATCATATTTTTAAGATTTTCAAGTCCTGTTTCAAGTGCAGGAATATTATCCTCTATTCCCTCAAATTCAATGCTGACATATCCGTCATATCCGCTTTCTTTAATTGTTCTGAGGCACTGATAAACAGGAACATTACCCTGACCGAGAATCGCACCACGAAGATATGTACCTCCTCTTGTTACGAAAAATCCTTTCCCCGGATTAAATTCACTGCCGCTTTTAATATGAAAATCCTTCACATGAATATGCTTTGCAAAATTAACAGCAGCACCTACAGCCTTGCAGGGTTCATCATCTGCACAAAGAAAATTACCTATATCAACAAGCCAGCCGAAATTCGGGTCGTTGACTCCGCCGACAATTTTTTCAACCCTGGCACTTTCCTGAGAAAACTGCCCGTGATTTTCAATCATAGTTTCAATACCTATTGATTTTGCATAGTCCGTAACAGCTTTGCAACCCTTTACAAGAATCGGAAGAACAGTGTCAAATGAATTGTATTTTTTTCTTTCGTCTTTGTATCCTACCGTTGAATCGTGACGCATACCGCTGACGCCGAGAATTTTTGCAACATCAGCTTTTTTGCAGATACGCTGAATTTCTTCTTCAATATCATCGCAATTAAGCAAATCGGCCCAGATTGTGTAATTTACAATAGGAATACCGCATTTTTCACTTTCTTCTCTGAGAATTTCAGCATATTCCGATTCAGACAATTTTTCAGGAACATTCAGGTCTGTAAATTCAATAGCTTCAAATCCTATATCGGCAGCAAGCTTAATAATATCTTTTTGCGTACTGCCTGTTTTTTTCATATAATTTGAAAAACTGTAACTGCTGACACAAGTTTTCATGGAAATCCCTTCTTTCATCTGATAATTGTATCACATAAAAAATGAATTTGCAAGAATGTATTTTATACTCAGATATTGCATAAAAATACAACAATAATCCAAATTATGTAAACTGTATTCAGTTTATTGAAAAGGGTTGACACGATTTCGCCTCACTGATATAATAACGATTAGGTTACTTTAGACAAAATATAACTGAAAGGGAAAAGCTGATGGGTTCTTTTTATTCATGGCTTGAAGCCGTAAAATTAACTTTTGAGCGTTGCTTTATAAAAGAAAACCGATATATGCTTCTTGTTGACGGTATCGGTATTACAATAAAGGTTGCACTTGTGTCCGCAGCGCTCGGTCTTGTTGTAGGCTTTATTATTGCAATATTCAATCTGTCAAAAAGCAAACCGCTTAAAGCAATCGGAAAAGTATATACCGATATTATCAGGGGCACTCCGTCTGTCACTCAGCTTATGATTATTTATTTCGTAATCTTTGCCTCGGTTAATATTGAAAAGTGGATTATCGCATCCATAGCCTTTGCAATAAATTCCGGTGCTTATGTTTCCGAAATTATCCGTGCCGGTATTCTGTCAATAGACAAAGGTCAAACGGAAGCAGGCCGTTCACTCGGTCTGAGCGGAAGCCAGACTATGATAAGCATTGTTGTCCCTCAGGCTGTGAAAAATATTTTTCCGGCTCTCTGCAACGAATTTATTACTCTTATTAAAGAAACAGCTATTGTAGGTTATGTGGGTCTTATGGATATTCAGAAGGCCGGCGATTTTATTAAAAGCGCCACTTATGAAGCGTTTATGCCACTTATAGGTACAGCAATCATCTACTTCGTAATTATCAAAATTCTTACTGTAGCATTGGGAATAGTTGAAAAGAAACTCAGAAAATCCGACGAACATGCACATACAAGACGAGGTTGACAAAATGATAAAAGTTACTAATTTGCATAAAAGTTTCGGCAGTAATGTTGTTCTTAACGGGATAGATGAATATATCGAAAAAGGTGAAGTTGTTGTTATTATCGGTCCGTCCGGCTCAGGTAAAAGCACATTTCTGAGATGTCTGAATATGCTTGAAGAACCGACTGACGGTGAAATTTTTCTTGACGGGGAACAGATAAACGCTCCGAAAACCGATATAAATAAAATCCGTGCAAAAATGGGAATGGTGTTTCAGCATTTTAATCTTTTTCCCCATCTTACGGTTATTGAAAATATTACGATTGCTCCGATTAAGCTGAAAAAAATGACAAAAACCCAGGCGACGGAAAAAGCCCGTGAGCTATTAAAGCTTGTAGGTCTTGAAGATAAAGCTGATTTTTATCCTTCTCAGCTTTCAGGCGGTCAGAAGCAGAGAATTGCCATTGTCAGAGCGTTGGCAATGAACCCCGAGGTTATCCTGTTTGACGAACCTACATCAGCTCTTGACCCTGAAATGGTCGGAGAGGTTCTCGATGTTATGAAAGACCTTGCAAAAGCGGGTATGACTATGGTTG
This sequence comes from Acutalibacteraceae bacterium, assembly GCA_045628495.1. Classification (GTDB taxonomy): domain Bacteria; phylum Bacillota; class Clostridia; order Oscillospirales; family Acutalibacteraceae; genus CAG-488. Next base: position 13,939 of record JAZQPL010000085.1, read on the forward strand.
TTGTTACTCATGAAATGGGATTTGCAAGGGAAGTAGGAACAAGACTTCTTTTTATTGACGGAGGTATTGTTCTTGAAAAAGGAAACCCTAAGGAAGTTCTTGAAAATCCGAAAAATGAAAGAACCAAAGAATTTTTGAGTAAAGTGCTTTAAGCATTTTATATAAATATTAAAGAAACGGAGAAGTTTATCCATGAAAAAATTATTAAAAATCACGGTAATTGCAGTTGCTATCGTATCTGTACTTGCTGCATTCACAGCATGCGGACAAAAAGATGAAACCATCATTAAATTCGGTACAAATGCAGAATTTGCTCCATTTGAATTTATAAATAATGAAGGTGGAATAATCGATAACTTTGACGGCATAGACATTGCTATTGCAAAGCAAATCGGTGAAGACTGCGAAAAAGAAACAATAATCGAAAGTATCGAATTTGATTCACTTCTTGTTGCACTTCAGAACGGTCAGATTGATGCAGCCATTTCCGGCATGACCGTAACAGAAGAAAGAAAAGAAGCAGTTGATTTCTCAGTCCCATATTACACAGCAACTCAAGTTATGATTGTCAGAAACGACTCATCAATCAAAACTGCAAAGGATATGGCAGATAAGAAAATTGCTGTTGTTCAAGGTTATACAGGTGAAACCTGCGTTAAAAAAATGGGTTATGAATACGATGCATTTAAGAAAGGCTCTGAATGTGTCCTTGAACTGAGAAACGGAAAGTGCGATGTAGTAGTTATTGACTCAGCTACCGCAAAAAAATATATTGCTGATAATCCCGAACTTAAAATTGTTGAAGACTCAACAACATTTGAAGCAGAAGAATACGCTGTTGCAGTAAAAAAAGGTAATCAGGAAATTCTTGATGAAGTAAACAAGACCGTTCAGAAGATGCTTGATGACGGCTCAATCGATAAACTTATTGCAGAATATTGCAGCTGATTTATTTTGAATAATAATTTTTAACGGCTATGCGAATTAACGCACAGCCGTTATTTTTATCGTGTAAGTTTTTTTATCCATTTGAATCTGTTTACTTTTATAACAGCGGGTATTGCTTTGAACAACTGATCTGAATTAAGGCAAAACATAACAAGCGTTTCCGGCCATCCGAACTTGAATGCACCGAGGAATGACAGAGGAAGTACTATGCACCATATGGCAATAATATCCAGCTTTAAAACATATTTTGTATCTCCCCCGCCTCTGACGATACCCGTATTAACAGGCATTTGATATGCCGTTCCTATACAGGTTATGCAAAGTATATTTATAAACTTACGGGCGAGCTCAAGTGTTTCGGGAGTAAGATTATACATTGAAAGAATCGGTTCTTTTAATATTCTTAAGCATACGCTTGTTATTACGCCGATAATTATAAAAATAACCTGTAATGTTCTTGCATACTCTTTTATTTTGTCCAGGTTATCTGAGCCGATAGTTTTACCTATTACTATTGCAGCGGCAGAAGCGGCACCGATTGATGCTACCTTCAAAACCATAAACAGAGTTGAAGAAACTGAATTTGCCGCTATTGCACTGTCACTTAAATGGCCGAGTATAACGGTCTGCAAGGCCGTTGAAAGTCCGAACACCATGCCGCCTCCGGCAAAAGGAAGGCAAGTAATAACATAGTCCTTTACATAAGAAAAATCGGGCTTTATTATTTCACGGAATCTGAGTCTGAGCCTTTTTTCAAAAGCAAAAATGTAAACAATTACTACTATCAGCTCAACAGCTCTTGCCGAAAATGTGCCTATTGCCGCCCCGGTAACACCCATTTCCGGGAATCCGAAATTCCCCTTTATCAGACAGTAATTTACTGAACAGTTAATAATCAGCGTTGAAATTGAAACCCCGAATGCAATGCCAACCTTTTCCACACTTCTGAGCATAGCAAGGAAAACATTTGTCAGTGCAAATAAGGGATATGTATATTTAATAAGTCTTAAATATTCAACACCCTGTTCAACAATTTTATCATTTTCCGTAAAAAGGGACACTATTTTTTCAGGAATAAAAGCAGCAGCAACAAAAAGTAGCATACCGCAGACAGCACCGCTTAAAAGTGCACCGTTGGCTATTTTCTTAACTGATTTAGTATCCTGCTTGCCCCAATACTGACTCCCCAGCACAACCATTGCATCACCAAGTGATGTTACAATGCAATTAAATACAAACTGAATCTGATTTATTGCCGCAACACCTGACAATGAAACTTCGCTGTATGAGCCAATCATAATGTTATCCGCCAGATTAACGGAAAGAATAATTATATTCTGAATAACAAGTATTCTGAAAAGAGAAAAAAATGATTTATAAAAGCTTTTATCTTTACTAAGTATCATAATCATAATAAAGAGCAGCAAACCCGAAAGCCTGCTGCTCGAAAATCGTATGTTTATATTATTCGGGCTTCTTTTTGATGATATCGTTAAGAATTACAAAGAAATCATCGTCAGCTACTGAATTTCCGCCTGCTTTGGGAGCAGGAGCACTGCCGCCGAGAACAGGAGGCTCAATAGGAGCGGAAGCAGGAGCCTGTGTGCGCAAAGGAGTTGCGCTTACAGTCTGACCTTTGAATGAAGGAATAGGATTGAAATCGTTAACTGAATTGTCTTTTTCAAATCCTGTTGCAACAACAACGATGGTAATTTCATCTTCCATGTTCGGGTCAAATGAAACACCCCATGTGATGTTTGCATCGGGATGAGCTTTTTCAGTAATTGACTCAGCTGCGTTTTCAACTTCTTCAAGTCCGATATCGGGAGAAGATGTAATGCTGATGATAACGCCCTTCGCACCTGAAATAGATGTTTCAAGGAGAGGACTTGATGTTGCAAGCTCAGCTGCCTGAAGTGATTTATCTTTACCTTTTGCAGTACCAACACCCATGTGAGCATAACCTGCATCACGCATAACCGAGCAAACATCAGCAAAGTCAAGGTTAACAAATCCGGGGATTTTGATAAGGTCTGATATGCTCTTAACGCCCTGTGAAAGAACTTCATCAGCTACCTTGAATGCTTCTGTAAGAGTTTTGCAGCGATCAGAAAGGAGTTTAAGACGGTCATTGGGGATAACAATAAGGCTGTCAACATGTTCTGCAAGCTTTGCAATACCCTGCTCTGCAAGGATGCTGCGCTTTTTACCTTCAAATTTGAAAGGCTTTGTAACAACACCTACTGTGAGTATATCCATTTCTTTAGCGATACTTGCAATAACTGGAGCCGCACCTGTGCCTGTGCCGCCGCCCATACCTGCGGTAATAAATACCATATCAGTTCCTTTGAGAACCTGAACGATATCTTCACGGCTTTCTTCAGCAGCTTTTTCGCCTACTTCGGGTCTGCCGCCTGCGCCCTGACCTTTTGTTGATTTCTCGCCTATCTGAATCTTATGAGTTGCCTGGGACTCAACGAGAACCTGCTTGTCCGTATTTACAACAATAAACTCAGCGCCCTGCATACCGGCAGCAATCATTGTATTTACAGCGTTTCCGCCGCCGCCGCCTACGCCGATAACTTTTATCTGAACTTCAGTCTCGTAGTCATTATCAATACCAAATGCCATTTAATTTACCTCCGTTTTTATACTTAATTTGAACTTTTCACTGATACTGTATCATTCTATCATAATATTTTTTTATTTGCAATAGTTAATTTTTACTTTTTTGTAAATATTTTACTGTGAGCTTTTCTCAGGTGAAACATAAGCGTTACCCGGGTCTGACAGAAAAATTTCAGCATTTCCGTCAGGGTCTATTTTATTTTCCTTTTTTATTATCTCCACTGCCGATTTCAATTTATATGTCAAATCATTTGCCGAACCCAGATTAAGAGTCAACCTATTCTGATACACAACATAAATTTCAGCAGAAGATTCAACTCTTATCTGTGTTATATCTTTTATTCCGCTGTCATTTATTGCTTTAACAACCGACTGAACCATCTGCGCTCTGCTTTTCTGTTTATCCGCTGCATCTGATTTTAAATTCAAATCAAAAAGATTTTCACCTACAGTCGCTGTCAGCGATGCGTCTGTTTCAAGCTTTGCAACACCTTTGGGGATTGATTCTTTTTTTACAAATTCAAGAACCTTTCCCTTGTTATCAATCAAAGCGTTGCCGTTCATTGTTTCCAAAGACATAAACGGCTTTGTTGATGTTATATTTATTATTAAGGTTGACGGAAACTTTTTTTCAACAGTAACATTCGAAACATACGGGAGATTCTTTTTTATTCCATCGCTCATTTTATCTTTATTGCATAAAATAAGGTTTGAACCTTTATTTTCCCCTGAGGCATTGATAATCTGACTGTCTTCATATTTACAATCGCCCTGTATTTTTATTGTATCAACCTTAAAGAGAACCGTCAAAGACAGAATAAGCATTACAACACTGACAAGTATAACGCAGATGAAGCATTTTAATATCTTCCTGTTGCGTTCCACTTGCTTTTTCTTTTTAAGATATGCCTCTCTTTTTTGGGGACTCATTTTTTTCAGGTTCTCTTCTGTCAACTTTTTTCCCTCCGTATCTTTGCACCGATAAGTGAAAGATCACGCTCGATTTTTTCGTATCCTCTGTCAATATACCCTACGGAATCAATCCTCGTTTCGCCTTCTGCACACAACGCCGCTATAATAAGCGCCATTCCGCCTCTTAAATCAGTTGCACTTACATTTGCACCGAAAAGCCTTCTTTTGCCGTTTATTATTGCCGCCGTTCCGGTTACGGTGATATCCGCACCCATGCGGTTAAGCTCCCCTGCATGGCGAAACCTGCTTTCAAAAATATTTTCATTTATCACAGTAATACCCTGAGCCACAGATGCCATACTCATAACTATCGCCTGACAGTCAGTGGGGAATCCCGGATAGGGCATCGTTCTTACTGTTTTCATTGACCTTAGTCTGTAAGGAGCTTTTATATATATTTCATTATCAGTAACGGAAAAAACACATCCGGACTGCTCAAAAACCGAAATAACAGAATTCAGATTTTCAAATTCTGCATTTTTTACAAGTAATTTTGAACCTGTAACAGCGGCGCAGGCAAGATAGCTTGAAGCAACAATTCTATCGGCCATAACAGTAAATTCTGCGCCGTGCAGTTTTTTTTGACCGTTTATAACAATAGTGCTTTCCCCTGCTCCGTGGATATCCGCACCGCATAAATTCAGAAAATCCGCAAGGTCGGAAATTTCCGGTTCTCTTGCCGCATTTTTTATGTAAGTTGTTCCTTTAGCATTAACTGCCGCAAGCATAACATTTTCCGTAGCGCCTACACTCGGAAACGAAAGATTTATTTCCGTGCCTGTAAGTCCGTTTGGAGCTTCACATATAATTCTGCCTTCATCAATAACCACATCTGCACCCATTTTTTCAAATGCAAGCAAGTGAATATCAACCGGTCTTACTCCGATTTCACAACCGCCCGGTGGACACATAACCGCCCTGCCTGCTTTTGAAAGAAGCGCTCCCATAAAAATGAACGATGAACGAAGCTCCCTCATAAGATTATCGGGTATTTCATTTTCGCTTATAAACGAAGAATCAACAGTAACAGTGTCAGGCTCGGTTTTAACCGTACAGCCGAGTCTTTTAAGAATATTCAAGGTCGCCCTTACATCTGAAAGCATGGGGCAATTATGAATAACACATTCACTGCTTGTAATCGCAGCAGCCGCAAGAACAGGCAATGCGCTGTTTTTTGCACCGTGAACAATAACAGTGCCCTCAAGTCGGTTTCTTCCGTTTATATATAATGCTTCCATAATATGTACCCTTTCATCTGAACAGTAACCGCTTCTGCGGTTCTTTACATACTATTCAGATTATTAAAAAGGGTTACTTTACTATTTCACAAAGACATTCTGTAATGCGTTCAGCTGCATCTGTAACTGCCATTTTTTTGGCATTTTCACCGTACTGCATAATTTTACCGGGATTTGATATAAGCAAATTCACAACTTCAGTCAGTTTTTCACCGTCAAGTTCTTTTTCTTCAATCAGAATTGCGGCATTATTATTAACTAAATCCATTGCGTTATAATACTGATGATTTTCAGCGGCATAAGGATACGGAACAAGAATTGAAGCCTTGCCCATAACCTGCAATTCGCTGATTGAGCTTGCGCCTGCACGGCAGATAACTATATCAGCAGCAGACATACATCTGTCCATATCGTTTATGTATTCACGAATCATAACCTGCTTGTTGTTTTCAAATCCGATTTCTTTATCAAGCTCTTCAATCATGGCAACGCCGTTAGACCCTGTTGCGTGAAGGAAAAAGCAATCCTTGCTTTTATATTTATTCAATATCATTGTTTTTACGGCATCGTTAATAGACTTAGCACCAAGACTGCCGCCCATTGACAGAATCAACGGTTTATCATCTACTCCGAGTTCGGCACGGCTCAGCTCCCTGTCCGCTTTCAGAAGCTCTCCTCTTACCGGAAGCCCTGTCACTACCGTGGGATTTTTTGAATTAAAATACTGCTGTGCGGCGGCAGTTGTAACCATTACTCTGTCAACCTTTTTAGCAAGCATTTTGTTTGTTACACCCGGAAACGCATTCTGCTCATGAACTGCACTGGGAATTTTTTTCTTTGCGGCAGCTCTGACAACAGGACCGCTGACATATCCGCCGAAGCCGATAACAACATCAGGATTAAAATCCTTGATAATTGCCTTCGCTCTGGGAAGGGATTTAACAAGCTTAACTATTGTTGAAATATTTTTCTTTATTCCCTCAACAGATAAATCCCGCTGAAAACCGCTTAATTCAATGGGAACAAAATCAAATCCCGCTGCCGGAACAAGTTTAGCTTCCATTTTATTCGGTGTTCCCGCAAAAAGAATCTGTGAATCAGGATAGTTTTCTCTGATATATCCTGCAACTGCAAGAGCCGGATTTATATGTCCGCCTGTTCCTCCGGCAGCAAATAATATTTTTTTTCCGTTTAACATTAAATCACGCTTTCAAATTTTTATTTATTCTCGAATTTCTTGAAACGGAAAGAACTATTCCCATTTCGCCCAGCAGCATCATCAAAGACGAGCCGCCGTAACTGAAAAACGGAAGACTTATTCCCGTATTTGGCATTGAATCCGTAACCACCATAATATTAAGAATAACCTGCAGTCCAACCTGAACAACAATTCCCATTGCGAGCAATCTGCCGAAGGTTGACCTGGATTTTAACGCTATTGCAAAGCCTCTCCACACAAGAAGCGCAAAAAGAATGATTATAAGTACACAGCCGATAAATCCAAGCTCCTCACCGACAATAGCAAAAATAAAATCATTCTGAGGCTCAGGCAAATAAAGATATTTCTGTTTTGAATTTCCCAGTCCCACACCGAAAAGTCCGCCTGAACCAAGTGCAAAAAGTGACTGATTTGTCTGCCATCTGGCACTGACATCTTCATAATCCTTAACAAGCCATGAGCTGATTCTTTCAGCCATGTAGCCTTTAAGTATTTTTTCAGGGTTTATCATAACAATCAAAATCGCAAGGGCGACAATAACTATACCGACAACATAAATTCTCCAGTCCGTTCCGCCTAAGAAGCAAACAATAAGGCCTATTCCCGCCATAAGAATCGCACCTGAAAGATGGTCTTCAGCGTAAACAAGCAGTGAAAACACACCCACGATGAAAAAATAAACCGCTGTCATTGCAGGCGAAGCTTCAATCCACAAACGGTGTCTTTCAAAGCTCCATGCAAGAAAAATAATCAAACCGAATTTTGCAAATTCCGACGGCTGAATTCTTACGGGAACGCCCGGTATTTCAAGCCACCGCTTAAAGTTTTCTTTACCCTCAACCGTTGCAGGCTTTACAAGAACAACAATAAGCAAAATAAATGAAACTGCAAAAATAATCGGAACAAATTTTCTGAATACATTATAATTTATTTTTGAAACAAAAATCATAATCGCAACGCCGAGAACCGCAAATATTGCCTGCCTTTTAAAGTAATACAACGGGTCGTTATGTGCGGCGGCAGAGTATTTTGCCGAAATATAACTTGCGGAAAACATCATAATAATTCCGATTGTAAGCAAAACACAAACAAGAATGAGGAATATAATGTCAAATCCGCCTTTTGCAAACAGTCCTTTATCTTCGCTGTCTTTCGGCTTGGGTTTAATAACCGGAACTTCTCTGTAAACTTTAAGTATATTAAACTTATCAAAAAAATCAGCCATTATATCCTCCTTACTTTATTTAATATGCAGCTGTTATTTGTTTATTATTAAAATTCCGATAACACAGCCGATAATATTTATAACACTGAAAACGGTAACAATTTTATTTTCGCTCCAGCCGCCCATTTCAAAATGATGATGAATAGGTGCCATTCTGAAAATTCTTTTGCCGTGAGTACATTTGAAATAAGTAATCTGTATTACATCAGACATAGCCTCTATTACATAAAGTATGCCCATAAATATAAGAATCAACGGACAGTCAATAACATAAGCAAGAGCAACAACCATACCGCCTAAAAACATTGAGCCGGTATCTCCCATAAATACTTTTGCCGGGTGATGGTTATAAAGCAAAAATCCTGCGCATCCGCCCATAAGTGCCGAAGCCAATATGCCCATGCCGAAAAACTTATTCATAACTGCAACAACTATAAAGCCTGCAGCACATGTAACTGTTACACTTGAACATAATCCGTCAATGCCGTCTGTAAAATTAACTGCATTTATTGCCCCATAAAGAACGCATAAACCTAAAATCCAAAAGAAAATTCCGAGTTTTACAGGGTGGTCAACAAACGGGATATTCATATACGGGTCTTTACCCATAGCAAAATACAATGCTGTAAGATAACCTGCGCAAACAATAATCTGAGCGATTGATTTCTGAGGAATTGTTAGACCGAGATTTCTTTTTTTAACAACTTTAATATAATCGTCGGCAAAACCTATAAGCCCGAATGCCAACGCCATTATTATGCCTGCCCACAGTTTAATATGCATACTGTTCGTAATTTCAAGAGGATTTTTCATTATTGTGTTTATAATCAGGACAACAGCACTTGCGGCACAAATTGAAATTATAAACATTATTCCGCCCATAGTCGGAGTTCCCTGTTTGTTTTTATGCCACGAAGGACCTATATCAAGAATAGTCTGACCGAATTTAAGCTTATGAAGCCACGGAATCATAGTTTTCCCCAAAAGATAAGTCAAAACAAATGCAACAACAGCTGCCGCCGCCATTGAAACTGAAGCTGTAAGTAAACCTGAATCCATTAAAATCAATCCTCTCCGTTATCTGTACGAAATAATATATTTATTCTTTATTTTCAATCATGTCATAAAGCTGATTTATAACTTCTTCCAGCTTCATTGCACGGCTTGCTTTGAAAACAACTGCATCTCCGGGTTCAACAAATCCGTAAAGCTTTTCGGCAAGTGATTTATGTTCACTGAAGCTTTCTGCAATCAGGCCCAACTCTTTTGCCTTTTCCGCAGTACATTCCGAGCGTTTACCCAGCGTAAACACAGCGTCTATACCTTTTTTCGCCGCATATTTCCCTGATTTTTTATGTGCTTCTTCACTGATTGAACCTAATTCAAGCATATCACCCAAAACTGCAATTTTCCTTTTTGCCTCAATACTTGAAAGGGTATTTATCGCCGCTCTGACAGAATCGGGACTTGCGTTATAACAATCCTCAATAAATGTTATTCCGCCCACAGTTTTTATTCTCTGTCTCATACCCGAAGGAATGTACCCGTTAAGTCCTTTTGCGGCATTATCGGACGCTATACCGTGTTCAACCCCCACGGCAAAAGCCGCAACTGCATTGTAAACATTGTGTAATCCTATAGCAGGAAGAATAATATGACAGCTTGAATTTCCGTAAGCAACATCAAATTCTGTTTTATCTCCTGAAGTTACAATATTAACCGCTCTGTAATCAGCTGAAGAATTGTTTACACCGTAACAAATCACCGGTCTGTCATTTATTTCAACACTCATAAGATACGGGTCATCCCCGTTAAGAAATACCTTGCCGCCTTCCTTAAGACCTTCAAGAATTTCAATCTTTGCAGAAAGTATGCCCTCTCTTGAGCCTAAATTTTCTATATGAGACACCCCGATATTAGTTATAACGGCGGCATCAGGCTTTACACAGTTTGTAAGAACCGAAATCTGTCCCTTATGGTCCATTCCCATTTCAACAACAGCCGCTTCAACTGTATTATCCAGCCGCATAAGAGTTCTCGGAACTCCTATGGAATTATTAAGATTACCTTCAGTTTTAAGCGTATTTTTTTCGCTTGCAAGAACAGCTGCAATCATCTCTTTTGTTGTAGTTTTTCCTACGCTTCCCGTAAGTCCCACAACAAGAATGTCAAACTGCTGTCTGAACCATGAAGCAAATGCAAGAAAAGCCTCCTGAGTATCTTCCACCCTGATAAGAGGGCAGTCGCAATCAATATCTTTATGGCACATAACAGCAACCGCACCGTTTTCAACAGCACTTTGAGCAAAATCATGTCCGTCAAAATTATCGCCTTTAATTGCAATATAAAGGTCGCCTTCTTTTACTGTTCTTGAATCTATTGAAACTCCTGTAAACTCCGCATCTCCTCTGTATTCAGCGCCCAGAGCCAATGCTGTTTGACTGACAGAAAGTTTTATCATGTTTTTGCCTCCGTTTCCGCATTACCTATCTGTTATGCCTGTATTTGTTTTGAAGTAAACAGTAATTGTACTTCCGTATTCTACTTCGGTTCCTTTTTCAATGCTTTGCCTGTATGCAACAAGCCCTACGCTCTGCAATGAATTTCCCGAAACTTTTATATTTAATCCGAATTGTGCCGCAGTATACGATGCTGTTAAAATATCAACACCTGTAAAATCAGGCACCTGAACCTTCAACTTCTGAGCATCCTCTGCCGTATAAACAGCGATTGTACCGTTTTTAGGTATATACTGTCCGTAAGACGGACACTGTGAAAGAACTGTTGTGCCGCTGCCGATAACCTTAACGGTAAGCCCTTTCTGTGAAGCTTCGGTTGTAGCCGAATAAACATCTTTACCGACTAAATTAGGCACAGACATATTAAGCTCTGAAATTTCATTTTCATTATAATTTCTTTTAACATTCTTATATGTAAGTGTTTTTTCTATAACCTCCGAGGCTACAGGTGCCGCTACAGCGCCGCCTCCGTTTGCGCCCTGAGGTTCGTCAACAACAATTATTATTGAAATCTGAGGGTCATTCGCAGGAGCTATCCCTGCAAATGAAGCAATATACTCACCTGTTTTTGTAAGCTTATCCGATGTACCGGTTTTTCCCGCAACATTATAGCCTGTAACATACGCATTTTTAGCAGTACCGGTTTCAACTGTTTCAACCATTGCCTCAAGAACACGCTTTGATGTTGATTCGGAAATAACCTGACGCTTTACAACAGGTTTTGTTTCGCTGACAACATTATCTTCGTTATCAAGCACCTTTGAAACAACATAAGGCTGCATAAGCTTTCCGCCGTTTCCGATAGCATTTACAGCAGTAATCATCTGAATAGCACTTACGCCGAATGACTGACCGAATGAAGTTGAAGCAAGGTTTACCTTTGTCATTTCATCAAACTTATGGTATGTAACACCTGCAACCGGATTTGCTTCCGCAGGAAGATCTATCCCTGTTTTTTCAGTAAATCCAAATGCATCAAAATACTTATTAAACCTGTTAATGCCCAGATTCTGACCCATAGTTATATAATAAGGGTTACAGGAATTTGCAAGTCCCTGATTGAGCGTTTCACTGCCGTGGCCGGCATGATTGTGGCAGAAATAATTTCTGTCCTCAATCTGAATATGGCCTCCGCAGAAAAAGTTATCCAGAGCTTCTCCCTCTTCAATAGCCGCCGCTAAAGTAATCAGCTTAAAAACAGAACCCGGCTCATAAACATCGCTTATTGCGTTATTGCTCCATTGTTGTGCCCTCGCATTGGCAACTGCATCTTCTTTTTCTTTTTTGTCTGTTATTTCACCTAATTTTTTATTAACCCTGTCATTTGTAATTTCACTGGGACTGTTGGGGTTGTAATCGTTTTTTGAAGACATTGCAAGCACTGCGCCTGTATGCACATCCATAACAATCCCGTAACAGGTTTCACAGTTTGTGTCAATAAAGCACTGCTCCAGTGCATCATCAAGATAGCGTTGGATTGTTTCGTCAATAGTCAGCACCAGATTATTGCCCGGAATGGCATCGTAAGTGCTTTCAAATTCCAGAGAAGAATTTGCATTCATAGCACTGTTGGAATAAATCATTCTGCCGTCTGTTCCGGTAAGTATATTGTCATATTCATACTCCAAACCGTAACGGCCCTCATCCTCAGAGCCCGTAAATCCCAAAAGAGATGAAGCAAGACTTCCGTCAGGATAATAACGCTTAGTATCAGACTCTATGCCTATATAGTAGTTGTAATATACTCTGTTTTCTTTTATTCTTCCGTCTTCCGTTTGAGTAGGCAATGAAATGTATTCTGTTAAAAGCTTATTTATTTTATCTCTCTGTTCTTTTTCAACCTTTGATTTTACAACAATGTACTTCATTTCCGAATAATTTGTTATTTTCTCACGAACAGATTCTTTATCTATTTCCAGAATCGAAGAAAGCTTATCCGTAACACTGTCAACGGCAAGCTTATTAAACTCGTCACTGTAAGATGTAAAATTATTAGGATTTATATACACCTTCCATACAGCCGCACTCTGAGCCAGAACATTCATATTGCAGTCATATATTGTTCCCCTGTGAGCTGAAATAACCTTATCATCAAGCTGATTTTTTTCGGCATAAGCCTTAAATGTGTCATTTTTAATAAGCTGAACATTTACAAGACTGCCGATATTTATCACAAATAAAAATGCCATGGCAACAAGAACAATAAAGCTTCTTGAAAGCATACTTTTTCTTGTTATCCTTCTTTTCTTGTAATTTTTCACTGTTCATCTACTCCGTTTTTCAGATTTTTAATGATATCTTAAAAATCACTGCAAG
>JAZQPL010000086.1:0-42870 GCA_045628495.1 Acutalibacteraceae bacterium
CCGAAGTCAGTTTGTTGCTTGATTTTTGATTTTTGCTACCATAGGGTCTTTTTTTGTGCTGTCTGCATAAATTGGGGCAGTTCACAATGCAACAGACTTTTTTTTATTTTTGACATAAAGTCATATCTTCAAATGTTTCACGCCGCACAGCAACATATTCCTCTTCTCCGTCAATCATAATTACAGGCGGTTTACATATACCGTTGTAATTTGAAGCCATTGAATAATTATAAGCCCCTGTTGTCAGCACAGCAAGAGTATCTCCTCTTTCAGGAAAGGGAATCAACACATTTTCCTGAATCAAATCTCCGCTTTCACAGCATCTTCCTGCAACGGTGCATTTGAAGTTCGGTTTTTCCGTCATTTTATTTGCAATGCAAACGGTGTAATCCGACTGATAAAGAGCAAACCTGGGGTTATCGGGCATTCCTCCGTCAACAGAAACATAATTTTTAAATCCTTTTATTTCTTTTGTTCCGCCTACAGTATAAAGGGTAATACCCGCATCTGCAACTATGCTTCTTCCCGGCTCCATAAGAATTGAAGGAACTTTAATGTTGTTTTTTCTGCACTCATCTTTTATAATCCGAGCTATTCCTTCAATATTCTTTTTATAATCAATATCCGGATCAGAATCAATATATTTTACGCCCATTCCTCCGCCTAAATTAAGAATTTCCGTTTCAAATCCAAATTGATTTCTGACTTCTGAAATGTAATTTATCATAATAACCGCCGCATCGCAAAACGGCTCATAATCAAAAATCTGAGAACCGATATGGCAATGAAAACCCTTAAGGTCAATATTATCAAGTGAAAGTGCAAGAGCAGTAAGTTCCTGTGCCTGTCCCGTTTCTATTGCGGCTCCGAATTTTGAATCAACATTTCCCGTGGAAATTTTTGCATGAGTATGAGGGTCAATACCGGGAGTAAGTCTTAAAAGAATTTTCTGGCGAATGCCTCTTTGTACGGCAACAGATGAAATTGTTTTCAGCTCGTCCTTATTGTCACAAATAAAATAGCCTACATTATTATCCATTGCAAACGAAATATCGTAATCTGTTTTATTGTTTCCGTGAAAAAACGCTTTTTCCATAGAAAATCCGGCTTTCACAGCAGTAAAAATTTCGCCTGAAGAAACAACATCAATTCCGATGTTTTCCTCATGTGCAATTTCGTAAATTCTCTTAAAACAAAGAGATTTGCTGGCAAATAAAGGCATAGAATTTTCATCAAAGCAACAATTCAGCGTGTTTTTATAAATACGCATTTTTTCTCTTATTCTTTTTTCATCCATAATATATGCAGGCGTACCGTATTTTTCAGAGAGAACAACAGTATCCTTTCCTGCAAATTCAAGATTCCCTTTTTCATTCACGCTTAAATTACTGCAAATCATTTATAACATCCTTTATTAAAGCATTTTGGCTCTTATTTCTTCTCCGCTCATATTTATAAGCATTGCCGGCGCAATATCAAACACCGTTCTGCAACCGGTTTCACCGTTTTTATATAATCTGTAAGCAGCTCTCGCATACGCCGCAAGAACGCTGCCTGTAAATTCAGGGTTGCTGTCAAGTTTAAGAGAATACTCTATTGTGTGACTGTTTTCAAGTTCAAAGCCCGTTTTTCCGCTTCTTATTACCATTCCCCCGTGAGGAAGCTCGGAATGGTTTTTCTTAAGCTCCTGTTCGGAAACGAAGTTAACTGTTGTATCGTAATCGGCAAAATAATTGGGCATATTTTTTATTTCATTCTCAATTTTTTCTTTATCTGCATCATCACTTACTGCAACAAAGCACTCTCTGGTATGCTTATCTCTTACTGAAAGCAGGGGATTTTCACCGTTGCGAACCTTATCAACTGCTTCACTTACCGGAACAGTATACTGCCTTGCATCAACAACTCCGTCAATTCTTCTTATGGCATCGGAATGACCCTGACTGACTCCTCTGCCCCAGAATGTATAATCACTGCCCTCCGGAAGAATTGAATTCATGTAAAGTCGGTTAAGTGAAAACATACCCGGGTCCCAGCCAACTGAAATAATTGCAATATTCTTCCCGTCTTTGGCTTTTTTATCAACATTACCGTAATGTTCAGGGATTTTTGCGTGAGTGTCAAAGCTGTCAATAACACAAAAATTTTCTGCTATTTCAGGTGTGGAAACAGGCAAATCAGTCGCACTTCCGCCGCAGTTGATAATTACATCAATTTTATTTTTATATTCATTTATCTTTTTATATTCAACAACCTGCGCACCCTCTGTTCTGATTTTAACAGATTCCGGACTTCTTCTTGTAAAAACTGCAACAAGCTCCATATCAGGATTATTCTTAACAGCAGCTTCTACTCCTTTTCCGAGATTGCCGTAACCGCAAATACCTATTTTTATCATAATATCACCCTATTCCAAAGTGCTGTACATATCGTAAAGTCCCGCCGGCTTACCTGCCATAAATTTTGCGGCGGTAACTGCCCCCTCTGCAAACAAAGCTCTCGAATGAGCTTCATGCTTCAAGGTTATTGTTTGATAATCCGTTGAAATTATCACCTCATGAATACCGGGAATATTACCTCTTCTGACTGACTGTATTCCGATTTCATTTTTTTCTCTTTTGCATTGACCGCATCTGCCGGTAGTAATCTGCGAACCTTTTCTTGTGTTCTTAACAGCATTCGCAAGCATAAGCGCAGTGCCGCTGGGAGCATCAAGCTTTCTGTTATGATGAGTTTCAACTATTTCAATATCCGCATCCGGCATTGCCTTTGCCGCCTTTACCGCAAGCTGTGTTAAAAGTGCAACACCCAAAGACATATTTGCAGAGTGAAAAACAGCGGTTTTTTCTGATGCTTTTTTAATAACAGCAAGCTCATCTTCTGTATGTCCCGTTGTTGCAACTATAACGGGAATTTTTCTTTCAACAGAATAACTGAGCAAATCTTTTACTGCACTGTGATGAGAAAAATCCACAATAACATCTGCATCACCTGTATAATCACAAATATCGGTATAAATATCACTGTTTTGTGAAAATTTATCAACTTTTGCACAGATTTCAACATCTTCACAGTTTTCCGCTATTTTTTCAACTTCTCTGCCCATTCTTCCGCAGGCTCCGTGCAATAATATTTTTATCATAAAATCAACCCCTGCTCACGCATAAGTGAAAGTAAATTTTCTTTGTGAGCATCTTCCATAACAGTAAGCGGAAGACGAACATAATTATCGCAAAAGCCCATAGCCGCCATCGCCGCTTTAACGGGAATAGGATTAACCTCGCAGAAAAGAGCGTTTATCAATGGAAGATATTTAAGCTGCATATCAAGTGAGCCTTTAACATCACCCTCAAAATACTTTTTGCACATAAGTGATGTTTCCCCGGGAATCAAATTTGAAAGAACCGATATAACACCTGAACCGCCGACAGAAAGGATAGGAACAATCTGGTCGTCATTTCCTGAATACAAATCTATCTTATCACCTACAAGTGACATTGTTTCAACAATTTTTGAAATGTTGCCGTTTGCCTCTTTAATTGCGGTAATCATGGGATGGTCGGCAAGAGCAGCGTATGTTGCAGGCTCAATATTAACACCCGTTCTGGAAGGAACATTGTAAAGGATACACGGTTTTGTGCTTTCGTCCGCAATAGCTGTAAACATTTTAACAAGTCCGTTCTGGGTAGCTTTATTGTAATAAGGCGTAACAAGAAGCATTCCGTCATAGCCTATATCGCAGGCAAATTTTGTAAGTTCAATAGCATAAGCTGTGTCGTTTGAACCTGTTCCCGCAATCATGGGGACCTTGCCGTTTGCTCTTTTAACTGCAAAATCAAGTGCCTGTCTGTGTTCCTCATCTGAAAGGGTTGAGCCTTCACCTGTTGTTCCGCAAATAACAAGTGCGTCAATACCCTGCTGAATCTGCCAGTCGATTACTTTTCCGAATTGTTCGTAGTCAATACCGTTTTCATTGATTGGTGTAATAAGAGCAGTTGCCGCTCCTCTGAAAATACTGTTTTCCGTCATTTTTATATCTCCTTTTAATTATACTCCCGATAAAGAAAAAATAGTCGACAGTAAATCGACTATCCTGCTTATTCCATATATCAAAAATAATAAATAAAGATATTATTACAATGAAATAATTAAGATAGCTCTCCGCTTGTGCGACAGTAGAACGGATATTATTCCGAACTCCCAGTACAGTTCCAGCCAAACTGCCTTCGGCAGTAATTCCTTTCACATACACCGTAAGCTTTGCTGAAGCTCATAAAATGCAGGCTACTGATAATATACTGCGCCTCTATCATTTAATTTATCAGTTTCTAAGATGATACCACCTTTTTTACAAAAATTCAACCCCATTTATACAAAATTCTAATATTTATTTACTTGTAATCAGATTAAAAAAATGTTATAATTAAAGAACATTGATTTAGCGGTGATAATATGAAGCAGATTGAGATTTTTACAGACGGCGCCTGTTCGTGTAATCCCGGTCCGGGCGGATGGGCTGCAATACTCAGATATAACGGAAAAGAAAAAGAAATCTCCGGAGGAGAAAAGGAAACAACCAACAACCGAATGGAGCTTACCGCCGTTATAAAAGCTATTTCCGCCTTAAAAGAACCGTGTGAAATAACTCTTTACACCGATTCAAAATATGTCTGCGATGCTGTAAATCAACGGTGGGTATATTCGTGGAAAGCAAAAGGGTGGAAAAAAGCAGACAAAAAGCCTGCGCTTAATGTTGATTTGTGGGAACAGCTTTTGCCGTTACTTGAAAAAAATAAAGTAACATTCATCTGGCTGAAGGGTCACGCAGGTCATCCCGAAAACGAGCGTTGTGATTCAATGGCTGTAAACGAGTACCTGAAAATTAAATAAGAACTGATAACATACAAATAATTTACGGTGGTGATCAGATGAAAATTCAGGAATCAGCGGAAAATTATCTTGAAACAATACTTGTCCTGAAAAAGAGGAACGGTCGTGTTCGTTCGATAGATATTGCAAATGAACTGGATTTCTCAAAGCCCAGCATCAGTGTTGCAATGAAAAATCTGAGAGAGCATAACTACATCCGTATGGATTGCGACGGATATATCTCTCTTATGCCTGAGGGTGAAAAAATCGCTCAGAAAATATATGAACGGCACACTACGCTTACAGACTGCCTTATTTCTTTAGGCGTTGACAGGTGCTGTGCGGCAGAAGATGCCTGCAGAATCGAACATGTTATCAGCGAAGAAAGCTTTGAAGCTATCAAAAACCACTGGGACAAAATATCCCGCAAAGACTAAAAATACGGAGAACTAAAAAATGAAAAGAAGTAAAAAAATAATCAGTATCATTATTGCCATGTTAATAACGGTTTTAACTTGTGTGCCTGCTTTTGCAAAAGAAAAATGCTCATGCGGCAACACGCCTGTTATACTTGTTTCCGGATTCGGCGCAACAACCCTTGCATACGAAAATGAAGACGGTTCAAAAGAAGTTGCTTTTCCCTTCGGTCTTGATGCCGTAAAAAAAGCCGTAACAGATAATATTGACAAATTCAACACAGAAGAACCGTTGGACTTTCCTGCCGCAATAGTAACTCAGCTTCTTGAGCCTGTAAGAATGAATCCGGACGGAACACCCGTTTATGACCTTGTGCCGATATACTCATCTGTTGAAGATACCTCTCTTGAAGGATTCAAAAAAAATGATGCATTAAAATATGTTCCGTACACAGGCTCTGTTTTTCTTGATATGGAAATTATAGGTGAAAAAATCGGTGACGACCATGTGTTTAACTTCCTTTTTGACTGGAGAATTTCAAGTGATGAGGTTGCTGATCAGCTTCTTGAATATATAGAAGATGTTCTTGAATACACAGGCCACGATAAAGTAAGTATTTACTGTTTAAGTCAGGGCAGTATCTGCGTTGCTCAGTATATTTACAAATATGCCGATAAAGGCTATGTTGATAATCTTATATTCAACAACCCGATTTTTGAAGGTTCTGATTTTATTACCGACCTTATTACAGGCAGAACATCATATAAGCTTTCTTACCGTGAAATTATTCAGCTTGTTGAGAATATTCTTCACACCGAAATAGATGTATCTCAGCTTGCCGATATTCTTCCTGCAGGACTTGATACAATAGTTGAAATGGGCGCATCACTTATCGTAATACCCACTGTTAAGGATTCCCCTGCATACCTTGAAATGGTTCCGAAAAAGGACTACGATATGATATGTGAAACATATTACACTGCTGAAGGCAATGACATTCTTCTTGAAAAAACAGCCAAAACCCGTAACGGATTTATGGCCGATATTGAAGGTACTTTACGAAATGCTGAAAAATACGGTACAACTGTTTCTATAGTTTCAAGCTCAGGCAAAACCCTTGTTACAGGCACAAAAGTAAATTCCGATTCCATAGTAAATGTTGAATATTCATGCGGTGCATTCTGTGCAGAATGGGGAGAAACTTTCCCGTCAGATTATGTTCAGAAAAAAGATATCGGTCATAACTGCATTTCTCCTGACAGAACGATAGACCTCTCCTGCGGATATCTGCCTGAAAGAACATGGATAATAAATGACCTGTTCCACGGAATGGTTGAATGGTCTCCCGCTTCCCTTGAGCTTATGGAAACACTGCTTTACACTCACGAGCTTAAAGATGCATGGAGCAGTAAGCAATTCCCCCAGTTTATTCAAAGCGATGACCCGTCACAAAATATTCAGGCTGTATTTTCATATTCCAACTCGCTCAGCACAAAAACAGGATGCAATGACAAAATAATTATCAAAAACACTTCAAGTGAAAATGTACTTATTAACAGTATAAACCTTAACGGTGAAATCAAAAATACCAATCTCATTCTGAAAAGCGGTGAAAGCACCAATATTGATGTTGATACGGATAATGATTCTTTCGGAAGTATTACCGTGGATTATTCCAAGCTTTCAAAACCGGGCGAAAATCTTTCAAAAGCTTTCATGTACTCTGTTAAAAGTGATTACAGCGGAATCATAATAAACCATGATGCTCCGCAGAAAACCCCGTCATTCCTGGAAAGTATAACAGGATATATTTGGAAGCTGTTTAACATAGTTTTTGACTATCTTAAAGGATTATTAAGTTCATTGATATCAAAATAAAAGGAGTAAACAAAATGAAAATTAAAGTTATGACATTTAATGTTCTCTGTTACGGTCCTGACGAAATGTGCTGGGAAGACCGCTGGAGTCTTGTAACAGATATTCTCCGAAATAATGCCCCTGATTCTTTCGGATTGCAGGAATCTCACTTCGGATGGATGACAGCCGTAAGCAACGCATTACCTGAATATTCTTATGTGGGAGTCGGCAGAGATGACGGAGCAAATGAAGGTGAATTTTCGCCTGTATTTTATAAAAAAGACAAATATGAAGTGTTGGAAAGTGATACATTCTGGCTTTCACAAACGCCTGATGAAGTTTCATACGGCTGGGATGCCGCATGCCGCAGAGTATGCACATACGCAAAGCTTAAAAATAAAGAGAACGGCAGTGTATATGTTCATATAAACACTCACCTTGACCATAAAGGGCCCGAAGCACGAACCAAAGGGCTTCAGCTTGTACTTGATTTTGCGGCTGAATTTGATGTTCCTGTTGTACTCACAGGCGACTTTAATTTTAATGAAGGCTGTGAGCTTTATAAACAGATGACATCCGGCTGCCTTAAAGACACAAAATTTGCAGCTGAGGATACGATGGACAGCATTACATACACAGGATTTTATCCCTTATTCAAAGAAAGAAAAGACGATACAGCTGTTATTGATTTTATCAATGTATCTAAAGATATTGAAGTTGAACAATACCGTGTTCTGCTTGACAGACCTGACGGGAAATTTCCTTCTGACCACAATCCCGTTCTTGCAATAGTAAACATTTAATCATATAACATAAAAAAGGATTTTAAGATACAACAGCAGTGTCTTAAAATCCTTTTTTTTTTGCACAAAATATATAAATAAAATTATAATTTCGAACAGCCGTGAGCATTTATTACAGCATCAATACGCTCTTTTCGTCTGCACATCGGACAGTTGACGGAAGAAGTTGAAAGATAGTCAGGCAAGTCCGAAGAAGCGAAAACAGATTTTACACCTACGCCTCCGCATTCCGTCATAGTTGAAAATACAGAGCAGATTCCTACAACATTCCCTCCGTAGAAATTTACAGCTTCAATAGCTGAAAGCACTGTCTTACCTGTAACAACAGATGCAGAAAGAACAAGCACATTTTTGCCTTGAATCATAGAAATATTATTATCTCTGAAAATCATCTGTTTGTCCATATTATATTCCGGTGAAAGAATATTGATATTTCTGTCTGAATTTACACTTGCATAATCTCTTTTAGTCAGCATATCCCCAAGGCAGGTACCTATAACATCGCTTCCGTCAAAACATAAAATCGTATCAACAACCGTGCTCATTTTGTAAGCCGGAAGCAATGCCTTAGCCACTGCTTTTGCCTCATTAAGAGAGGACTTCTGCATTGTGATATCAATGTAATAATTTGTGTGGCTGTGATGAGTCGCAAAATGTCCTCTTCTGCAGGTTAAGTATAAATCCGAACCCTTTTTTGCGTATTTATATAATTCGCTCATTGCCATAATAACACCCCATTTATTATTTTTCCCAAGCATTTTCACCTGCACAGAATCCGCTTGAAAATGCCCATTGTAAATTAAATCCGCCGCAGCCGCCGTCAACATTTAATATTTCGCCGCAACAATAAAGATTTTTATGAATCAAAGACTGTAAAGAAGCTTTATTGAATTCATTTATATCCGCTCCGCCCCTTGTAACCTGAGCGTTTTCAAATCCCTTTGAACCTGTAAGATATATTCTGAAATTTTTCATAAGATATGCTATTCTTTCAGCAGTGTTGTCGTCTATTGAAACAGCAGGCGCATCATTTTTAACATACACACATTTTATAAATCCCTGTCCTATTTTTTTAGGAACAAGCCCCGAAAGAAGATTTTCGCATTTAAGTGACGGGTTTGAATTTCTTTTTCTGATAACAGCATTTTTTATCTCTTCAACTGTCAGCGAAGGTATAAAATCAATCATCACACTGCATTTTGCTTTTTGCAGGCTGTCGCACAAAATCCGCTGTGCATCCATAGATGCTATGCCTGAAAGACCGTACTCAGTAAAAAGAATTTCTCCGCAGGTTTCCCCTGCTTTTTCGTCCCCTGCAAAAAGAGTGATACTGCCTTTTGCTCTGAGTCCCTTAAATGATTTTATTATCTTATTGTCGCTCGTCAGCTGAACCAGCGCAGGCAGCGGCTTAACAATAGTATGCCCCAGGCTTTTTAATAATTCATATCCGCTTCCGTCTGAACCCTGAGCAGGTGACGCTTTGCCTCCGCACGCCAAAACAAGCTTTTTAACAGAATGTAAACCGTTAAGAATAAATGTTCCGTCTGCTTTTTTGATAATACGGGAAATTTTCTCATCAGTAAAAACAGTTACTCCTAAATTGTCACACTCAAAACGAAGTGCATCAAGAACACTGCCTGCAGAATTACTCAGAGGATAAATTCTACCCTCACTGTCTGAATATGTAAAAAGTCCTAATGATGAAAAAAATTTGAGGGTATAGGAAACATTGTATTTATCAATAACAGTTTGTGCAAAATCTTTGTTATAATATTCGTGGTCTTCTGCGTTTTCATTAGAAAGGTTGCATCTTCCGTTGCCTGTTGCAAGTATTTTCTTGCCGACTCTCGGCATAGATTCAAAAACTGCAACTTTTAAATCCGGATTTTTTCTTTTTGCTGTTACAGCACATACAAGACCGGAAGCCCCCGCTCCCACAATTCCTATATCAAACATATCATCACCGTCAATATAATAACATATATTTCAGAAAAAATACAGTGCTGTATTTAAACTTTTTTGCATATATTTCATTATAACGGGAGGTGGGCAAGCTGATAACAGGACTTGTTGTTGCATCAGTTTCAATTTTTTCTTTAATTATTTTAATCGTAATGAAGAAAAACGGTCATTTTTTCAGGTATCTTTTTCTTTCGGCAATTACCGGAATAACATCTGTTTTTGCGGTTAACGCTACCGGAACCTTCACGGGAATACATCTTAATATTAACCCGTTAACACTTATTTCGGGAATTATTTTCGGTTCTCCCGGGGTAGCCGCTCACCTGATTATTCAGATAATTATGAAATGAAATTATTATTATTTTGTTAAATTTTCCTAAAAGGGTTGACATTTCCTGAAAAGTGGCTAAAATATATTTAGCACTCAATCGAAACGAGTGCTAAATATTCATATTATAATCATTCAAGGAGGAATATATAATGACAATCAAACCACTTGCAGACAGAGTTGTAGTAAAACTCACAGAGGTTGAAGAAACAACTTCAAGCGGAATTATACTTGCCGCTTCTGCTCAGGAAAAGCCTCAGATTGCTGAGGTACTTGCAGTAGGCCCCGGCGGAATTGTTGACGGTAAAGAAGTAGAAATGTATGTTAAAGTCGGTGACAAAGTAATTACAAGTAAATATTCAGGAACCGAAGTTAAGCTTAACAAAGAAGAATACATCATCGTTCGTCAGAGCGATATTCTTGCAATCGTAGAATAATAAACGGAGGATATTATTATGGCAAAACAGATTATTTACGGTGAAGAAGCCAGAAAAGCTCTTCAGGCAGGTATTGATAAACTTGCAAACACAGTTAAAATAACACTGGGACCCAAAGGAAGAAATGTTGTTCTTGACAAAAAATACGGTGCTCCCCTTATTACAAATGACGGCGTTACAATCGCTAAAGATGTTGAACTTGAAGATGCCTTTGAAAACATGGGTGCACAGCTTGTAAAAGAAGTTGCAACAAAAACAAACGATGTTGCAGGTGACGGTACAACAACAGCTACTCTTCTTGCACAGGCTCTTGTTCGTGAAGGAATGAAAAATGTTGCAGCCGGCGCAAATCCCATGGAAGTTAAAAAAGGTATTGCGGCAGCTGTTGCAGCAGCAGTAGAGAGCGTAAAAAACAGTTCAAAGCCCGTTACCAGCTCAAAAGATATCGCAAGAGTTGCTACAATCTCATCTGCTGATGAATCAATCGGTGACATCATTGCAGAAGCTATGGAAAAGGTTACTGCTGACGGTGTTATTACAGTTGAAGAAAGCAAAACAGCTGTTACTGACAGTGACATTGTTGAAGGTATGCAGTTTGACCGTGGATACATTTCACCTTACATGGTTACTGACACTGATAAAATGGAAGCTGTTATTGACGATGCTCTTGTTCTTATTACAGACAAGAAAATTTGCAACATTCAGGAAATTCTTCCCCTTCTTGAGCAGATTCTTCAGTCAGGCAAAAAGCTTGTTATTATTGCTGAGGATATTGAAGGCGAAGCTCTTTCAACAATTCTCGTTAATAAACTCAGAGGAACATTTACCTGCGTATGCGTAAAGGCTCCCGGATTCGGTGACAGACGCAAGGAAATGCTTCAGGATATCGCAATCCTTACAGGTGGCGAAGTTATTACATCAGACCTCGGTCTTGAACTTAAAGATACTCAGCTTACTCAGCTGGGTAAAGCCCGTCAGATTAAAGTTTCAAAAGAAAACACTATTATTGTTGACGGTGCCGGCGATAAAGAAGCTATCAAAGGCAGAGTTGCACAAATCCGCTCACTTCTTGAAACAACAACATCAGATTTTGACCGTGAAAAGCTTCAGGAAAGACTTGCAAAGCTTGCAGGCGGTGTAGCAGTTATTCGTGTAGGTGCTGCAACAGAAACAGAAATGAAAGAAAAGAAGCTTCGCATTGAAGATGCTCTCGCAGCTACAAAAGCAGCTGTTGAAGAAGGCATTGTTGCAGGCGGCGGTGTTGCACTTATCAATGCAATACCTGAAGTTAAAGCACTCCTTGATACAGACGATGCTGATTTCAAGACAGGTGTTAACATTGTTCTCAAAGCTCTTGAGGAACCCGTTCGTCAGATTGCCGCAAACGCAGGTCTTGAAGGTTCAGTTATTGTAAATCATATTGTTGAATCCGGTAAAAAAGGTTACGGATATGACTTCGGCAAAGACGGTTATGTTGATATGTTTGAAGCGGGTATTCTTGACCCCACAAAGGTAACCCGTTCAGCTATTCAGAATGCTTCATCTGTTGCCGCTATGGTTCTTACAACAGAAAGCCTCGTTACAGATAAGCCGGACCCCCAGGCTGACGCAGCAGCTGCTGCAGCAATGGCAGCCGGTCAGGCAGGCGGAATGTATTGATAAATAATCAATAAGAAATACACAGTATAAAAATACAGAGCAGAGATTTTATAATCAGAAAAATCTCTGCTCTTTTCTTTTTGTTTTTTTATAAAATATTCGGCAGCAACTTAAAGCTGCTGCCGATATACTGTATAAAAATTTTATAAAACCTTTCGCTTAACGAATGCCCATGACATCATAATAACCAAATGTCATTTCTGTTAAATCATCCGGAGCCTGATTTATAACTGTCTTCTTAATGCCGGAATCATTGAACATCTTAGCATCAGTACCTGTAACTCCGTCCTGTCTGTTAACATCTGCTGCATACAATGCTGCAGAGCCAATCTGAGCTTTTGTAAGCTTATATGAAAGGTACGCTCTGAGGTAGATATTATCACAAGCATCTGAGAATGAGTCACCGTCAACATCACCGAATACTATAGTAGTATATACTGTATCGGTCAAAATTCTGTCGTATTCACCGGTTTCTTCATTATAACCTGCAAGATAAATAAGTGAGCCTGTACCGTTACCGAATCTTGTACTTTCAATATCAAGTTCGAGATAGTCTCCCTCACCTGTTGCACCGTAACCGTACAGCATCATCATATAGTCATTGAATGAGCCGCCTGCCCATATCTCCAGCTGAGAATCAGTTGCAAAGCCTTCCTCAAGACCGTAGAGATAACTGTATCTTTCATCAATAAACTGAACGCCTTCGTTATTAAGCACAAGGCTGTCAATAAGATGAGTATCAGCATCATCTAATGCTTCCTGAAGTTCTTCAACCATTCTATCAATTATTACCTGATTATCCTGGTCATAATCACGGTCAAGAGCTTCAGCTTCTTTATAAATTTCAATTACTTTATTAACAAATGCCTGATTATAGTTTCTCAAACTGATATTGTAGCTCATGTTTTCAAATATTGCATCAAGAGCTGAGTAATCGGCAAGAGGAATCCATGGTTTAAGGTTCTTAACTGCATCAACAAGTTCTTTTCTGGCTGTGTTGATTCTTGACTGACGCATATCACGAAGTGCCTTTTCCTTCTCACTGTCTTTAAGTGTTGTTGATTCAGTTATTGCTTTATATTCGCCTTCAACCTTATTTGCAAAAGCAATAGCCTTCTCATATGCTGCCCATGTTCTTTCTGTGTATTTCTTAGAACCATCAGGATACTCTTCCTGAGCATACTGTGCTGCGTTTGCTTTAATAATTTCTTTGTTAAGCTGATTATCGCAAGCAACTGTTTCGCCCTTGAAATCATAATTGTTTTCATCTGCTTCAACAGATTTATCCCAGTTATAACCCTGTTCAAGGAAGCGTGTAATTGTAAGGAATCTATAAGCTGCATTTGTTGCATCAATTCTGAATGTTGCAGTATCAGCTTTACCTGAATTATAGCTGTCAATCAATGATTTAATATCACTGCGTGCAGACTTGAATTTAAGGTAAAGGAAGGGAGCAAAGTCAACCATATGGAAATAGCTGTAATTATCATCATCGTAAGAAAGACCTTCGTTTGATGAATCAGCATATCTGTTATACAAAGCTGTAAGTGTTTCGATATTGAACTGAACACCGTTATTAAATGTAGCCGGTGCAACATCTTCAATAAACGGGAATCTTACTTTTCCGCTGTCTCCGCCCCATAAGCCCATCAAATTTGTAATAAGAGGAGCTGCTGTGTAGATAAGGCTTGTGTTTGTCTTGTGAATATAAGGAAGATTTACACAAAGACGGTAAAGTGTATTTGTAAGGCTGAGTGAAGTTATATTATTGTTTGCTGTAATAAGCTGGTCAAGCTTTGTATAGCTGTAAGGAATGATAAGATTGATATCATTACTCGGAGAAGAATTCTTTTCGGTGGGAAGACCAAACAACGGGTTAATAATTCTTCCGAGAAGGTCCATAATAAGCTGAGGAATCGGCTTATTCAAATCAGAGTCATCACGGCGACCGATAAGTGAAAGAACCTTATTAAGTCCTGTGATACCGTCAACTGTATCATCAATGTTAAACTCAAGAACACCGCCGACAATGTCTTCCATGATTAAATCTTTAAGGCCTTCTGCTGAATCCGGAACACCGGGTTTGTAAACTGTTTTACCTGAAACAGAAACATCGGTTGCACCGCAGAATATATTAAGAGGAATTACCTGGAATACTGTATCGTAAAGCTTATGCCATACAACTACACCCTGGTCATATCCTGCATAATTTGACTTTTTATATCCGAGCAAGGCGCCGAATTTATCAAGAACCCAGTCAGCTGCTGTGTTGAGAATAGATGAAAAGCTCATGTTTTCATCTGATGTTGTATCCTGAATTGTTGTTTCACCGTTAAGATAATAACGAATAACAAAAGCTGCAAGCCACAGACAATCGTCACTGTCGTATTCTCTCTGATGTGAATCAAACATTTCTTCAAAATTCTTTTCAGGCATAAGGTCTTTGCAAACCTCAATCAAAGTGCGGGAAGCAAGTTCTCTGATTGATTTACAATCTGTTGCAAAATCAACGCCGTCAACGAATTTTTCAAGGCAAACCTGAGCAACATATGTAAGGAATTCGTTTGTTGTCATCTCTGAAAGTTCAGCATCTGTCTTCTCAATATTGGGAGCGTCATCGCCGAGAAGAGCGGGAAGCATAGGAAGAACTGTCATAATAATATCGCAAAGCTGTGCCCAGAATCCATCTGCAAAGCCAAGATATTTAACTGCTACTCCTGAAGGAGATACAGCCTCTTTGAAGCAGATAAACTGAGTTTTACCTTCGCCTACAAGGAGGTAGTTAAGAAGAATGTCTACTTTCTCTCTGGGAGTGCAATCCTCAGGGAAAGTAACATCTATATTAAGAATGGGAAGTGCAATGTCAATATAACTTGCTGTTTCTTCATCAAGAAGATCGCCTAAAAGCTGGCCTGCATAAGGAATAACAATATCCTGAATAAGAGCCTTGAAAATCTTAATAAAGAAATTATAAGTAGAATCTGTATTAAGGTCGAGCTTACCTAATTTTCCTTCACCGTCTGTAAGGCTGGGGAAAACAGTTGTTGTGGGAATTTCCTGAGTAAGTGTTCCGTCTTCAGCAATATATTTTGTAAGACCGAGAATTTCAGCAACCTGATTTGTGCCGTCTGAGCTTGCACAAAGGTCAACAATAAGTTTTACAAGCTTATTGTCGATAAAAGACTGAAGAAGTCCGTCAAGAGTATTGCTGTTATGATATGTAGTCTTTATATCAACCTCAAAATCCGTTCCGCTGAGAAGACTTTCTACAAGAGAAACAACAAGTCCTCTGACATCACTGAGAGCGGCAATATCTTCTTTACCGATAATATGTCTACCTGCAAAGCTTTCCAAATCACCGAAATCAAATCCGTTATATGCAAATTTTGCAATATATTCAGCATTGCTCTCAACAAAGGAAAGAACAGCACTGAGAACTTCAAAATCTGATGAAGTTGCATTTGATCTTCTGCAGCGGTTACCCTTTGAGTCAACGATTTTACCGGCGCCGAGATTAAGATGTTCGATATCGCCTGCATCAAAAAGTGCTTCTGCAACATTCAGCAAGTCACTTGAGTTAAGTTCCTGAATAGTGCTAAGAAGTCCGTCGATACTGCGAAGATCGATGGTGAGAGTTTCAATAAACTGAATCTGCTCATAAACATCAATATCTGCAAATATCGGTTCCAGTTCATCAAGCAGGAAGCAAGCTGCCTGTTCACTTGTGATTACAGGCTCAAGAACCTCATCATAACCTGCCGGCTTGGTAATATCCGCTTTGAGAGCCTGTGCACCGATTGTAAAGGTTGAACAGATCATAATCAAAGCAAGAATAACCGACAACATACGCTTAGATTGTTTCATCGTAAGCACCTCCATAAAATTTGACTTTTCAAGCAGAAAGCAGAGAGTCCTCCACTCCTACTTTATTATCGGTTATTATTCTATCACAGTATTTTCAATTTGTAAAGGGGAAAATCTATTTTTTAATAAAATTACAATGATTCCATGTGTTTTTTTATTATTTCGGCAACGGATTCAACAGAATCCGATTTTATCGAAGATACAGAAAATGTCATTGTTGCCGTCCCGTCAATTTCATTTACAATACCGGTGTGCATACTTTCGCTGATGAGATTATTTTTTAGTTTTTCAATCAGTAATTTACAGGAAGAAATCGAAACCAGAAATCCCGACTGACTTAATTTTATTCTGAATTCCGTATTACTGCATTTTTTCATCACATTGTAAAAGCTTCGTGTTTTTTCGGCATACAGCTTTTTGGTTTTTTTAATTCTTGAATAAAGATGTCCGTCACTTATATACCGGCAAAGTGCAATCTGTTCCGTTTTTGAAGCAGTCTGATTATAATTATCACGGATTTTTTCATATTTTTCGGAAAGCTCGGTTGTCAAAACCATAAAGCTTATTCTGATTGACGGTATAAGAAGCCTGGAAAAAGTTCCTATATAAATAACTCTTTCTCCGCCGTCAATACTTCTTAAAGCCGGAACAGGATGTCCTGTATAACTGAATTCACTGTCATAATCATCCTCAATAACAATAATGTTGTTTTCTCTGGCATATTTCAATAAATCAATTCTTTCCGAAATATTCATTACATCGCCCCGATAATTTATATGCGACGGGCTTGTATATATCATATCTATATCCGTTGATTCGTATTTAAGTAAATCGTTTTCACTGTAAAGTATTTTTTTGCTGAAATCAGAAAAAACCGTCTCCCCCTTTTTGTATGGCATTCCCGTAAACAGAATGTTTTTTCTTTCTTTTTCGAGAATACACAAAAGACTCAGAAGATTCTGAACACCGGCACCGATAACAATCTGATTTTCACTGCATATAATTCCCCTTGAATGTGAAACATAACTGCAAAGTGCTTTCCGCAAATCCTCCTCTCCCTGAGGGTCACCGTAATCAAGCAGTCTTGCTCCCGTTCTCAGCGCACTTTTAACATATCTCTGCCATAAATTAAAGTCAAAGCTTTCTTCGTCTGCGGCAGATGATGTAAAATCATAAAGAGGCTGTTCTTTTTTTATTTTATTGTTCTTATCAACAGGTCGGCTGCCCTGCAAAACAAAATCTGACATTTCAGAAACATAAAATCCGCTTTGTGCAACCGAATAAATACAGCCCTCTGCCTCAAGCTGAACAAATGCAGCTTCTACTGTTGTTTTGCTTACCCCGTAAATCTCAGCGCATTTTCTGATTGACGGCAGTTTAGTGCCCGAAGGCATTGCCCCTGTTAAAATAAGATTACGAAAATATGAGTACATTTGTAAATATACCGGCTGCCCGGATTCTTTTGAAAACACAGAATTCATAATATCTGTCCTTTTTTTATTAGTGTTTTTATTATTTCTATATGTACAGTATACACTTTTTTTGCTGTTGTGCAATATTAAATAACAAAAAAGGCTGCTGCCGGTAAAAGCAACAGCTTTTGTTTTCAGAAAAAAATCACTTTGAAAACAGTTTAGATATTTTATAAATTATATTCAAAATACCGTACGCCAGCCGGTGATGCTTTGTACGCAGCAGCATATACATAATCATAACAGTTCTTACAAAGCCTTTTTCGCAATTTATTTTTTTACCTTTACGAATAACAAAAGGAACATACGCCCTGAGCATATCTTTTGTAACATTGTGTTCTATTGCCACCTGATTATCTCCGACAAAAGAAAAAGTTCCGTTTTTATGCACCTTATATACACGGTGCATAACAAATTTGCCGTCGTTCCTTTCAAAAAGCACAATATCGCCCCTGCGGATTTTTCTGCCTTCAATAGAAGAAAAATAAACAGTATCAAGCCCGTGACGAAGAAGCGGCAGCATACTGCTACCGTTTACAATAACGGGGAACACATCTCCGTCTGATATCACCCGGTAAATCACAGGATACAGACTTCCGATTGAAAATGATTTTTCGTTCACAGGAGCATACCTCCGCACATTTTATCCTTATACATAGAAATCACATATCCTATACCGGCAGTGCCCTGCATAAGTCCTGAATCCAAATCTGATGTATCAATCAGATGCATATAGTCAACAACTCCGTTCTGCACCTTTGTGCAAAGTCTTTCATAAGTATAATCAGCTGTTGCGCCAAGATATGATACCGCCATAAGCTTTGAACCGTTTCCGCAGCAAATACAGTCTTTTTTCAGAAACGGCATCTTTTCCAGCATAATAAGTGATTTTTTTATATCCTCACTGCATATTTCCGCAATTTCTTCATTTTCAGTGTATTCTGCAAGCTTTTTTCTTGACATACCTATGCCGGGACCGCCTGAACACCATCCACGCATATAACATTTTTTATTTTGATTTCTCAAATCTCTCCAGTCGCAATCATCTTTATCAAATGTTAAATTTTCTTTTTTCAGCAATTCAATAATCCGTTTATCAAATTCATTGGTATTAAGAATACTTCCTAACGCACCCAGCGCAAGGGCAACACCTGCCGCACCGTGAGCAACGCCTGTTAATTCCGGCTCAGATTTCAGCATTACCTCTGCAAGTACCGAAGCAACATCCAAAACCTTGGGACTTTTAATTTTCGGCAGCATAATTGCCAGCCCTCCGAATCCGCCGAGTACATCAAAATTGCCGGTCAACGGCGTTGACGGTATGACAATTTTTTCAATAATATTACGGGCATCTTCATAAAATCTCATATCCCCGATAAGCTCTGAAATATGACAGAGCGCAGATATTTTTCCGCCGACTCCGTCTTGCAGTGACGAAGAAAAATCTGTTAAAGGAACAGTCTCATCTGATAAAAAATCGCAGTAACACGAATAATATTTGTTAAGAGCCTCAAGGAATTTTCTATCACCCGTTTTACGGAACATTGAAGCATAACAGCACAATATTCCGAAAATTCCGTTATATAGCCCTGTCCCGACTCCCTTAAAATATAACCTTTCGTTTTTATCTCTGCGCAATCCTGTCCATCCGTCAGGTGAACCTTCGATATTTCTTTCTTCAAGAGTGTGGAATATTGTTTCAACAGGGTCTTTATACTCTGATTTTTTTGAAGTATTTCTGCTTACGGGAAGCACTGTTAAAAGTGACTGCCTTATAAGCTTTTTCTGATTTTCCATATCCTTACGGCAAAATTTTCCCAGCTTTTCAGAACATCTTTCAACTGATGAGCGGCTGAAAAGATTTTCCCAAACACAACCGTATTTATCGAGCAAATCACAACCGTTACCCGAGACCCAGAAAATAGGAATATCACCTTTTAATAAAGAATTGATTTCTGATTCAATAGCCTTTTGCGCTTGAATTACCCGCTGTTTATCACGGTCTTTTTCGTATGCCCGTTCAAGTATTGTATAAGCAATATCTCTTTGATAATCCTCATTTTCACCTTTGATAAGGTCAAGAATGTTGCTGTAAGTAACGGTCGGACGCATAAGCACCCTGAATTTACAGTTATCAAATAAATGAATGAGTCTTTCAAACATATTCATATTGTCAAGTGCAAAACCGTAAGAATATTCAAAGCCCGTAAGAATATCATCTATATAATCATACGCATATTCATGTTTACCGTTATACTTGGGAATATTCAAATATTCACCTGTAATTCCGCCTACATCAACATCTTCATTATTTTCTCTTCTCCAGTTGGGAAGCAAATGACTGACTGCTGCGGATTGCAGAAAAATTCCGCTGTTATTTCTGCCGAAATCAGGGGTCAGTAATGTTTCGTAATCAATCACCGTGGGGAAGCTGCCGTTCGCAATTATATTTTCATAATGCAAATCATTTGATGAAAAAATGTATGCAAAGAAAATCAATGCACCGCACCGTCTGTAATACAGCTTAATTTCATCTTTTGACTTTGCTTCATTGTTTCTTACTATTTCAACCTCTTGCATTTCACTGTCGGAATAAATAACATTTACAGTTCCCGGTAAATACAGAAAGCCTTTCTCCTGTAATTCTGAGAGAAAGGCCTTAAAAGCAAGCTCATTTGCTCCGCTTCTTGGTTTTCTGATAAACATTTTTCCGTCTTTTTCAACAAGGGTTACTGCCGCACCATTGTGAATATCACCGATAGCAGTAATTTTTTCATCTTTCATTATGTTAAAATACCTCTTTCGGCAAGTTTTGCTTCAATTTTCGCAACTTCTTCAGGGAATTTCTTTTTAAGGCACAGTCTTTCTGACACCTTGCCGAAAACTCCTGTATCTCCGTAATGAATAGAAGCGCACGAATTGCATTCCGTTTTCAAAAGGCAGTCTTCACATTCATCCAAAGCAGGCACACGGTCAGCCCAGTGAACTGTTTCTTCCCAGGCTTTTTCAAAACCGACCTTTCTCGGGTCAACGGTAAATACATCAATAGTAACGCAGGGAGTCATCATTCCCTCCCAGTTAATGTAGCATGAGCTTCTTCCTCCGCTGCATTTCAAACCTTCTTTTGTATTTCCGTCTTTTTCAGGCATACTGCAGCTTGCTTCAATCAATTCACACTTTCTGTCAATGGAATCTTCTTCGTTAATATTTCTGACTTTTGAATAAACTTTTTTTCTTATGTTGTACCATTCCAGGTTATCCACCGCAATATTGTCCAAAGAATCCTTTTCACAATTATCAAAAGCAACAAGCAATGAGCTTTCAACAAGCCTCAGGCCCTTTTTTCTGAAATATTCTTCAATTTCTTCATAATCGTAAATATTATCCTTAACAACTGTCATTTTAGGCAAAATATTATATCCCATGCTGTTAAATTTTTCAAAATTGTCGTATGTAGCTTTATATGCATTTTTGTTTTTGCAAAGCTTTTCATAAGTTTCTTCGCTTGAACCGTAAACAGTAAATGATATTCCGAAAGGCGGTTTGCTGACAAAAAGCTGAAAAATCTCATCTGTAATGTGTGAAAGATTCGTCATTATTGAAATTGAATATCCCAAATCATAAGCATAAGAATATATTTTAACAAAATCAGGGTGGATGGTGCATTCTCCTCCTGTAAAGCTTATCTGAGAAACTCCCATTTCATTTAATGCGTCAAGATAAAACTTCCATTCGTCAAAGCCCATTATGTGCTTTCCCTTTTTTTCAACATCAGCTTTATCCATTCTGGCATAGCACATTTTACAATTTAAATTACACAAAGGAGTAAGCTGAATGATTGCCGAAATTAAATTCTTTTCGAGTTTTGCTTTTTCAGTTAAATACATCCTGAAATCTTCGAATTTACCGCCGCTTGCTTTAAGCGCATCATATAAACTGCTCATTTTTATTCACCAACATCAAGAAGATTATGCTCCATCATTTTATCAATACAGTTCTGAATATCTGACTTTGCAAGGTCAAAATCAATCTTAAACTTTTCAACAAAAATATCTGCAAGGGTGTCAATATCTGAAAAATCCTTAAGATTTTCCCACAGAACAACACACGCATCATTAAGAACAAGAATACCGTTAAAACCAACGGCAATCTCTCCCCTGGGAATAACAACCTTATCCCCTGCTATATCTTTCATCTGAAAACATTCTTTTGCTTTATATTTCATTTTAATCTCCTTTTCAAGCCGTAAATTAGTAAAGTTCATTGTAAAGAACTGTAACAGCATCCTCACTTATAGTACATTTTAACCTGAAAACAGGTATTTCAGAAGCGATTTTCTCAATAACATTAAAATACTGTTCTTCAATTTTATTATCCAGCGGGTAAAGGTAATTATTAAGATAGATAAGTGAAAACGCTTCTGCTTTGGAAACCTTTATTGCCTCATTTATATCTGACTTTTCAACAAAAACAATCGCCTTCAGCGGAGCATATTCATTTTTATACACGCCCTCTTTGCCGCTCCAAGGAGTGCCGTGAACAAACAGTTCCCCGTCTTTTCTGATAATACACGGTGAATCATAGTTAATAACCTCTGCGTTTTTATGTTCCACCCACAAGTTTGCCTGTGTGCTTTTCCCTGCCTCGTGCATACCGCAGAAAAGAATTGCTTCATTGTTATATACTGCGGCAGCAGAATGAATCATCATATTGCCTGTTGTTACGGCTCGGTATCTGTATCCGTGATAAAGTAAATCTGCAACATCGCTCCTTTTTACCAGGCAGCCGTGTTCATTATAAAAAGCCTTTGCATGGGAATAATCATTACCAATAAAAATACCAACCCGTCTTTCAGCTGATGAACCGTAAAAAATATAATATCCGTCATCATCAGAATAAAACAAATGGCTGTTAATATCTGCAAGAAACTTTCCGTTTATATCTTTTTCAGAAGGGACAAAGTCATAAAAATCAATAGCAAATGAGGGCAAAAGTCCTTCATCTGAAACGAAAGACTTAAATTGCCCTCTTATACGGTCGATTTCCCTTCCGGAAAGACCGTCAGTATTAAGATTAAACATAGCCTGATTATGCTGTTCTTCCTGTCCAGCAAGAATCTATCATTGACGCCTCAGTAAGGAAATTCTTATAAATATCATTGCACTGTACACCTGTTATAGATTCATCTTTATACATTCTGAATTCATTAATCTCACAGTTATCATAAGCTGCAAAAGAATCTTCAACCTTAACTTGAACCTTAATAAAATCCGGTGATGAATACATTTTTATTACCTCCAAAAAATGTTTCTGTATTTATTTTTATTTTTATTTTTATAAATTACTTAATATCCTCAGGTCCCATGATGCATGTACCTGTAACTATCAATCTCTCAACCGATAACGCATTAAGCTGAATCTGTACAGCTGTAGGAAGAAGTTCCCACGCGTACTCTCCTGTACCTGTGTACACTCCGCCTGCAACGCTGTCAAGTGCATCCTCAGAAAGCTCAATGCCTTTTTTTTCTGCTAATTCGTTAATCTCGCCATCAGTCAATTTCTTTCCCATAACAATCTGTTCCTCCTTCGGTATTGTTCCAAATCTACAATTACATAAGGTCATTTTAGCACTCGGTATTGCGAAAGTCAAGCAAATAATGTATAAATTTGAAGATTTTCAGCGAATATTTTTGTGCAAACAACCAACAGCAAAACATCACGGAAGTAATCTGCACTTCATCACAGTATTTTTATAAAATATCCAGCCTGCGAAGAATATCAATGCGCTCATCACCGTTTTCTGCTTCGTTACCACTGATTTTCTTTTTTCTGCTGAACATGGACTCCGTCTTGTGTAATATTGTTTTTATTACATATATTATCAAGTACGCCGGATACATCCACCTGTGTTTTTTTAATGCAGCGTTTTGTTTTGTCATCTCTTTATACGAAGGAAAAAGATAAATGGCTAATGATTTTAAATAAAATTTTTTATAACCTGTTTTTCCGTATTTTCTGCGCTGTTTTTCATTACGGTAAATTCTCCAGTTCCGCTCATGCTCATCATCCTGAATCTTGCCGTGAGTTCCTTTTTCAAGTGTATCTGTTATAACGGTTTCTGTATCTTCTTCAGAATTTACAGGTATTCCCGGCAGCTCACGGGAAGAAAAACCGAAATATTTAACTGCACAGTTAAGAACGGCGGATACAGTCCTTTTAAACCCGGCTTTTTCAATTAAAGACCAATAGCCTGTTAAATCAATTTTATGCGCCGCATATCTGTAATAAAGCGAAACATCTGCAATCATCCGCAAATCTATCCCGCCGTTTATGAAATGTTTCATCAGGTGGAATGTCAGAAACAGCAATGTTTCATATTCTCCGATTGTATAAAAATCACCTTCGGGAGTCTGTATTTTAACCGTATTTCTTATAAGACTTGATGATTTAACAGCAGAATCAAACATTAAATCATCAAGATATTCCTCCCAAAGAGAAATATGCACCTCAAAAAGCCCGTATATCCGATGAAAGCACCGTGAATGGTGCATTTCAGGCGACCTGGGCGTTACAGTGAACCCCGAAGATATTAAAAAATCCAGAGCTTCCCGCTCGTTTTCCTCAGGCACAAATATATCCGTATCAGCTGATTCACGGCATTCCGGAGCGTAATACAACCTGCCGACACTGTAGCCCTTAAGCAGAAGAACAGGTATGCCGGCATCATTCATTTTATTTAATATTATCAATGAATTTTTAATTGCTTTTTTATTTTTAATTCCGTACCCGAAAAGCAGAGAATACAGTTCCTGCTTGATATTTTCGGGAACAGGCAGATTGCTCCCTTTTTTTACGGCAAGGGCAACAAGATAAATTACCGCCTGCTTTTTTGCCGATAGCACAAGACTTTCCCAGTTGATATTTTCTTCAGGAAAATCAGGCGTTTTATTTTCAATGCCGCACGAAGCAAGATACATAAGATATTTATTTTCGTAATCCACTGCGTTTCACTTCCTTAAATCCGGATTATATCATAATTATGTTTCAGTATCAATAAAATTTGCATAATTACTTTTGAAACATTGACATAAAAAAACAACTATTATATACTGTTACAGTATTATTTGACAAAGCAGGTGATATATATGGATTTTTATCATAGAGCAAAAGTGTTTCTGTTCAAGATGTATTTATATATAAGATACGGTATTTTCAGAGACAATATTATTTTATTATACACATCATACAATGTGATTTTAACCGCCGTAATGTTCGGCATTGCTTTAATACTAAAAAAAGTACTGTTGAGCCGTGTCATCCCCGTTGCGCTCACTCCGGAAGAAATTGATGAGCTTAATGAAAGACATTTTGTAAATGAACTTGATGAATATTCGGTTAAAATCAGCCGTTATTACCGCCTGTCAATGCTCGGAATATTGGCTTTCAACCAAATCGCACTTTTACTGTGCGTAAAAGTTTTTTCATATTTTCATTTTCTTGTTCTGTTGTATCTTCCCATTGCAGATTTAATTATTATTTTAATTATTTCAATCATTTTTTCCAACTTATTCAGAAAAAAGAACATTGCATTCAACAGCAAGCTTATGGCATTCAAAATGGAATATTCAGCAAAAGTTATAAAAACTCAAATGGAAGAAAAAAATATTCAAAGCAATGACCCCGGAATCACAGAAGGCAAAGCAATGCTGGAAGAAATAACAAAGAAACAGCTTGAGGCAAATACTTTTCAGAATGATTTCAAACCAATGTAAACAATAAAGCACCGATTATAATTTCGGTGCTTTATTTATGCCTGCAAAAATGAAGTTCTGCTGCTTTTTATATGCAGATGTGAAAAATCCCGCACCCAAAAGTGCGGGACATCATAATCAGATTTTCAGAATTTCCCCCGGATTCAGAGGATTTACTTTATATTTTGCGTTATAATCCATACCGGAGCAGAAAAGTGCCGTTTTTTCATCATTATTATATACAGCAGACCAGAGAGAAGTAATCATATATCCTCTTTTATGTCTGTAATAAAGCTTACATCTTTCAAGAAGCTTCATAGCTTCGTCTTCTTCCATGTTTCCGCCGTTCTTTCTGAAAGCATCAAGCACCTTATCACGGCGTTCAAACCCAAAATCCTTGGCATTATATATGCCTTTTGTAAGGAAAAAGTTCATAGCATACTGAACCTTGTCTTCCGGATATATAACATTCATTTCATTTTCTACATATTCGATAATTACACTTTTTCCGTTTGCATCGGTAATCTGATAATGATATGAACAGAAAAGTGAATCGTGCATATCATGGCTGTCAAAAAAGCTGATTGCTTCTTCAACGGTAGCGCATTTATCAAGAACTGCTCTCACCGCAGTTGTGGTTGTGATATTCTTTTTTCCTCTTTGCTGATTTGTTGCTTTACATTTTAATTCAAGCACGGCAATGGCAAGTCCTTTTTCATTTATGCCGTCCATACAGCAGTACGGTGCACACAAAAACCTTCCGTGATTATCTGTCTGAGTGGGATTCTGAAGTTTTCTGCCGTAAAGCATAACATTAATATCGGTAAACGCAACGCTTTTATATCCGTTTTCAGGCGCAGTCCAGACAACAAGAGTTTCAGCATCTTTATAATCAAAATTTCTTGCAAGGAGCTGTTGACCGTCTTTATTAAAAGCATTGAAAGTTGTGCAGGCAAAACCCCCGTTTTCAATTTTAACTGAATTTTTCGGAAGTTCAAAATATGTCTGAACAAATTTAATAAGTTCCGGTATGCTTTTTACTCCTCTGTCAAGAAGCTTATCAAGTCCGTAATCAGCGGTAAAATCAATATAATATGTATGCTCATCAAGTTTTTTGAACGAATCTATTGTGTTGCGAATTTTTTTTGTCTGTTCTGTACTCATTTTTCTTCCTCTCATTATAAAGACTGTATCATATATTTGTAAAAATCAACAGCGTCTGATAAGCCGTCAATATCAACATTTTCATCAAGTCCGTGTATTCCGCTAAGCTGTTCGTTATTTATAATAAACGGTGAAAATCTTATGCAGTTTTCCGTAACTCTGCTCATATAACGGCTGTCGCTTGCGGTGTTTGTAATAAACGGAGCGGTGCGAACACCCGGGAATATTTCATTAACGCCGTCACAAACTTTTCTGAATGCTTCACTTCTGAAATCAGAAACAGGTGATTCAAAGCCGGGGTCAAGAATTTCTGTTTCAATATCAAACTTTTTGGCAAATTCAGTTATTGCCTTAAAGCTTTCTTTCTGACCCTGATGATTGGAAAATCTCATATTTCCGACAACCCACGCCTCCTGGGGCAAAACATTAGTACCTTCGGAGCCCTGAGCCATGGTAAAAGCAAGGGTAGTTTTAAGCATTGCGCCCGCAGTGCTTGACACAGAAGGCATAACCTTAACAAGCAACGGCTTGAAAAGCTCCGGATTGCTTAATATTTTTTTCAGCGGTCCCGTCATTGAAGGAGCCAGTCTCTTAAACATTTCAGCAACAACATCTGACAGCTGAACATCAAAAATTTCTTTCTTTTCAAACTCAGACATAAACTTGCCGAGTCTAACAAGAGGAGTGTCTTTTTCCGGAGTGGAAGCATGTCCCCCGTTTGAACGGGCGATAAATTTCAAATCGGCTGTTCCTTTTTCTCCTACTCCTATCATAGCAAAAAGACCTTTTGCGCCGGCAACCGGTTCAGATACAATCATACCGCCTTCATCAAGGCACATAAAGAAACGAAGCCCTCTCTGAGCAAGAGTGCTTGATATTGCGTCACAGCCGCTGCCGTCAATCTCTTCCGTGCAGGCAGACACAAAATAAGTGTCTCTCTGAGGAACAAAACCTTCTTTAACAAGCTCGTCCGCCGCTTTAAGCATACAGTAAAGTCCGCCTTTATCGTCAAGAGTTCCTCTGCCCCACAGTTTTCCGTAGCTGATTTCACCCGAAAACGGCTCATGATTCCATTTACCCGGAGCCTCAACCACATCATGATGATTCATAAACAAAACAGGGTCAAGATCTGTCTGACCCTTCCATTTAAGAAGAAAACTGCCGTTGAAATCCTCCGCTTCGCAAACAGAAAAAATATCCGGCACCATCTCTTTAAGTGTTTGCTGAAATTTATAAAACTTTGTAAGGTCCTTCTGACCGAAAAAAGAAACCGTTTCTTCTCTGATAAGCTTTGATAGCTCGTGTGCATAACCCATGCTTCTGTTTTCTGACATTATTTCACCGTTTCTGTTTTTAAATTTAAATATATTATCTTTACAATCCTCAACCGTAAATTTCGTGACCGATATCCGGGTCTCCGCTGGAATCATCCGATTTATCAACAGGGAATCGTTTAACAATACCGACTGAATAATTAAGAATATAAAGCGCATCCGACGAATTTATTTTACCGTTCCCGTCAACATCGGCAGCTTTTTTCGAATCACCTGTAAGAGTTTTTGCCCCTGTACTGGCCATAAGAACCATAAGAGCGTCTGATGAATTTATTGTACCGTCGCAGGTAACATCTCCGTATCCGCACCATTTGGCATAAGCCGAAACCGCAACGGACATAAAAATGACTGCACCTAAAACAGCACAAAGCAGTTTTTTCATAATTCTGACCCCCTACACAATTATTCATATAATTATACCAAAACAAAACTTAAAAATCAATATCTTAATAACCTAAAAAAATCTAATTAAGGAAATAAAATGCAAAATTGTTTTTGCCGTTTATATACAAAAAGAGAATCGGGACAGATTAAATCCTGATTCTCGCAGTGTATAACGATATTATTCAAAGAAAAATACAGACATTGCTATCATAAACTGACCTGCATAGTAAAAAGAATGGTTCGCAATTATGTATGACCTTGAGGTTTTATTTTTCCCGAAATATGTATTGCTCAGAATTAAATCGGAAATAAAGAACAGAACCGCTCCCGCCAGCATCATAATCTGGGAATATGACCCTTTTGAAAGCCTTACGGCAGTTACCGCAGTTGATACAGTCATCGTAAGGAAAAACGAATACAGTGACGCTATGAATTTATAACCGGTAAAATCAAGTTCCAAAGGCTTTGCGGCAAACTGCGTTCCCAATGAAACAACAACCGGTGCTACCATGCACAGAAGTATGTCTGTAATTTTGAACCCGTTGGCCAGCGACATTGCAGAAATGTAACAGACATGACCGAGAATAAAAAATGCAAATCCGCCGTAAAGAAAATATCTGATATCTTTCGGATAAATCCACTTCAAATCAAGCCATATATCTCCCAGCATACTGAAAACAAGCCCGAGAACCGTCATCAGCCCGTAACGGACATCACCTCTGTTATAGTAAATTGCAACAACAGCGGTAATAATAAACAGTACACTTGAAGATGTTTTGAGCAACAGAGCAATATGCCCTGAATTTGCATCTCTTTTATAAATGAAAATACAAGAGGATATAATTCCGAGAACAAGGAAAAGCCAGCAGAACATAATATCACCTCATACAATATATATACATTTTACCATAGCTTTTTCTTTTCTTAATTGTATTTTAACAAAATAAAATATTATTCTGAATCATTTATCTGATTTTTAACCGATTCTTTATCTTTTTGCAGTTTTCTTTCCATTTCTTTTGCATATTCTTTGTAAAAATTGCTGATATCAACCTCATTTAAATCCATAAGGTTTTCATCCTTACCCTGTGGATTATGATGACTGTGATGATGGTGATGACTACGGTGAAGATTTGCATCGGAAAAATCATCAACTTTCTTTTTATAATCGTCATGTGAAAAGCTTTCAAGCATTTTATCATTATGCTCTGCGTGCTTTTCGTTTCTGTCTTTTATTTTACCGTAATTATCGTCACCTTTTTCGTGCCTTTCATGCCTTTCAATAGAAGCAAGCTTCTTTTCAAGCATTTTTTTTGCTTTTTCATCACGCTTCTTTTTGTAGTAAAACCATACCATTATAAATGATATTACCTCAACCATAAAAAGCTTAACCATTGTTTCCCAGTTGGAAATTTTACTTGTCTGGAAGAAAAGGCAGTATCCGAAAAAGTTGTAAATATAATGACCGAAGAACATCGGCCAGATATCTCTGCTGACTCTTGCAAGCAAGCCCCATTTAATGCCCATCATAAACTCAGTTACAATATAAAACACGGCAATAGCAACCATCAGCGGCATTCTTTCACGGGCATCGCCGTAAGTATTGAATACAAAATTCTTTAAATGATTCACAAGGGGCAACGGAATGCAAAGGAACGCCTGAATTATATTTGCATCAAAAAAAGGATAAGTCGGTCTTGCGTATTTTAACATATACCCTCTGAAAACAAGCTCTTTCATAAAAACAGATATTGCTATTGAAAAAGCGTATGCAGCAGTTGCTTTCGGTATTCCTATTCCTCCGCTGTAATTTATATTGGGGGGAATAAAAGAAATCTTTGCCCATTCAAAATCAAGCGCAAGATAAATAAGTTCAAACAGCAACGCAACAATAACAATAGGTATAACTGAGAAAATCGCACCCTTAACAAAACCTTTTGCAATTCTTTTTGGCTTCAACACAAGGCCGTAAGAACGGATATCTCTTTTAGATACCATACAGGCAACAAAAATAATAATAATCCCCACAACATGGCCGTAAAGATTTGTACCGAAAATTTTAGAGTCGCCGCCCAACTCATTTATAAGCAATACATCTGCACAGTGTGCAACCAGAACAAATAAATAAACAGTGAATATCTGCGGTAAAATTTTACTTTTCGGATTTGCCATAATAAACACCTCAGTAATTATTGTAACACAAAGAAAAAAATTTTACAATACAGAATAAATTATTTAAACACAATAAAAATTTGATTCCCAGCCCGGTATATATCTCTGATGACAGAAATAAATTTTGTA
Organism: Acutalibacteraceae bacterium; assembly: GCA_045628495.1. Taxonomy (GTDB): domain Bacteria; phylum Bacillota; class Clostridia; order Oscillospirales; family Acutalibacteraceae; genus CAG-488. The sequence continues at coordinate 30,603 of JAZQPL010000086.1, forward strand.
ATCAGGTCTTATTGAATTTATTAAAATCGGGATTGAATACATATCGCTGTTCCGGTGATATGCGCACACATATAATTTAGGCTTATATTTTTTTATTGAAGCTTCTGAACCTTTTATTGCTTTTTCTTCGCTTCCTTCAACATCCATTTTAATAAGTGTAACATTTTCATTTACAACAGAATCAACGCAATCTGCCTGAACACGCACATTGCCGGACTGTGAAAGCTTTGAATTTCTGCCTTTTTTCTTTTCAAAAAACAACTCTTCTTTTTTATCCCATGCGGCAAGATTATATAAAAATAAATTCTTCATTCCCTCTGTTTTTGTACAAAGCTTTTTATAGTTTTTTTCATCGGCTTCAAAAGCAAATATTTTTTTATATTTTCCGTTTGTAAACTCAGTAAATTCTCTGATTGTATCACCGTCATACGCACCCAAATCAACTATAACTTCTTCATTCCCGAGATTAAATATATTTTTATATATATCGTTCTTATTTTTTTCGGCTTCAAAAAGATATTTAATTTTTCCGCTGACCTTAAAATTCAGAATGCTGATATAATTTTTTCTTGATTCATCATCAGATAACAAAGAATAAGCCCTGTCAAATTCAGCGTTATGTTTCTGAATATACTCAAGAGTAAAAATTCCGTCATCAACAATCGGAACATTCGGCGCAACAAACGGATGCTTTTCTGACATCTGAATTATTTTTTCAATAGTTTCGTCATCATGCACGGCAAAACACATTACAATAAAAAAATCATCATATTCATTTTCTATTTCACAGTATTTTTTCACTCTTTTCCCGTGAAAATACTGACCTCTGACAAAACTGTCACCGGCGAAAATATCAGCAAATTCTATTTTTCTTTTTTCAAGCTCTTCAATAACCATGTCCGCCCCGTTTCCCATTCCGTAAAGAATTACGGGAAGGTCAGTTTCGCTCAAAACATCCCAGACATTTTTTTCAACGATTTTTTCCGTCATATCAAACTCTCCTATTGTATCTGCTGACTATATATGTTACAATATTTCAAAATAAAATTCAAGGCTGTGATTATATGACTGTTAATATTATCAACCGCAACATTTTGTCTGATTGTCCTGTTTCTCAAAAGGCGGCAGAGCTTTTCTGCGCTGAAATGAAAAAAAGGGCAAAATCAGATTTCACCGTAGGTTCAGATAAAAACTCTCAGTTTTGTTTTGAGATAAAAGACAAATCGGACAGTGAAGCTTTTGAAATCAGAATAAAAGATAATCAGATTATCTTTTCAGCTCACAGATTGAGAGGGCTTATTTATGCATACTCTATGATGTTGAGAAAATCAGAAATTAAAAATGATACTGTTTCACTCATTAAAGATATCAGCGGAGTCTATTCCCCTGAAAAATCCGTCAGAGGTCATCAGATAGGATACCGTGACTGCAACAACACCTACGACGCATGGGACGAAGAAACATACAGAAAATATTTTCTTGATATTATGGCATTCGGCGCAAACATGTATGAAGGAATACCGGGCGACATTTCCGAACAAAACTGCATAATGAAAATGAGCGGAAACGAAATGCTTTTTAAGACCTCGGAAATCTGTGAAGAACTTGACCTTGATATGTCCGTGTGGCACCCTGAAGAAAAGAGCAGAAATGATGATGAAGCTGTTGCTCTTGCTGTGAAAGCTTATTCTACGCTGCCTAAGCTTGACGCAGTTTTTGTTCCCGGAGGTGACCCGGGTGATTTAATGCCCGATGCTCTTTTTACAAGATGCAGAAAAATTAAAAATGCACTGCAAAAATATCATCCTGATATAAAAATGTGGATATCAGCCCAGGCCCCCCATGAATATCCAGATTGGGGAGAAAAATTTTCAGATGAAATCAAAAAAAATCCGGACTTTTTAGACGGTGTAATTTTCGGCCCCAACCATGCAATGACTTTGCCTGAACTTCACAGCCTTGTTAAAGATAAATATCCTGTCAGGTTTTACCCCGATGTTACGCATAATGTCAGAAGTGAATACCCTGTTCATTTTGAAAAAAATGACTGGAATTATGCCCTTTCATGTACTCTCAGCCGTGAAAGCATTAACCCCAGACCGTACGAATACAAGCATCTCCACGAAATAACCAAGAATTATCTTTGCGGCAGTGTTTCATATTCGGACGGAATAAATGACGATGTAAATAAAATTATTTTCAGTGCCTGCGACTTTGATTCTTCAATAAATGTCAAAGAAATTCTCGAAGATTATGTGCGTATGTTTATGTACCCGGAGAATCCTGAAAAAACAGCTGAGTGTATTATTAACCTTGAAAAAAACTGGGACGGAAATCCGGAAGAAAATCCGCAGATTGAAAAAACGCTTCAGGCTCTTTGTGAAATCGGAGAAAACAATCCTCAATTATATAGCAATTACAGATTTGTTATGTGCCTTTTCAGAGCGGAGTGTGATATGCTGGTAAAGCAGAGACTGATTTTTGAAAACAAACTTGTAGAAGAAGCGAAAGAAAAAATATCCAAAAACGATATTAAAGGTGCGGAAGAAATTTTATTGACTGATTTTCCCGAAAGCTATAAAAAGCTGAGAAAAAAAATCAACCGTCACGCAGATGACCTTAACCGTCTTATCGGAATGCAGCTTGATGTGGAAACTTATCACGGAAAAAGCTGGGAAAGAGGATGCACTCTTGAAACAATAGACAGACCCGTTACAAACAGAGCATATCTTCTTGCAAGAATTAAAGAAAATAAAAACTCACAATGGCTTGAGAAAGCATTAAATATCACGAACATGAAAAATGAAGACATTTATTTTTCGTTTGCCCTTGATACTGTTGCAAAGCTTCAGCCTCAGGTGGGTGAATACTATATGGATTTTGACGGGGACACCCCGAAAAATGACGGCTCAATGCCTGTAAATCTGCTTAACACCTTCGACCACTTCTCTTTGAGATTCACTTATGATATCAGCCAAGAAAAAGACTGTTATCTTATTGTCACCTATAAAGAAAGAAAGTTTTCCGACGCCGCCGTTGACTTTACGGTAAAAATCAACGGTGAAGAAATATATCACGGTGTACCCTACGGCGGAAGCGTTGATGAAGAACTTTCGGAATTTATGCCTGAAGGATTTATTCCGATAAAATACAGAATAAACAAAGAGCTTATCAAAAACAACAAATTATCCGTACTTATTGAAGAACCCACAAGAGGATTTCTTGTTAGTGAATTCAGAATAAAAGGAGAGTCATAATAATGTTCATTGATTATAAAAGTGACAGTATCGAATACACAGGCAGATGGAGTGAATACGACAATTCCATGACTGCGACTGCCCCCGGTTCTTATTTCAGGTTTTCATTCAAGGGTTCAGCCGCTGTTCTTTGTTTTAATATGAATTGGAATTCACACCCGTATCCTCATATCTGGATTCAGATTGATGACGGAAGCAAAATTGAATCCACAGTTGAAAACTACATCAGAATCGAAGCTAATGAAAACAAAATACATACGGTAAAGGTTGTTTTCAAAAGCTGTGTTGAAATGTTTCACAGATGGCACACTCCGCTTGTGGGGAAAGTTTCATTTATGGGTTATGAAGCCGACGAAGCTGTGAAAATCATTCCCGATTCACGAAAAACCATTGAATTTGTCGGTGACTCAATTACAGAAGGCGTGCTGATTAACGCTGAAAAAGAACCTGATAAAAATAACGGTCAGTATAACAGAGTTTTTCAGGATGACTCTACAGCCACTTACGCATATCTGACTGCTCAAAAGCTGAATCTTATTCCTCTTTTAATGGGTTACGGTGCAGTAGGTGCCACTCACGGCGGCTGCGGCGGAACACCTGCAGCATATCAGGGTTATCCTTTCTGTTTTGACGGACACCCTGTTAAATATGATTCTCCGGATTATATTTTAATAAATCACGGTGCAAACGACAGACGGGAAAGCCTCGCAGATTATACAGAATATTACGGAAAACTTCTTGATGCAATAAGACTTAAAAATCCTGAATCCAGGCTGATTTCTCTCAGTCCGTTCTGCGGAGCATTCCATAAAGAGCTTGGCGAATATATCAGAGAATATGAAAAAATAAACGGATGTGAAATACTTTATATTGACACATTCGGCTGGATTCCCGAAGAACCGCTGCATCCTGACAGAGAAAACCACAAAATTGTTTCCGAAAAACTTTCTGAAATACTGGAAAAAGAATTTAATTTATAATCATTATTCTTTCGTAAATCAAAGAGCAGACTGCTTTTTAAAAAACATGAAAAACAACCGGTCAGCAGACCGGAAAACAAAAGGGATTTTAAGGTTTTAATTGCAGATAACCTTAAAATCCCTTTTTATCAGATTTTATTTATTTTACCTTTTTTTATTACATATCTGTTTTCCGCAAGTGAAAGAAGCGGTGCATCCGATTCAGGATTATCCGAATATGCATTACGGAAAACAAACTCTCCTGCTTCTTTTTTTATCCGTTCAACCTTCTCTTTGCCTTTACAGTTTTTTCCTGTCATTTTTCCCGTAACAGGGTCTATTTTTGTTCCGATAATCACATCTGCTCCCAGTTTTTTCAAAATAGGTTCAATTTCAAATTCAGGCGATGCAGAGCAAACAACGGTTTTTACATCATTTTTATCAGGTTCAAACCATTCGTAAATTTTATTGCCGTTTTCATCCCAGAAAGCTTCTGCTTCTTTAACCGCATCAATAGACCTGACAAAACAGAAAAATTCCTGTTTGAATAAAGAAAGGTCAATTCTGCCCAGCAAAAATTTCATCCCGCTTATTATCTGATGAGGAAGATGCTTTATTATTACCGGATTTTTTTTCAAGCAGAAAAGCCAGTACGCAGTTGCAGAATCTTTCGGAAATACTGTTTTATCAAAATCATAAAGGTCTGCCGTCATAATAAATCTCCGATTTCCGTTTTATTTCCGTCAAGATTTACAGTAACGCTCTTTTCTCCGTAAACGAATTCAAAATCGCCTTTTCCGCAAGCGCACAGTTTGCTGAGTCTGCCGTCTTTCCATTCAATATCAACAGTTACTCCGCCCTTTGCGAGAACACCGTTTATACTTCCGTTTTTCCACTCATCGGGAAGCGCAGGCAAAATTAAAATTCTGTTGCCGAAAGACTGAAGAAACATCTGAATCATTCCGCTTACAGCACCGAAATTACCGTCAATCTGGAAAGGCGGATGAGCATCAAGCATATTGGGGTAAGTGCCCCCTCTGCCTCTTGTTTCCGGATTCGGAATATATCTGAGCTGATTATTAAGAAGTTTAAGCGCATGATTTCCTTTTCTGAGTCTTGCAAAGAAATTTATTTTCCAGCCTAAGCTCCAGCCTGTGCCGCCGTCTCCCCTTTTTTTAAGAGTTTTTTCTGCCGCATCAACAAGTTCCGGAGTACGGTCAACATCAATAAGATTTGCAGGGAAAAGACCGTAAAGATGAGAAACATGACGGTGCTTTATCTGTTCTTCAGGTGCTTCCTCATACCATTCAAGAAGCCTTCCGTCGCTGCCTGTTCTGAACGGGAGAAGTCTCGGAAGCACTCCACGGACTTCGTCAATAAAATCACTTTCATCTCCGAGAATATCCGCACAGTTAAGCAAATTAAGCAAATTATCCTTAATAATACTCATAGTCATCGTTGTTGTCTGACTTACAGCCACATCGTTATTATTTTCATCAAAATATTTATTTTCGGGAGATGTAGACGGACAGGCAATAAGATATCCGTCCTTATCTTCAACAAGTAAATCTATGCAGAATTTTGCTGACTCCGTAATAACAGGATATGCTTTATTTTTGAGGAATTCCGTATCCCCCGTATATTCGTAATATTCAAATAAATGCCTTGTAAACCATGCTCCCGCCATATTCCAGAAAAGCCATGATGCGCTTCCGTTTACAGGGGTGCAGTGACGCCACAGGTCAACATTGTGATGACATACAAATCCTCTTGCGTTATATAATCTTTTTGCAACAGGCTTGCCTGCCTGACCTAACTGCTCAACAAAAGCATTAAGAGGCTCACATAATTCAGGTAAATTGCACGGAAGCAGCGGCCAGTAATTCATTTCTGTATTTATATTTACAGTATAGTTTGAACGCCACGGTGAAATCTTTTTATATGTCCATATTCCCTGCAAATTCATGGCCTGAGTTGACGGTCTTGAAGCTGAAATTGCAAGATATCTTCCGAAATTAAAAAGCAGCGCATACAGTTCGGGGTCGTTCTTTTTTCTGACAAACTCGAGAAGTCTTGCAGATGTAACAGTATTTTCTTTTGTTCCGTCACCTAAATCAAGGGAAACACGGTTATAATAGCTCTGATAATCTTTGATATGTTCATCTTTTATTCTTTCATAATCATCAGCCAAGGCGGCTCTTACTTTATTTTTACACGGCTCCATATATTCTTTATCAGGAAGCTCATTCCATGCTTTAAAGCTGTCATCGGCACCGAGATAAAATTCATAATAAGTAGCATCAGAGATTCTTACGCTTTTCTTATTGTATTTAAGCTTACCGTCTGTCTTAAATCCCAGAACAGCGCAAAATTCCATACCTCTTTTTTCATTTTCAAGGTAAATATCACATTCATCATCGGTAATTTCCGACGGACAAACGCCTTTTAGAACAAGGAATTCATCTTCTGTGCTGACCTGATGCTTAAGCTCATTAGTAAATGTCACACTGTAATCCGGCAATTTGCCTGTCAACGCCTGACTTTTAATTACCATAACATCCTTTGGAGCACTGATAAACCCTTCTGTTTTTATAAAACTGCCTTTAAGTGTGTATGTTAAAGTATAAACCGCTGTTTTCAAATCAAGCTGGCGTTTGTAATCTCTGGGTTTGAAATTTTCTTTTGAAGAAATAATAAGTTTACCCAACGGTAAATAATACTGACAGTTACAACTTGAAAAATCAGATTCTATCAGCTTCTGTGCTTCATAATTTTTACCCTCAAGGGAAAGCTCTCTCGCTTTTTTGAATGTTTCATACGGGTCCGAATTAAAGCTCGCTTTTTTACCGGGATAGCCTGACCACAAAGTGTCAAGGTTAAGCTCCACGGTTTCAACATCTGTTTTACCGTAAAATGCTCCTCCCAGACTTCCGTTTCCTAAAAGAAGTGACTGTACCCATGTTTTTGCCGGATGATTGTACCATAATACATTTGATGCGTTTGTCATTTTACTACCTCCGATTTAAGCTGCTGAAATTATATCATTTAAGTAGGTGTAAAGTCAATCACATAAAACAAATAAAAGCTTAAAGCTTTATTTTCAGCACAATAAACTTGCATTTATTTTAATAATATAGTAGAATAAATCCAATACACTTTTGGAGATAATAAAATGTCAGATGTTATTATAATCGGGGCAGGCGCCGCAGGACTTATGGCGGCAGGAGTTGCCTCTATGGCCGGTAAAGATGTTGTTATTCTCGAAAGGAATGACAGACCTGCAAGAAAAGTAATGATAACCGGAAAAGGCAGGTGCAATGTTACAAACAACTGCGATTCCATTGATGAGCTTATTGCCAATGTTCCCGTAAACGGCAGATTTTTATACAGTGCTTTTTCACGGTTCATGCCGTCGGATACAATAGAGCTTTTTGAAGATATGGGAGTAAATCTCAAAACCGAAAGAGGAAACCGTGTTTTTCCTCAGTCAGACAGAGCTTCTGATATTGTTGATGCTCTTACAGCATTCGGAACAGATGACGGAGCTGAGATTATAAAAGGCAGAGCAAAAGAGCTTATTATTGAAAACGGATGCGTTAAAGGTGTAAAAACCTTTGAAGGCAAAAAGCTTTATGCCGAAAAAGTTATTATCGCAACAGGCGGGAAGTCATACCCTGCAACAGGCTCTTCCGGCGACGGGTATATTCTTGCAAAGCAGGCAGGTCATACAGTTACAGATTTAAAGCCTTCTCTTGTTTCCCTTGAATGTCACGAAGGATTCTGCACAGACCTGCAGGGACTTGCGCTGAAGAATGTCGCTGTCAGAGTGTATGACACCAAAAAGAATAAAGATATTTATGAAGATTTCGGAGAAATGCTTTTCACCCATTTCGGCGTATCAGGCCCGATAATTCTTTCTGCAAGCTCTCATATAAGAGATATGGAACGGGGAAGATATGAAATTCATATTGACCTTAAACCGAGACTGACAGCAGAACAGCTTAACACGAGAATATTAAGAGATTTTTCTGAAAATAATAATAAAAACTTTATCAATTCTCTGGGTGGTCTTTTGCCGAGGAAAATGATACCTGTAGCAGTAAAGCTCAGCGGAATCCGTCCCACTGAAAAAGTAAATCAAATTACAAAAGAACAGCGTCAGAAACTGGTATCTGTTCTTAAAGATATTAAAGTAACCGTTACCGATTTCAGCCCGATAGAAGAAGCAATAATCACTTCAGGGGGAGTAAAGGTAAATGAAATAAATCCGAAAACAATGGAATCAAAAATAATTAAAAATTTATATTTTGCCGGTGAAGTAATTGATGTTGATGCCTATACCGGAGGGTTCAATCTTCAGATAGCATTTTCAACAGGCCATCTGGCAGGTGAAAATGTTTAAAACCGTATAGCACAGGCAAAATATGAAGATTAACAAGGAACTTTTCGTCAGACTGTCTGAAAGCATACTTGCGAAACTTTTGCGCTGCAAGGCTTTCACGGCAATGTGATGTGAATATATTAAAAAAGGCAAACGCCCCGGGCTTGTGCGGTGTTGCCTTAACAGCGGAGGAATTGTTTATGTCAGTTAATATTGCAATCGACGGACCTGCCGGTGCAGGCAAAAGTACCATCGCACGAGCTGCCGCTCAGAAATTAGGATATATTTATGTAGACACCGGAGCATTGTACAGAACCGTAGGTCTTTATTCAATCAGAAAAGGATACGATACAAAAGATTCGGAAAAAGTTATATCTACTCTCAATGATATAAAAATCACTCTCGGATTCAAAAACGGTGAACAAAGAGTTTATCTTAATTCCGAAGATGTTTCTCAGGCTATAAGAACACCGGAAGCTTCTATGGGTGCCTCAAATGTTTCCGCTATACCCGAAGTAAGAGAATTTCTTTTTGACCTTCAGAAAAATATTGCTAAAGAAAACGACTGTCTTATGGACGGCAGAGATATCGGAACCGTTGTGCTTCCGGATGCTCAGGTTAAAATTTTTCTTACAGCTTCTCCTGAAACAAGAGCAATGAGAAGGTACAAAGAGCTTATTGAAAAAGGCTCCGAAGTAAAGTATGAAGATGTTCTTGATGACCTTATAAAAAGAGATTATCAGGACACTCACCGTGAAGTTGCACCCCTTAAAGCGGCAGACGATGCAGTTACAATAGACACAAGCGAATACGATTTTGACGGAAGTCTTAATGCTGTAATAAACACTATAGAAAAGAAATTAAAATAATATGGAAAAAAGAAGCAACAAATTTGCATTGAGATTTCTGAAAATCACCACCCCGATTTTCAAAATTCTTTTCAGAGTAAAATTTACGGGAACTGAAAATGTTCCCGAAGGAAGTCAGTTTATATTTGCCGCAAACCATATTTCTATTTTAGACCCGTTCTATATTGCAATCGGCAGTAAAAAAGAAATGAATTTTCTTGCTAAAAGCGAACTGTTTGAAAATAAGTTTCTTGCGGCATTTTTAAGAAAAATGAATGCTTTTCCCGTTAAAAGGGACAAGTCTGACAGAACAGCTTTGCGAAAAGCTGAGGAAATTATTAAATCGGGAGGAATTATCGGCATCTTTCCCGAAGGCAGAGTAAACCTTGAAATCGGAGCACCTAAAAGAGCAAAAGCAGGTGTGGGATTTATCGCAGGAAGATGTCAGTGCCCGGTTGTTCCTGTTTGTCTTTATAACGAAAAAAAAGGCAAGCTTTTTACAAAGCTTACAGTAAGATACGGTAAACCTCTTTCCGTCGAAGAACTGGAACTGGATACAGGAAAAAAGGATTATCAGAAAACAGCAGATATTATTATGGACAAAATAACCGAGCTTTGGAGGGAAGGCCATGCGTGAAATAGTCCTTGCAAAAACAGCGGGATTCTGTTTCGGAGTAAACAGAGCCGTTGATATGCTTTATAAAATGGTGGAAAGCGGAGAGAAAGTCTGCACTTTAGGACCGATTATACATAATCCTCAGGTAATATCTGATTTGGAAAGCAAAGGCGTTTTTATTATAAACAGTCCCGATGAGCTTCCCGACGGCATAAGTCTTGTTATAAGAACCCACGGAGTTGAAAAAAATATTCTCGATGTTCTTGAAAAATCAGGCAAAGCGTATTGCGACGCCACCTGCCCGTTTGTAAAAAAAATTCACAGAATTGTTGAAAAAAATTCTGACGAAAACACAGCTGTTTTCATTGCAGGAGATAAAAATCACCCGGAAGTTAAGGGTATTATGAGCTATTGCAAGGGTGAAATCTTCCCATTTATAAATATTTCTGAATTAGAAAATATCATTAAAAACAACGATTTTACAGCAAAATCGGGCATAATTGTTGTCGCTCAGACAACATTCAGCATAAAAGAATGGGAAATTTGTATAAAAAAAATAAAAAAACACTATACAAACGCAAATATTTTTGATACAATATGTAGTGCGACAAACGAAAGGCAAAGTGAAGCTTTGAACCTTTCTGGCGAGTGTAACGCAATGATTATAATAGGCGGCAGGCAAAGTTCCAACACAGCAAAGCTAAAAGCAGTGTGTGAGCAGAACTGTCCCACTTATCTGATTGAAACAGCGGCCGAGGTTGCTGAAATTGATTTCAACGGATTTAACCGCATTGGTGTTACTGCAGGGGCATCCACTCCTGCATGTATTATAAAGGAGGTACTAACAACCATGTCCGAAATTTTAAACGAACAGGAAAACGAAATTATCGAGACTGCAGTGCAGGCTCAGAAAGAGGAGGTGCAGGAAGCTGCTCAGCCGGTGAAGTCCATTGATGAGATGGATTTTTCTGAGGCACTTGAAGAGTCTCTTAAAAATATGAACAACGACCAGAAGGTTCGCGGCATTGTTACAGCTATTTCTGCCGGTGAGATTCAGGTCGATATCGGCAGAAAACAGACAGGCTATGTTCCGGCTGACGAATACAGCGCAGACCCCACAGCAGACCCCACAAAAGAGCTTAAAATCGGCGACGAAATTGATCTTATCATTATGAAGACAAACGACCAGGAAGGCACTATTATGCTTTCCAAAAAGCGTTTTGACGCTCAGGGCGCATGGGATAAGATGACAGAAGCTCAGGAATCCGAAGCAGTTCTTGAAGGTACTGTTTCAGAAATAATCAAGGGCGGCGTAATCGTTGTTACAAACGGTATTCGTGTGTTCGTTCCCGCATCACTTGCAACAGCATCAAGAGGAGAAGCTCTTGAAAACATTCTTAAAACAAAAGTAAAATTGAGAATTATTGATGTTAACCGTCAGCGCAGACGCGCAGTAGGTTCCATCCGCAGTGTTCTCAAAGAAGAACGCAAAGCAAAAGAAGAAGCATTCTGGGATCAGCTTGAAGAAGGTCAGACCTATGACGGCGTTGTAAAATCTCTTACAAGCTACGGTGCATTTGTTGACATCGGCGGTGTTGACGGAATGGTACATATTTCTGAGCTTTCATGGAGAAGAATTAAACATCCTTCAGATATTCTCACCGTTGGTCAGGAAGTTAATGTTTTCGTTAAGGCTCTTGATAAAGAAAACAAAAAGATTTCTCTCGGCTATAAAAAAGCAGAAGATAATCCCTGGGAAATTCTTAAGAGAGATTATCCTGTAGGTACTGTTATCGAATCAGAAATTGTCGGTCTTACCGCTTTTGGCGCATTCGCAACAGTTATCCCCGGTATTGACGGTCTTATTCATATTTCTCAGATTGCTAACCAGCACATCAAACATCCGGCAGATGTTCTCAAGGTTGGCGAAAAAGTTCAGGTTAAGATTACAGCTGTTGATTTTGACAAGAGCCGTGTAAGCCTTTCGATCAGAGCACTTCTCCCGCAGGAAGAGGAAGTAATTTCCGAGCTTGCAGAGGAAAAGGCTGAAGAAGCTCCGGCAGAAGAAGCAGTTGAAGAAGTTGCAGAAGCAGCAGCTGAAGGATCAGTTCTTAACATTTACTGCTGGAATGAAGAATTCAAGTCACGTTTAACAGATCACTATCCTGGATATGCAGAAGTTGATGCTACACACGGAACAATCGGTG
>JAZQPL010000087.1:0-5663 GCA_045628495.1 Acutalibacteraceae bacterium
CCAAAAAGCAGTTTGTTTGTTGCAGTTTCAATAATTGCGTTGCAGTTGTTTCTGCTATCAAATACTTTATTATTTTTGTCAACAGTTATGCCGGTTAAATCTTTACAATCGGTAAACGCATATTTCCCGATTTCCTTAACATTTTTTGGAATTGTTATTCTGACTATATCTGTTTTAGTGAACGCTAACTTTTCAATGGTCGAAACAGTATCAGGTATTACTGTGTTTTTGCACCCTAAAATAAGCTTGTTGCTTTTTGTTTCAATCAATGCATTACAGTTGTTTCTGCTGTCGTATACTTTATTGTTTACGTCGACTGTTATTTGTTCAAGACCGCAACAGCTGTAAGAAATATCACAAGCAATATCGATAATACTTTCGGGAATAAAAACACTTTTTATATTTTTCAAAAACCTGAATACATTATCAACAGCTTCAATTCCATCTGGAATTTCTACATGTTCATCATTACCGGTATATTGCACCAGTGTGTTATTTTCAATTATAAAATTTTCAATTTTACTCGTTTTCAAATCCTCTTCACTTCCTCTTCGCACTGTAAGGCATCATAAACCTTATTGTATATAAGCTGGTTGGGGCAGTATTGATAGTTGGCGAAAATCTCTATCCCGTTGTGATTATAAAACTCCGTAATCGCTGCGGCTGTTGCGGCGGAACGGCTCTCACCGTGTTCACACTGACAGATAAAATCGCAACCGTCATTATGCGCTTCAACGATGAATTCTGCCAGCTCGTCAGCTTTGGTAAAAAATGTTTCATAAGTATATCCGCAGTCTTCCAAATCATCATAGCTGATGTCGGGTATGCCGATATAAAATACTCTGTCCGTTTTTTTCGAATAGTCAATCAAGTCAGCTTCATCGGGGTCATAGAAGCTGATTATTGCTGTTTTTTCTGATGAAATATTATCCTTACGATTTTTCCATTTTTCAGCAGTTTCCCTTGAAAAAATCAACACATTTATGGTAATCACCCCTTTCAATTATTTTTTGTCGAGCATTTCCAGTACCCTGTATGTGTTTTCAACCACTACATCGTATGTATCCTCGCCGAGATAAGAAAATTCGTCAAGCATTTCCTCTGTTGTGCGGAGTACATATTCAAGAGGATTGACAATTTCGCAGCCCACAGCAACAACCGGTTTTTCGGTCTGTTTTGCAGAATCTATAATAATTTTATTTGCTTTCTCAGTGGTTCTGCCGTGCTCGCGGTTATCAATTTCAAAATAGTCATAAAACTCAGCGTATTTTTTCATTTCATCCGCAATAAGGTTGTAGTTAATTTCATGATACAACGGACCGAAAGTACCGCCGGAACCATATAAAAGTCCATCGTGGTGTTTTTCAAGCACGGAAAACGGAACATTTTCACAAACGTTGTCATCTCTGACCTCAGAAAGAATGCTGTTAAGATTTTTGAATCCGACTTCATTTTTTACAAGAATGTGAGAAGCAAAAGGATACTCTTCTTCAATATTACCGTGAATGATTTCAACACCCAGAATCGGTCTAATTCCTGCTCGGTTACATTCAAGTTCAAACTGAGTAAATCCTTGTATTGAATTACGGTCAGTCAAAGCCATTGCCGGCATTCCATGTTTTCGGGCAAAATCTGCCGCTTCGGCGGGGCTGAGAGAAATTGCCTCATCAAAACTGCTGTGGAAGTTCAATTCAATTCTTTGCTTCATAATGATTCACCCTTTGTCTGATATTATTTCTTTTGCTGTTGCGGGAATATAATATCACTGACGGTGGAAAATTTTTATCTCATAAAGAAAAAGAGCCGCCGAAGCGACTCATTTTAAAACAATTCTTTTTTTAAATAATCCGAATAGTTTTCAGCACTGTATCCTCCCCATGCTGATGGATGACGCATACCATAAACATTTATATCATGATTTAATTCGATTGTTGTAAAATCATGCTCTATATTCGACAAATATTTACAATGAGAAATATAATCTTTCTTTTCATTAATTATTAATTTTTTAGTGTTTAAAAAAGGTAAATCCTCGATTTTTTTGTTTTCTTTTGAAAGCGAAGGTAAATTATTATAGACTAATCTACTAAACACGAATACTTTGGTAATATGATTATCGTTTAAGAAAGCAAATAATTCATCATTATATTTTACTCTGTTTTTTCTTATATTATTTTTAGCTTGTGAGTCTTTAACACCACAGTATTCGTCAACGTAATTTCCAAAATATACTTTTTCCCAAAACAATATAAAGCGTTTATCTTTATTGTTATCACTAATGCCAAACGATTGAGCAATTTTATCAAAAAAAACATAATTTGAGGATTCGTGGCATCTATAATTTTCAATTACATTTTTTGTTGTATAATCTTCATTTTCATCAGATGAATGATGTGATTCACCTAATATCAATATCCGATTATTTGCTTGTTTTGCTTTTTCTCCAATGTATACACCTTTATGCATAAAACCAACCTCTTAATTCTTTTATATTCTATTCCACTCCAATGCCTGCAATAAATCATTTCTTATCTCATCTGCAAGTGACTCAGGAGAAATTATTTTTGTGTGCAGGGCGTACTGCATTGCCCATCTTCGCATAGCTTCAAGATTTACATTTACTCTGACAGTTACATCATACTCTGTTTCATCTGAAAATTCAATATCTTTACCGAACCAGTCGATAATATCGTTAATCAGATATTTTTTTGCAATGAAAGTAACGGGTGTACTGCCTCCGCCGAACATATAAATATGCTCTGCCATGTGCTTCGGCAAGTCAAAGCCGTTTTCAAGTCCTCTGACCTGCTTCATCAGCTTAACAGGTGTATCAAGCAGTTTGATATCCGTTATTCTGTCAAGGCGGTAGTTTGCAACATTATCGTATTTATCATAGTTGCAGATAAGATAATATCTGCCGTTTGCAGCGGCTATCTGATACGGATTAATTATGTACTCACGCACATTTCCGTCTTTGTCTTTGCGCGGGTGCATTTTTTTGTCTGTACCGTATTCGTTATATTTAAAAGAAATCTGTTTGCCGCCTGTGATTGCTTCGTCAATCGTTTCGATATTCAGAAACAACTGCCTGTTCTGTGGCGCGTTGTCCGGCATAGTGCGGATATGCTTAACTCTTGCCTTAAAATACTGATTTGAAAGTCCCTCAAGTTTTTCGATAAGTTCCTTGCACTGGCTGTACGGAATATGCTTTGAAAACAGCAGGCTGTCAATCAGCAGTCTCAGCTCGCCGTCTGTGAAATCACGTACAAGATAAAAATCGGAAAGGATATAACTTTCCTCAAGTTCTCCCGTTTTCGGATTCGGCACCATTCTGACGGATTCACTGTATTCAATCTCATATCCGAAGTCAATCAAATCTAAAATATTACGTCTGACGGATTTTCTGTCGGCGTTCATCATGTATTCAGTTTTCAGAATCTCAACAATATCCTTCTGCGAAAGTCTGTGATTTTCGTCTGTGTACTTCTGAAGAATATCAAGAATATTGATTATCAGAAGCTTTTTCGGCTGCTTTGTGTATGCCATAGTTGTCACCTCAACTGCATTTTATCATCTTTGACAGCATAATACAATACGCGGTGGGAAGTTTTTTGGACATCGGGTGTTTTAAAATAAAGGCACCGATTGACGGAATCAAAAACAATAAAATGGGTAAAGGAGAAATCGAATATGATTACAGAATTTTACAACGGAAGTTTTATTACATCATTCTACGATGATAATAATGCAGATGCTTTTCAGGAATTTTTAAGCAAACTCACTGATTATGCGTCAGTTACAGACAACACCGCAACAATACTGACTTCAGCTCCCGAAAGCTGGGAAAAATATAATAAAAGTATAAAAATACAGCCTTGCTCAGCAAAAGAAGCACCCATTATTCTGACAACTACAAACGGGATTGTTATTGTTGACGGCCTAAAAATACCGTCAAACCTTATTTCCAGTTGTGCTTCAAAGGACAAAAGGTTAATCGTTTACGCTGTGAAAGCTGAATACAACATAAAAAAATATGAGGGCTATATTAAAAAATCCGATGTCGTAGTCTCTTTTAACAACGGAATTGAGGAGATTGTCAAAGGGCATTATTCGCCCGTGATTACGCCCGAAATTTACAATGAAGAAAAAGAAAAGCTGTTTGCTGAATGGAAAGAAAGAACCAAAGCTGAAACTCCGTTCATTACTGACGGAGTTATGAATCCAGAACTGTGGTTTTCACAGAAGGTTCGTCCATTGTTTCTCTTAAAAGAAGCATATGGCGGTGAAAATGACTGGGACCTTGTTGCTGACCATGTAATGAGCAATGAGGATATCAGAAAAATCTGGAAAAGAGTTTCATTATGGGCAAAAGGTATTTTCGGTACAGACAGGTTCCACATGGAACGGTACATGCCCAATGATGAAGAATTTAACGAGTTCGGCAATAAATATCTGAGTAAAATTGCTGCAGTAAATATTAAGAAATACGACGGCAAAGAGGAATCAGATTGTAATGATATTCTTTCGTATGCTGAAAAAGATGCTGATTTTTTAAAAAGACAGATTGAACTTTGCGACCCGACAATTATTGTATGCGGTTATACTGCGGCTTCACTTGATAAGATTTTCGGAATTGAGTTAAGGAAAGAAACAAACGAGGAACTGTACTATCATATGAAAATAAATAATCATGATGTACTGGTGATAGATTATTGGCACCCTGCAAATCAGTTTCCGGAAATTATGAATTATTACGGCCTGCTCGGGATATATCAGAATGCACTTAATGATAATAATTGGTGAGATGTTTTCTTCCCACACCGTATGATAACATAAAGCCAACAAATTTAAGGAGACAACTTTATGTTATCAAACTTTATCAGAATTTTTACAGCTATTGCGGTAATAACGGCTTTGCTTAGCGGCTGTGCGGCGCAGAAAAAAGAGAAATCTTTGCCAGAAGCATCTCAACCGACATACGAAAAACAGAGCTACTATTACTATGACGAGCAGACAACCGAAACCGAAACCACGCAGAAATATTATGAAGAAGAGACAACCGAAGAAGCTGAAATCTTCTTTCATAGTGCTTTAAGCAATAGCGTAATTGATGAGCAGGACGGAACGGAGTTTTTCTCATACTATGAAAAATGTGATGTCTGCGGTTATGAAAGCTCGTCAAAGCACTCAATCAGCCACTCATTCGGAACATATAACAGCAGTTTCTTCTGCCCTCAATGCAAAGAAAGTAGAAAAGTCGAAATTGAAACGAACAAGAAATAATGGGAGCATTTATTATGACTGGAAAGAGCGGTAAAATCAGAGGAAATGTATATTACGCATTTGATAATAAAACGGCCACACTTATTATCAGAGGCAAAGGGACGGTATCAGATATTAATCTTTGGGACCGTTCGGCAAAGCAGGCAATAAAGAAGATTGTCATTGAAAGCGGAATCACAGAAATCGGTGAAGAGGCTTTTGAGGGATGTTCAAAGCTTGAAAATATTATCATTGCTGAAAGTGTCAGAAAAATAGGAAGAGCTGCTTTCTATTACTGTTTTAATCTTAAAAGCATTAATATTCCTGACAGTATAACTGAAATAGGTGATTTTGCTTTTGTAAACTGTTCAAGTCTTACAGATATTAAGATTCCCGATAGT
>JAZQPL010000088.1:0-17645 GCA_045628495.1 Acutalibacteraceae bacterium
CATTGACAGCAAAGAAACAGCAATATTATTTTCATTTTTGACAGAGAAATTTCCGTTATATTTATCTGAAAATCCGTTGAGAATCTGAAGACCGTAACCGTGGTCTTTTTTATTTTCCTTGCTTGTTTCTGAAATATCAAATTCCTTTGAATAGGGATTTTCTGTTTTAATGAAAAGATATCCGTTTTTTGTTTTTATATCAATTATTATGTATTTTTTGTTGTCTTCAATTTGTTCTGCCGCTTCAATGGCATTATCAAGCATATTAACAAGTGCTCGGCAAAGGTCGGCGTCTTCGATTGAAATATTATCGTTTAACACAATTTCAGCCTTAAAGTCGATTCCTTTTTCTTTACAGGTTTTCGCCTTATTGAGAAGAATTGCGTTGACGAGGCTGTTTTTACAGTAAAAGCCTGTCTGAATATTTTGCACTGCTTCAGACAGTTCATCAAAAAGAACCTTTGCCTTTTCGGTGTCGCCCTCTTTATAAATAAGCTCTTTTACAGTTTCAAGAGCACCGCCTAAATCATGCTTGATTTCACGAAGCTCTATTTCATTTTCTTTAAGGCTGTTGAAATAGCTGTAATTGAGATCATTTTTGTATTCGAGTGCTTTAATATCAGCTTCAAGTTTTGCGGCGTCAATATTTTTTACATACTGCCTGAAAGCGAAAATATCAACTATCAGGCACACAGATGTAAATATAACAATTATTATTCCGTAATCAGAGCTTTCAGGTTTGAAATTAAAAGGTGGCGTAGTTGACGGTGTTTTTTCATAAAATGTTATCAGAGATATTACATATATCAGTAAGGTCTGGCAAACCGGTATAAGAAGAAAAACAAGCGAAGTTGGTTTTGATTTAATATTTTTTCTGCTTTTAAGAATAACAGAAAAAATTACCAGATAAATGGTGGTAAATAATTCGCAGAAAAGTGGTGCAAGAAGTGTGAATTTTTTTGTTGAAGGGTCCATACTGACTCGTAATATTCCGTAGCTCAAATAATCACATAGTGTAAATACTGACAGATAAATTAACAAATTCCCTATTTTAACGATAAGCTTATCTTTATACATCAGAATTCCGCAAAGGAAAGAGGCAAGGTGAGCTAAAAAGGCAAACGGTTCTTTCATTCCTGTAAAGTAAAATATAATGAAAAAGACCGTACTGAATAAAAAAGGTACGGCAAAACAGATTATTCGTCTAAATCTGGGTGTTTGTATTGAGTTAAAAAAAACAGGCGCAATTCCGCCGAAATAAATCTGAAATATAAAATATAGAATCAGATATACAGTATTGTTCATATTGTCTTCTCCTTATAGGTGAAATATCTGTTTTTAAAATCCTGTTTGTATTTGCGGCTGAGCGGGACAATGCTGTTGTCGGATAGAGCAATACTGCTGTTGGTGACACTTGAAATATATTCCATATTTACAATATAAGCAATATGACATCTGGCAAAGCAGTCATTGAGTTTCGGTTCGATTTCTTCAAAAGAGATGTTTGTGATATATGTATCGCTTGAGGTGTGAATAAACTTCTGCCTGCCGTGGCTTTCAATGAATAATATATTGCCGAGCGGCAAAGAATACATAACTCCCTTTGATGAAAATTCAATAGTTCTGTTTATGCTCTTAAGGGCAATAATTTTATCAATGTGATTAAACAGAAGCTGTTCGTTTACAGGCTTGCCAACAAATCCAAAGGGGCGTATATTGTCAAAAATATCCTCAAAATATTCCATCGGGTATGCAGTGATAAAAATCACTTTTGTATCCGGGGATTTTTTTATAAGCTCCTTTGCTTTGTCGATGCCGTTAACATTTCCTATTTTTATATCGCTTATCAGAATATCAATTGACTCATCAAAACTGAGCATCTCGTCTGTGTCAGAGAAAGCTGCAAATTTATGCGAGCTGCCGTAATGCTCCGTGAGAATGCAGAGTAAATATTCAAGTGTTGATTTTTCATCGTCGCAGATAATAATATTCAAGTCTGTTCACCTCATAAAAAAGTGTAACAGACTTTTTTGACATAATCAAGCAAAATGTAACATTTTGCCGTCAGTTGTAATAGTTGACAAATGCGGAAAAGTGCAAAGTGTTACATTCAATTACCATGTATTACAAATTTATTGAATAAAAGAAATGAAAATATATAATTGTAATAAATTGAGGGGTCAATAGCGTTCCGGGTTATCGGTTTCACCCAGGAGATAGTCAATGCTCGTTTTATAAAACCTTGCGAGCTTGATAAGCACAGCAGTCGGCAGGTCGTTTTCACCTGTTTCATATTTGGAATATCCCGTTTGTGACATTCCCAGCATCTGCGCCACCTGCGTCTGGTTTAAATCACGGTCTTCTCTCATATCTCGGATTCTTTGATACATAAAATTCGCCTCCGAGAAAAGTATAGCTAACCTGTTTCAGGGTATTGACTTTTAACCTGAAACAGGTTAAGATTGGTTGTGTATATTTTATTATTTATAAAACTCAAAAAAACAATCGACAAAATTAAAAAATGTGCATTTGAACTGATTGCATTTGTAATCGGTTATTAGCTTAGGTAGTTATTCGAAACACTGCGATTTGTTTCGGTAATTATATATTATTTAAGGTAATAGGAGGATTAACATGAAAACAAAGAAACGAACGAGATTTTTGTCAATCATTTTGGCACTTCTGATGATTATCTCAATTGCGCCTATGGGTACATTTGATTTCAAAACAGAAGCTCTGACAAATAAAGAAGCGGTTAAGTCAGTGTTGGACTCAATTGCAAAAGAATACCCTAACGGCAGCTATTTCAGTGTAGACGGAGAAGCATGTAATCACGGAAGCGGCAAGAAATGCTACAATTGTCATTTAGGGCATATTTTGGATAGTAAAAAGATTACAAAAGCAGCAAAATCCAAGTACAATTGGGATGGAAATACTTGTTGGGGATTTGCTTCCTATTGTTATACTAAATGCTACGGCAACAGTATGTATTATAAAAACTATGATGTAACCAGCATTAAAATTAACAACGGAGAAGATAAAACCAGTACTAAATTGGTTACTGTAGATGAGCTTAAGGCTTTTATTACCACATACGCTTCTGTGGGTGATATTATCCATTATGTTCATAACGATTATAAAAATGATAAAAAAGAATGGTGTTCTGGTGGAAGTCATTATCTTGTATATACAGGATACAGCGGTTCAAATATGAAACTGATGGATAATAATGTCGGAGGAAACAAATATCACACAGGTACAGTCAGAATCGGAACAGTTGCTTTTTCAACCATCAGAAGTAAGGAAAAAAAAGTAGAAATCTGGCATTCTAAAAATTACAACACAAACAGATGTGTTTCTCCGAGCATAAAGGTTTCAAATGTCAGCGGCGGCAAGAGTGTTACTTTGGTAAATAACACATCCGGTTCAACGGTTTATTATACTCTTGACGGAAAAGAGCCTACAACAAGCAGCGCAAAATACACTTCACCTATAACGCTGACTTCGACTAAAACGGTTAAGGCGATTTCAGTAAAAAGCGGAATGACCACAAGCAGTATTGCAAGCAAAAAGGTTGAAGCAACAAAAACAACAACTCCGAAAATCAATGCTGTTCTCACTGCTGATGGCTATAATATGACTATAACAGCTGAAAGCGGAGCAACAATTTATTACACAACAAACGGCAGCAATCCGACAACATCAAGCACCAAATATACAGGAGCGCTTGTACTTACATCAGATGCAACAGTAAAGGCTATTGCCTTAAAAAGCGGAAAGTTAAACAGTGATGTCGCCAGCTCCACTGTTTCAGCGGCTGTTCCTGCTGTTCCTTCGGTTCAGCTTGATTCAACCTCAAATGCAGCAATCGGACTTGAAGACAAAATAAACATTAAATGGAATGCGATAAACAATTCGTATGAATATATTGTAACCGTTAAAAACGGCGATACTGTAGTTTCGGAGGAATCAACACAGGGCTGTGTATATTCATATATTCCCACAGAAGCCGGAACATATACATTAACCGTAAAGGCGGTTAACTTTGTAGGTGAAAGCGAATCAAGCTCACCTGCCGTTTCAGTTACAGTAAAGCCTGATGTTACAGTAACATTCAAAAATTATGACGGCACAGTTCTGTCGGAAAACACTGTTCACTGGAACAGCTCGGCGAATGTTCCCACGCCTCCAAGCAGAAAGGGTTATTCATTTAAAGAGTGGTCAGGAACATACAGTAATGTAAAAGCAGATTCAGTTGTAACAGCTGTTTATACACCTAATACACATACAATTAAATTTGTTGACGAAAACGGAACAACATTAAAAGCGGTAACAGCAGATTATGATTCAGCGGTTACTCCCCCCACCGTTCCCTCAAAAACAGGTTTTGATTTTGTGGGTTGGAGCGTTAAATCAGGAGAAGGCGACAGCTATACTCAGGTAAACGGTGATGTTACATTTGAACCTATATATGCATGGTCAAATCCCGATATGCCTATTGGTGTAACAGCAGAAAAAGCTCTCAGAAGCTCTGACGCAAAGAGCTACTATGTTACTGTGAAAATTACAAATGCAACAGACGAAATTATAAACGGAAAGCTTATTGCTGTTATCAAGACGGCTAACGATAAGGTTGTTGCAACAGAAATCAATGCAATCACCGTTCCCGCAAACGCATCAGAAGCAGAGTACACGGCAACAATATCAAGCACAAACGACGCAATGCTCTGCGAAGTTTATGTTGTTGCCAACGACCCTGATAATGCGGACAGAACAGGCGGAGCGTATTCCGAAAAAGCGACTGTAAAAGTAACAAAAGAAACCGCAAGCTCTTATTCATACTGGGGAGAGTGGAGCGACTGGTCAACAGACCATGTAGCTGCGACCGATACAAAAGAGGTTGAAACAAAGACTCAGTACAGATACAGAGATAAGCAGAACAAAACAAGCACAAGCTCAACATTGGCAGGATGGACTCGGTCAGACACAGCGCTTAATATTACATACGGACCATGGAGTGACTGGGGCACAACAAAAAAAACAGCAAGTGCGACATTGGATGTTGAATCTGACGAATTTTATTATTATTTCCATTGGTGTTATGGTGACGGCAGCGGTAAAACTGCACCTTCAGATAATTATTCATATGGAGTATACGGCCCTCATGTGCTTTATAAACCTTTAGACAAACCGCTTACTTTTGAAAAAACGTCGTCAACGGGTTATGATATTTATAGTGCAAGCAAAAGCGATAAATGCGAAAAAGGATCAATATATTATTATGGAGGCGGTATAAAAACTCTATATCGTTCAAGAAGCATAACAACAACATATAGCTTCTGGAAATGGGGAGACTATTCCGAATGGAGTGACACAGTTTACACTGACAGCTCTACAAGAGAAGTTGAAACAAGAATTTTATACAGGTACAGAGACCTTTACACAGGCACACAGACAGACAGTTCGGATTATGTTGTTACAGAAAATCTCACAGGAACAACATACAATATTTCCGGCAAACTCTCAAATGTCTCAGCAGACTATTCCGGAAAGACTGCGACAGTACTTGTTTATAAAGACAGAAATACAGATCCTACGGAAAATCAGATTGAGTATATCGGACAGATAGTTCTCGCAAACAATAATTCTTATGATTTCTCATTTATTCCCAAGGAAGAAATCAGCGTGACAACAGGTAACTATATTGTTTCATTCGGTATTGCGACTGCGGACGGTCTGATTAACAATATTGCTTATGTTGAAGCACCTAAGCCCCAATATAAGGTCGACTTTGTTGATACAATCGGAAATATTATTTCAACACAGAATATTGAAAAAGGCAGGGATGCTGTTGCTCCCGAGCTTCCCGCTATTGAGGGATATGATGTGAAATGGAACAGAGCGTTCACAAATATTAACAGTGACACTACTGTAAGAGCAGAAGCAACACCTAAAAAATATAATGTTATTTTTGTGGACTGGGCTAACAATGAAATAGTTGATATTGCAGATGTCAGCTATGGCTCTAAAGTATCATTCCCCGCTGACAGAAGCGCCGTCGGCAAGAACTTCGTCGGCTGGAGCATTGATGAGGATTCTGTAATAACCGAAGCAACGGTTGTTGAAGCGGTATATGAAGACATCATGTTCACGGTAACCTTCCTCAATAAAGACGGCAGTGTATTCTGTACAACACATGTACCTTACGGCACTGCTGCTGCACTGCCCGAAGAAGAACCTGTTGCGGAAAATGCGGAATTCATTTCATGGAACACAGACAGTTCATGGTGGAATGTTACAGAAGATATCACCGTAAAACCGATTTTCTCATATTCGGAAACAGTTGTTGATGTAGAATGCGGAGAAATAGAGGAAAGTTATGTAGAAGGTTCGTATTTTGATTTATCAACAGATACCGAAGATGCAAAAATTTATTATACTCTTGACGGAACTGATCCTACCGAAGAATCAATGCTGTTAGAGGACGAACAGTCAATCTGTGTTTTTGAAACATGTACAATAAAAGCCATAGCTGTGAAAGAAAATGCGAACCCGAGTGAAATCAGTGAGTTCTATATTGAGGTTAACGGTGAAGATGAAGTTATAATGGAAGAAGAGGAATATATCGTTTTACCCGAGGATCCTCAGTTGTATGTTTCATCTGCAACTGCCGCTGCCGGAGGTACTGTTGACATAACTGTTTCAATTGTTAACAATCCCGGCCTTATAGCAACCAGCTTCAAGCTTGATTATGATTCAAGCGTAATGAATCTCGTTGATGTAAAGGACAGCGGATTACTCGGAGACGGCACATTTACAGCAGGCAACGATTTGACCGCAGTACCCTTTACCGTATTGTGGGAGGATGCCCTGGCACCCGAAAACTATGTTGAAGACGGTGTACTTGTAACATTTACATTTGCAATTGATGAAAACGCAGTGGGCGGAGAATATCCGGTTTCAATAATAATTGATGACGGATGTACATTTGATAACGAAATCAATGATGTGGGATTAGCATATGTAAACGGCGTTGTTAAAATATCCGACCGTACACCCGGCGATGCAAATGAAGACGGTGTGATAAACACCAAAGACATAGTTCTTATCAAGAGATTCCTTGCCGATTGGAGCGGTGTTGAAATCAATTCGGCAAACAGTGATGTTAACGGCGACGGTCTTGTTAATACAAAAGATGTAGTTGTTATTAAAAGATACCTTGCCGGCTGGATTGGTGTTGAATTAGTATAAGTTTTGCGGGACGGCAGTTCAGGCTGCCGTCCCTTGCAAAAAGGAGATATTTCTTATGAAAAGAATATTATCTGTTTTGTTATCATTGGTAATCGCAACTGCAGGTTTGCTCACTGTATCCGCTGCGGGTGCAGGAAATATTACCGTCGGAAGCGCTTCGGGAAAACCCGGTGAGGAAATAAAAATTACAATTAAGATAACGAATAATCCCGGAATAATCTCACTGCTTCTTAATCTGGAATACGATAAATCGGTTTTGACTCTGACGAGGGTTGAAAACGGTGCTGTTTTTAATTCTTCCGCTGCTTCATTCGGTAATAAATATGATGTTTCACCTTATAAGATGGTTTGGGAGGACGGACTTTCCTCCAATAATACAAAAACCGGGAATCTGGTGTTGCTGACATTCAGAATAGCTGATAATGCGAAGAACGGAAAAACATTTTTGAATGTTTCTGTTGATAAAGATTCCACATTTGATTATGACCTTAAAGGTATCAGCTTTTCAATAGAGCAGGGAAATATAGAAATTGAAGGAAATAAGGCTCAGCTTGGTATCTGGTCATATATAAAAAATATTTGGAAATCGATTATCAACTTTTTTAAGAATATTTTTTCGATTTGATGCTTTCGGAGGAAAATAAATGAAAAAATTGCTGTCAGGGTTTATAGTGCTTTGTTTATTGACTGCGTTTTCGGTATTTACAGCTGACGCAGAAGTGAACGGAAAAATAAAGGCTGATAATGTTTCGGGCACTGCGGGTAAAACCGTCGAAGTACCTGTTTATATTGAAGACAATCCGGGAATAATTGCCTTGCGTCTTTCGATAGAATATGACACAAACAAGGCAGAACTTACAGACTGTAAAAACGGAGAAGTGTTTAACAGCTCAACAGTGAGCTTCAGTGATAAATTTACAAGTCCTTTTGTGTTTTTATATGAAGACGGATTGGCAAAAGAAGAAAACTTTAACAACGGTAAAGCTTTTATATTGACTTTTAAATTAAATGCTGATATTGATGATGAACCATTGATAAAAATAAAACCTGATGCTGAGTCAATATTTGATATCAGTCTTAACAATGTTTCATTTGCGGTTTCTGACGGAAGCAAGTCCGAAACAGCAGAAAAATCCGCTGCATCATCTGTTAAAAAAAGCATATCCGAATCAGCGTCGTCACAGACGGAAAAAGCTGATACTGCCGATGTTAAATCAGAAATCAAAAATCGGGACAGTGCGGAACAAAATGAATCGAAAATTGATAATGAAAAAAGTGAGTCTGAAAAAGAAAACAAAAAATCTTATAAAGCAATTATTATTTTTTCGGTACTGTTGATATTTATTTTATCAGCTTTGATGCTGATAAAACTAAAGCATAAGAAGGATACATAAAATGAAAAAAATATTATCATTTGCACTGGCTGTAATTATCGTATTATTGATGTCTTTTCCTTCATACGCAGAAAAAAAGCCGGTGATTATTGTTGAAAATGTTAACGCTTCTGATTGTAAAGATATAACCGTTAATGTATATATGGAAAATAATCCGGGACTGATATCCATGCGTATGTCTTTGAATTATGATAAAAATGTGCTGACACTGACAGGCGTTTCGGACGGTACCGTTTTCGGAACGGGTCATTCGGTGTTTGGTGATGATTTAACTGCATCACCGTATGTTATGCTCTGGGTTGACGAGCTGGCTTCTGAAAATTATACGGATGACGGTATAATTGCAACATTAACATTCAGCGTTAATAAATCCGTGGATTTAATTGATTCCGAAATATCAGTGGAATTAGATGAGGGATCTGTTTTTGATTACGATTTGAATGACTGCGATTTTGATATTGTAAACGGAACGGTTTCTTTTACGACACCGTCAGAAGAAGACCTCCCTGTTATTTTTCCTGAAAATGCAGTTGGTCAAAAGGGACAAATCGTTGATGTCCCCGTAATGATAAAAAATAATCCCGGAATGATAGCCCTGATGATTTCTTTGTCATATGATACGAATTTTATGACACTGGAAGGTGTTTCAGATAGAGGTCTTTTAGGGCAGAATACAGCTGTGTTCGGAGACGATTACAAAAGTGTTCCGTACAAATTGATTTGGGAAGACGGCTTGTCTCAAAAAAATTATTCCGCTGATGGTGAATTGGTTATTCTTTCGTTCAGAATTAATCCGCAGACTACAGCTGAATCAAGCGATATTATTATTGATGTGATTGCTGATTCAACTTTTGATGCTGATTTGAATGATGTTAATATAACCACTCAAACAGGCACGGTTTCATTAGGCGGAGGTCCTGAAATATACCTTGACGGAGGCGTTTTTTTTGAGGCGGAGGATATTGAAGTAACAGTAAACATTAAAGAAAACCCCGGAATTATATCCACTTTGTTAAATATTGATTATGACAGCTCCGTACTTGAGCTTATTACCGTTGAAAACGGAGATGTTTTTCCGTACAGTTGCTTTATGTGCAGCAATGATAAAACCATCGTTCCTTACAAATTAATTTGGGAAGACGGGCTTGCGACAGGCGATAACTGCAGCAACGGAGTTCTCGCAGTTTTAAAATTCAGAGTAATTAATGAATTAAAAGCAGAAGGATCTGTAATAAATATTTCATATGATTCATTGTCAACTTTTAATGCGGAGTTAAATGATGTATCATTTGCAACAAAAGGACTGACGGTTAAAACTCCTGCTGTTATTTCATCTGACGATACTGTTGTAATAGACTATTTGGGAAAATATATTATAGTATCTCAATCGGAAGATGTTGAGAGGTATATTTACCCGACGCATACTGATTTTAATATCAGATATATACATAATTCATTTAATATTGCGGGAACTGAATCCAGACTGATAGTTGTTGACTCTGAAGGGAAAACTGTTGAAGAATATATTATTGTTGTGATAGGTGATACTGACGGCGACGGTTATATAAACGGAATGGATTCGGTCATTGATTACTGTGTCATTTCTGAAATGTTAAGTGAAACAGAAATATCAAAAGCCGTAATGCTTGCGGCAGATTATAACTCAGACGGAATAATAGACAACAGCGATTACGAATCCATTCGACTTACAGGGCTCTTTATCTAAAAAAATTAATATATAAAATAATGTCTGCTGCATTAAGATACGAAAGCAGATTGATTACTTCAATATACCGCAACATATTTTCAGCTCTCCAATCAGTTTTGGAGAGTTGTTTTTTATGTCCGAAAATATTCTCAAAAAATCTTTTCTCAACCTTTGATGAACTTGTTTCGTGGGCAGAACTTTATGAAAAGGCAGAATTTGTACAGAAGAAAATGATAGTGAACTGCCTTATTCGGAGAGTTGATGTTTACCGTGATTACAAGCTGAAGATTGATTTCAACTTTGATTTTCAGCAGTTCATCAGCGGAATTGACACGGCAGCATAAAAAATATAACCGGGCAGGGTTCTACGCGCTGCTCGGCTTTTTACATAAAAAAATAATTACTTAGTGTGCTTGGTGGAAAAAACTATTGACAAAAGATATAATTAACGCTAAACTGATGTTAGCGAACAAATGTTCACAGGAAAGAAGATAATAATACAGATATTATGTATTCACAAAACATCATAAGAAAAACCTTTGCTTATAAAGATTTACAAACCGCTGAAAAGGGTCGTAACGGTTACAGCCGCAAGTCTGTCAAAACAAGTGCGGGTTCTGTTGAGATAGCAGTTCCCCGTGACAGAAACGGAGAATTTGAACCGCAGATAATCAGGAAGACCGAAACATCTCTTACAGGCGACATTGAAGAAAAGAAGATTGTGCAGATTATAAAGACGGGTATCAAAAAATATTTGAAGAAATCAAGCAGAACATTTAATGTTTATATCGGTCAAAGTTGAATTGTATAAAGCTTTATGGTGTCGGATTTAGCAAATACTTATACACAAAAATATGAAAATGCGCTTATACCGAAATTTACTGCACTCATACCGGATTTTTAAAAATTGGATTTGATTATTGTATAATCTATTCGTGAGTTTTGAAAAGCTCTACCTACGGTAGAGAAAATGAGCGTTGAAAAAATGACGGATAAGATATATAATGTATCCAGCATCATTTGGAGGGATTGTTATGAAAAAGACTTTCAGAAAAGTTTTAGCGTCGTTGCTTGTAGTGGTAATGCTTCTTACTGCTGCGCCGCTGAGCGGAATAGCGGATATTGACTGGAGTAATCTGTTTGCGGTTAGGGCGAGTGCGTTATCGTCAAGCGGTTCATGCGGTGAAAATGTTACATACACATTTAACAGCGGCACTGGTTTGCTCACAATCAGCGGAACGGGAGATATGAATGATTATGATGACTGGAATAATAAATCGCCTTTCTACTACAACAGCTCAATAAAAAGCGTTGTTATTGAAGACGGTGTAACAAGTGTAGGCAGTTATGCGTTTGAATATTGCAGAAGTTTAAAAAGCGTTACAATAGGCAACAGTGTGACGAGTATAGGCGATGAAGCATTTGATAGTTGCAGCAGCTTAACAAGCGTAAATATAAGTGATATTGCTGCATGGTGTAATATTAGCTTTTATAATTATTTTTCTAATCCGTTGTATTATGCACATAATTTGTATCTGAACGGTGAACTTGTAACTGATTTGGTTATCCCCGACAGCGTAATGAGCATAGGCAAGTCTGCATTTTTTCATTGCAGCAGCTTAACAAGCGTAACAATCCCCGACAGCGTAACGAGTATAGGAGGTTATGCATTTTATTATTGCAGCAGCTTAACAAGCGTAACAATTCCTGACAGTGTGACGAGTATAGGAAGCCGTGCATTTTATGATTGCGAAAGCTTAACAAGCGTAACAATCCCCGACAGTGTGACAAGTATAGGAAGTTCAGCGTTTTCTAATTGCAGCAGCTTAACAAGCGTAACAATAGGCAACAGCGTAACGAGCATTGGCGATTACGCATTCTATTATTGTTACAAGCTCAAAAAAATAACTGTTGATATAAATAATCAAAACTATTCAAGTGATGAGAACGGAGTATTATTTAATAAAAATAAAACTCGATTGATACAGTTCCCGGCAGACAGTGATACTACTTCTTATTCTATTCCCGACAGTGTAATGAATATAGGCTATCGTGCATTTTCTCATTGTGAAAAACTTAAAGAAGTATCATTGGGCAATAATTTAAAATACATCGAAATGGAAGCTTTTAGTGAATGCAGAAGTTTAACAAGTATAACAATCCCCGACAGTGCTGTATATATCTTCGATGGCGCTTTTGGTTGTTGCGACAGTCTTTCTGAAATTCATCTTCCGGATTCAGTTGAGTTTTATATGATGTCTGATCCTGATTGGTTTTATGGTACCGCTTACTTTGACAACCCCGATAATTGGGAAAACGGTGTTCTGTATATTGGTAATCATCTAATAAGAGCAGATGAATCATTAAGCGGTTCATATACTGTAAAGCCCGGAACAACGGAGATATACTACGGAGCATTTTATGGATGCGAAAATCTTACTGAAGTTGTTATTCCAGACAGTGTAAAAAAAATAGGAATGAGTGCTTTTGAAGATACAGCCATATATAATAATCCGTCAAACTGGGAAAATGGTTCATTATATATCGGTGATAATCTTATTGCTGTTGATGATTCGGTGTCAGGCGAATATTATGTAAAGCCGGGTACTAAAACTATTGCTTCTTTCGCGTTTTATGAAAGTGGTATAACAGATTTAGTTATTCCCGAAAGTGTAAAAGGAATCGGAGGCACAGGACTCGTTTCTGAATATCTTCATAGTGTTTCTGTTGATGTAAACAATCCGTATTATGACAGCAGAAACGGCTGTGGTTTTGTGATTGACAGCGAAACAAATATCATTGTCGGTGGATGCGGAACGGTTATTCCTGAGGGTATTACAGGAATTCTCCCATATGGTGTTTTATCAATAAATGGAACCAATAGCTTATATATTCCGAAAAGCATAGAGAGTATTGCATTTTACGGAATTTGCGGCTATGCTGACAAAGTGTATTTTGAAGGCACCGAAGAACAGTGGAATGACCTTTTTGATCCGGAATCAAATGTATTTGACTATAACGAGATTTACTTTAACAGCACGATGCCAGTGGTTGACGGAATCAGAATTTCTGCTCAGCCGGATAAAAAAGCATACAAGTTGAATGAAAATTTTAATTCCGGCGGTATGGTTGTTACCGGATATTTTGATGGTGTAGAAACCGAAATAACAGACTACGATGTTGTATATGATTTTTCAAATCCGGGTAAGACTTCTGTTACTGTTTCTGTGATACATAATGGTATAAAATATATAGCTACGGTGCCTGTAACTATTGTCAAAACTTTGAGTGGCTATACTGTTGAAGGCAATGCAATTATCGGATTAAACGCAGGAATGACTGTATCAGAGTTTATCACAAATAATCATTTTGACAATGGAGTAACCGTTTCTGTAAATCCGTCTGAGGGAAATGTTGGAACAGGTTCAAAGGTAACACTGACATATTCTGATGGGACATCTGTTGAATATAATGTTGTAATCTTTGGCGATGTAAACGGCGATGGTTGGTATGACGGCACGGACTCAATCATAGTCAACTGTCTCGCGAACGGACTTCTTTCAAGAGAACGGGTCGGCGAAGCGGTTTATATGGCGGCTGACTGCAATCACGATGATGTTATCGATGAAAACGATGTTGCTCTTCTTGAGCAGGCAGGAATAATTCTCGCATCAGTTGACCAGTCCAAAACTCCCGCCGAGCTTGTGACAGATTCGGCTTACGTTGAATATCTCAATCTCATTGACCAGAATCCGACAGAAGAAGCTCCTGCTGAAGAAATGTCTTCGGATGTTACACCGACAGATGAGCCTGTTGATGAAGGATTCAATAAGAGCTTCATTCAGAGAATAATCGATTTCATAATCTATATTGTAAATCTGATGAAATCATTCATCGCAAAATTCTAAGAACATATAAAAACCAAGAGCAAGGCTGTATTTCCAAACGATGACAGTCTGCTGAAAATGCTTTATCTGACACAGGTTTATATTACAAGAAAATGGACAGGCAGACGCAGAGACTGGGGAGAAATACATTCTCAGCTTGAAGTATTCTTCGCTGACAGACTGCCCGAATAGCAGAAATCCCGGCTCATGTAAAGGGTAAAATGAACGGCTGAGAAATCAGCCGCCCTTGATATGCCCCGATATTTCCGCTATGATGCAAACAAGGCGTGTAAGCCGTCCTGCGGCTCACACACCCTGTATCCACTATGTTTTTTATACCATTCTTTGGGCTTTACACAAAATTTGAAAAACTACCTTGACTGCCGTCAACGCCTGTGCAGTTGGTTTATAAAGAAAACTGCATTTTACCGACTGCATTTAAAAATCATCCACCGGATAATTTTTAAAGTTTACACGCTATTCAACTTTAAAGCGAAACATATCCTTAAAATCATTGAAACATTCTTCACATATCAGTCCCTGAAAATGAATTAACTGATTTTTAACTAATTTATCTAATTATTATCTAATTTTTAGCGCCCATCAGATTAAATAAAAAAAGGAAAAGACCGCCCTTCAGCGCTAAAAAACGTTGATATTAGGCGGTCTCAAACTGGTCGGAGTGACGGGACTTGAACCCATGGCCTCTTGGTCCCGAACCAAGCGCGATACCAAACTTCGCCACACCCCGAAGTGCCTACCAATTATATATTATTACGGGATTAAAATCAAGCCTTTTTTGAAAAAAATTATATCATATTTATTTTATATTGCATAAAATGAACAATGAAGACAAAATAAATACAAAATTCTGTATATTAGGAAAAATAAGCTACAATATATAGCAATTAGCACAAAAAACTATATTTTTGGTTAAAAATTTTTTGAAAATACTTGTTTTTTTGTGAAAGAAATAGTATAATTTTACAGGAGGAAATTTGCATAAAGTAAGATGTGCCTTTTGGGGCACAGTATTTAAGCGGTATTAGCGCTGTACCACTTTATACCTGAAATTATGCAGGTCCTTCAAAAATTTATAAGGAGGAAAAAAACAAATGGCAAAGATTCTTTCAATGATCATGGCAATTATCATGCTTGTAATGACATCACTTGTTCCTGGCTTCGTTATGCCCGGAACAGATACAATGTCAACAGGCGACTGGTTGTACAATGTTGACCTTGCTTTCGGATTTGCTGAAGACGAGGACTTTGATGCTGTTGAAGTAGCTTCAGAGTTTGGCGTTCTCGTTGATTATGCTGTTGACGAGCTTGATGTTGACGAGGCTGTTACAACAGACTTTGTTGCAACCACACTTGTAAACGCTGCAGGACTTACCGCAACAGAGGAAGAACTTGAAGCAGTTGTAATTAAAAACGCTGCTCAGCTTCCCACTTATGATAAGGTGGCTATTGCAGTTGCAAACAGCGTTATTGAAACTAACGCTCTCTACATGGTTCCTACAGGAGCTATGGATTGGGATGACTGCATGGATGCTTTGGATTATGCAGTTTATCTTGCAAACAACAAGGAATTCGAAGAAGAAGCTTGCGACATCGAATATTTAGACGGCGTTAAGCTTGTTGACACTGATTTCGTTGCAGAAGACGGCGTTCTTACATTCTCTGAGAACACTGACCTTGAAGCAGGTGACATTTTTGTTGCTGATAACGAAGCATTCCTTGCTGAATCAGTTAAGGGTAATGTAGTTACTACATCATCTGTTGCACCTGAAAAAGTAATCGACACAGTTGATTACGAAGGTTCATTTGCTCCTAACCTTGCTACAGCTACTGTTCTTGACGGTAACGGCGAAGTTATCAGCGAAGGTCTTACAGATGCTGAATATGACAGCATTAAAGACCTTTTCAGCGGCAATCTTATGGATAAGATTAAAGACCTTGACCTTCTCTCAAAGATTAATCTCAGCTTCTCTGTAAAGGGCTTCAAAGTTAAGATTAAGCTTTCAAAAGAAGGACTTACATTCGGCATTTCTAAGTCACTTGCTAACGGTGGCGTAAATGTTGCCAAAGAGTATGACCTTCAGAATCTCAGACTCAATACTAAGTTTGATGCAAGCATTAAGTCTCTCAAGTTTAACGAAGTATATGTTACTTCAACATACAAACTTGTAGATACTACTACTGTAAGCGGTTCTTATGCAGCATCTCTTGCTGAAAAAGATTTCGGAACAGAAGCAAACGCAACTTCTTTCCTTGATAAGGTTAAGAACCTTACTGTATCATCAGGCGAATCAAAAATTGATATTGCTAAGTTCGAGATTCCTATCGGAAATACTTCTCTTACAATTTCTATTGATTTCTCAGTAGTAATCGGTGTTGACGGTTCTCTTCAGCTTGTTGTTACATCAAATGAACAGTCAGGCTACGAAATCATCAATAACAAGGGCAGACTTATCCACGAGCAGGAAGTTATTGACAGACAGATCAATGCTGCCGGTGATTTCTCACTTTGTCTCGGTGTTGGTCTTGGCCTCGGCATTCTCGGCTATGATGTAGTTGATGTTAATGTTACAGGCGGTATCGGCGCAAGCGTTTACGCAACTCTTCAGTTCCTTGATGCAGAAGGTAATGTAATCACAAAGAGCGAAGCTAAAGTTGCGGTTGACGCTGTTTCAGCGGCTCTTGCAGGTTCTGACATTGATGTAGATGCTGACCTTTGCGGTACAGTTGAACTTTATGGAATTCTCAAAGTTTCTGTTGGACAGAATAGTCTTATTAAGAAGATTGGTCTTAACAAAACATGGACTATCTTTGATAAGAGCAACGGTACATTCTACACATATACTTTTAATGCATAATTAAAAAGTGTATTACAGGGAGTCGGGGAGAAATCCCCGGCTCTTTTTGCATATAAAACAAAAACCGGATGCAGAAAAAAGATTATCCTGCATCCGGTTATTATTAACTTAAATTAAAAGTGTTAAATTATGCTTTGCCTGCACAGCCGAGAACTGTATTGATTTTATGCTCAACCATACCTTCAATAGCTTCACGAGCGGGTTTAAGGTACTGACGGGGGTCAAAGTGGCTGGGATTTTCTGCAAAGTGCTTTCTTACGGCAGCTGTCATTGCAAGACGAAGGTCTGAGTCAATATTGATTTTGCAAACAGCCATTGTTGCAGCCTGACGAAGCATATCTTCGGGAATACCGATTGCAACAGGCATTTCACCGCCGTACTGATTGATTATTACAACAAACTCAGGAACAACAGATGAAGCACCGTGAAGAACGATGGGGAAGCCGGGGAGACGCTTTGAAACTTCTACAAGAATATCAAAACGAAGCTGAGGCTTCTGACCGGGCTTGAATTTATATGCACCGTG